>JBBTVO010000025.1:0-22672 GCA_038063195.1 Patescibacteria group bacterium
AACAAACCACCATTCCGTACTCTATTGATTCATTTTGATCTTTTTTGAGATATTCTGCGAAGTCAGCAATGCCATTCCCTTGAAAGGTAATTCCGCTTGATCCGTTTCCTTTTATAAGTCCCACAATTCCAATTCCTGATTGTTCAAAGGAAACCCATTTATTGTTGATATCGGTAGTTGATGAAGTATTTCCAAGCTTAACCACCATTCCTGTTGAAGACCCGCCCGTATCCGTATTAAATATTTGTGCCGCGGCCGTGGCGGTCTTAGAATCCTGAACATCAAGCCTGAAATTCGGAGATGTTGTTCCGAGTCCCACGTTTCCCCGGCCTGTCTGATCCCAAATTCCCGTGAGGTCAGGAACTGCCGACCATGACAGAGCTCCTGAGCCATTAGTTTTGAGATAATACCCGTTTGACTGACCGCTTGTAGGCCACGCATATTTAATTCCGCCGAAAGTTGTAGCAGATGGAGTTGCAAGAATAATGTCTCCTGTGAGCCTCAAATTGCCTGAAGATGATAAAGAGTTGAGCGCTGAGAAGAATTCTATGTTTCCATTTGCTACGGGTTGAAGGACCAGCGTTCCATTTCCGGAAGCTCCAATTGACAAAGTTGTGCCTGGGGAAGTTGAAAATATGTTGGGGCTATTTCCCGAAAGACTAAGATGGCCGGAAAGGCCGGTATTGCCAAAATTGTCTACGGTGAATTTGGCAATACCCCCAGCATATGCGCTAATAAGAGGTCCCAGATCAGTTTGGTTGATAGTAAGGGCCGATTGCGCACTTGATGTAGCAAGTATGCTTACGGTATCATCGAATTCCACGCTCCCAATGGCATTTGGTATATTGCTATAGTCTGAGCTATTATGAATAGGTTTGGTAATGTCTATTTTTCCTGAGCCATCAGGAGACAGTTCTATATTGGAATTCGTGCCCGCAACAGTAGTAAGAGTAAGGTTATTTCCCGAGAGAATAAGCTGGCCGTCAACAGCCTGAAAAGTATGGGATCCGCCGCCGCCGATAGTGATGTTACCCGTTGAATCAAGCGCTAGAATAGAATTGGTATAGTTATCGAGCCCGGCTATGCCCATACGCTGGAGAGTTTGTGCGTCATCTGCTGAGCCTACCTGGGATAATTGCCGGCGGGGTTTTAGTTCTTGTGTCTGGCTAACGCTTAGGCCAAGCCACAAAGATGGATTTGAGATAAAGATCTCAGGAGGAATGGGGATTGTCTGTCCTAATGAAGCAGAAAAATTTCCACCTTCATCGGGATTTATTGTATTTACCTCTTCCCACAGCAAAGATGAACCTGAGGCTGTTGCATCATCATATATTGCAAATCTTACATCCGAAGGTGAAATAATGGGATTGCCTGAAGAATCTGAGAGTTTTTCTCTTACAGTTATAATTCTTGGAGAAGGAGAGAATGAAGCTCCGAGCACGCCGCTGAGATTGGGAGGTCCCCAAAACCTTTGATACAGGCCAAACCCAAAAACACTCATAAGCATCATTAGAATCCCGAAATGTATATAGTGAGCTATTGCATAGCTATGATACTTTAAGTACCATTTTGGCCTACTAAACCGTATAGTATGCAGAATTTTTTGACCAAGGGATAAGTTCTTGGTAGAAACATTTAGCGGATCATAAAACGATTTGCTAATATTTACGAATTTTAAAGGATCTTGAATTAAAGGCACTTTTTCCTTGTTTGAGCTGAATATTAAATCCTTTTTTTCTTTGGAGAATAAGCTTCCCAAGCTGTCTGAAGCTTTTATCAAACTATCAATTAATAAGAAATCCAGTAATCGGGCTGAGCCTATACCAAGCTTTTGTGCAAGCCTAAGGGGGGGGAGATGAGAATATTCAAAGCCAGCTGCTTCTATATTCTCGTCATTAGTCTGATTTGGAGGATTTTCGTCAAGAGGGATAAAAGATTCTTTCGCATTGTAAGGAAAAGTTGGTTTATTCTTGAGAAAATTATGCGGGATTTTTCCTGTTTCGCTTGCCCAAGATATTAGATTTCTTATCGAGGATAGTTTCCGGTTGATGGTCGGTGCAGAGAAATTTAGCCTTGATAGTCTTTTTTTATATTCCTCAATTAATTCAGTGTTCAAGGACTCGAAAAAGTTTTTCTGAACAATCCAATCTGAGCCTGAAATACTGACTTTATTTACCCATTCAGCAAACTGATTTACGTCTGATAGATAGTTTTTTATAGATATTGAAGAAATTCCTTTTTCATGGAGGTGATTTCTAAATCCATTAGTATCCGGATATTCACTTGAGCTCAGGTCTAAGCTTTTTTCCTGACTGAATGGGTCTGAGTTTATATAGTTGCTCTCAAGAGCAAACTTCGCAAGCTTCCTAATAGAGGAGAGTCTTCTTCTAAAGGAAAGTATATTTTCGTTTGAATTTTGCAGTTTAAAACTTTCAATCGTGGAGGTGTTTAGCTTTTCGGGGTAGAATTCTTCGTTGTAAGCAGTCTTATACCAATTCATAAAGTACCTAAGATCAGATATATAGTTCCTTCTGCTGATAGAAGATACTCGATTTTTTGAAAGAAACTCAATAAATTGATTGATAAATTCCATTTTTGGTTAAACGGTCAAATTTTCGTGAAAATAGCATTTAGCTTCGAAATTATACCGATTATATAAATTATATAGAATAAAAAGGGTACATATTCAGAATAACCAATTAGAGATTTATATGTCAATACCCTAGAGTAAATAGAAGATGATATACTTTTATATCTATTGTTATTAAAATTCGAAGGACTATAGTATGTGAAAAAGATAGAAAATTATATGAAAAGTAAAAAAGGGCTCAAAGTTCTATTTTTGTTCATATTCTTAAATATACATTTTAATATCAAATATAGTTGAAGTATATCAGTTGAGGCTAAATCAAGTATTTTGACACAAGATTGATGAATTTAAGGCTGCTAAAATTGATCAAAAATCCTAAATAATTCCTAAATTTGTTAAAGAAAATCGTACTAGAGGATTTATTTTAGCAAATGCTTGTGGCGAGTGATATACTTTTTTAAATGTTATTTTAGATTGTAAATATAGGTAGAAATGTGAAATGATTAATTTTTTTTCCTTCTCTTTACTCTTATTCGTTGGATTATTAGTAAGATTATGATGGTACCAGCGCTTAATAGCCAGATAGTGCTTCCAGGTAAAACGAATATTGTTATGCTCTTGTTTGATATAGTTTCCTGACCGGCAGTATTTAGGCTCAAAATAGCTATGTACGGGCCAAAATAGTACTTTTTGCCCGAAATCACTAGATTATCAGGATTTGTGTTGGATAATTCTTTTGTTTGTCCCAGCAGGATGTTTTCCTCTTTGAGATTTAATATCTCAATTTCCTTACCGAATACATTTTTTATAATTAACTGAGGCTTGATGCTCATAAAGTGCTTTCCTGTATTTGCTAAAGTTATTTTGAACTTCAAATTTCCTTCCGAGGTAAGAACTGAGGAGGAAAATCTATCTTGATATGAAGGCAGAGTATTTTCTCCAATTGCAAGAAGAACATTCGTTGCGGTGCCTATTGAGAGTAGGGAGCGTGTGTTTTCCGAAGAATCCTGATTGGTTACCAGAAAAAGTACAGAAAAGTATATATCTTTTTCCTTCTGATCTTTGCCAATGTCAATTTTTAGCTTTAGATTTTTTATCCCGTTGGGCGAAAAAACCAGCTTTGATACATTTTGATTCTCTTCTTGTAATACAACTGTCTCAATCAGGGCTGAGACTTCCCTGGTATAATCTTTGTATAAAATATAGTTAATTGCTCCTGATTGGTCTATCTTGAAAGGCCGAATTGAAATAGTAGCTTCGATTGGCTTGTCTTCCATATTTTTCACCGAAATTGGCACTGATATATCAGATGGAGCAGAAGCTGTTATTTTAATTATTGGGGGGTAAACACCAATCCCTTTTTGCTCAGCCTCTACGGTTTTAGGCAAGCTTAAAAGACTAAAAGATATAAAGATTAATAAAAAGAATTTTTTCATATCAAAGGTTGGGAACAGCCAGATAATTTATATTGTTCAAATAGATTTTGTTCTTCTGGGAAGCTGAAACGTTGAGTTTATGAATAATCTTAGCTTTACTGTTCTCTGAGTTGATTGTCTTCAAAACTGGCTGGTATGCTTCTGATTTGGATGCATCGGGGAAACTTTTATACGAATTAGTATCTTCGAAGCCAACACAGAGAGATTTATCTAGACTTTCACAAGTATATCCGAAACCATAAGTAAGATGGTCTTTCCAGATTGCCGAAGTGGCCTGAGAGCAAAGTCCGCGGTCGCAGGAAGTGTCCGGTATCAGGTTTGAGAAAGACTCATCTGCAAGCGGATGATCCTCATATCCCAAAACGCTGTATCCGTGCGCAGATTGTCCCTCGGTTTCTATAATTGTTTCCCGCAGGATTGGATTGGTTGGGTAGAGCTTTCCATAATCAAGTATTGTGCCTGAGATTTTGATTGAAAAAAAACTTATTTGCGGAATATCACCAAATCCAAGCACCGCCTGATAATTTTCTCCCACTATTAGCCTTGGATTATTCTGTTTTGCGTTTTCAGGATGATAGGTTTTTTGCTCGAGCTCCTGATGCTCTATTACGTAATCAGGATTGGAAGAAGTTTGAGCGTAGGCAAGGTTTATAAAAGTTATGATAGCAGCGCAAACTGAAGATAGAATAAGAAACGACTGGAGTAGGACTTTCATAAACCCATGGTATAGAATCGGAAGCTAAAAAGCAATAGATTGTTGCGGAAGATTTAAGTTTATGATATATAGATAAACGTGGTTGATCAAGAAAAAAAATTAGGATATGATTTTAGAGCACATCAAACAGAAAAACCAGAGCTTGAAATTGATGGCGATAGTTTTGGTATCCCCGGCATACTTATCGTTCAAGTTGCGGCCTTTAAATCAAGAAAAGGACACGGTAGGGGAAAAATAATTAGAATCGGAAGCAGATATGATACGTCTGTAAGATTTGATAATGGAACATTTATGCCCCATTTTAAAGTAAATGATTCTGGTAGAGCATTTGCGATCTTCTTAGCTGTTGGTAGATCGGCTTATGTGGTAGATTCAGATAGTCTAGATAAGCTTTACGAAATAACGGTTGACGGTAAGGATCAAGCCAGATTTCAAATGAGAATCTCTTCTGCTTTCTCTACCTTCCTACCCGAGCAAGTTCCCGGTGGTAAAAATAGTTTTTCAAATGGATTTACATCTTATTTCTCGAGGCAAACTCAGTTGTCGCCAAATGGAAACCACGAATAGAAGATGATTTCTTCTTGTGATATACTCCAGTTATGGTCGAACTTCGTGCCTCCTTCGCCGAAGTGGCTACGAAGGCCGAGCAAGACTTCGAGCGATAAACTAAGATGAAAAAGCAGTCATCAAAGATTAATACGGTAATTCCGAAATATGACCCAAGTTTAGTAGAAAAAAAATGGCCCCACTTCGCTAAAGCTTCGAGGAGTAAACAGGATTACAATCCTCAAGAAATTGAAAAGAAATGGCAAGATTATTGGAATAAAAATAAAACTTATCAGCCGGACTTGGATGCCAATCCTTCGGTGGATTCGGCTGGCTCACCGCAAGCAGGCTCCCTTCGACAGGGCTCAGGGCAAGCAGGACAAGGAAAACCTTTTTATAACCTCATGATGTTCCCGTATCCCTCGGCTGAGGGCATGCATGTGGGGAATATGTACGCTTTCACAGGCTCGGATGTTTACGGGCGGTTTAAAAGAATGCAGGGAAATGATGTTTTCGAGCCTATCGGACTTGATGGATTTGGAATTCATAGCGAAAATTACGCCTTAAAAGTAGGCCGTCATCCAAAAGAGCAGGCAAGGATTTCAGAGGAAAATTTCTATAGACAGCTTCATGCGATCGGAAATGGATTTGCCTGGGATAATAAAGTCGAGACTTATGATCCTGATTATTACAAGTGGACGCAATGGATTTTTATTCAGCTTTTCAAAAAAGGCTTGGCCTATCGGAAAAAAGCCTCGGTTAATTTTTGTCCATCATGTAAGACTGTTTTGGCTGATGAGCAGGTTATTACCGGAAAATGCGAAAGATGTGGCTCGGAAGTTGTGAAAAAAGATCTTGAGCAATGGTTTTTTAAGATCACAGATTACGCAGAAAGATTATTAAACAATATTGATGGGCTTGACTGGACTGAAAAAGTAAAAATCGCTCAGAGACAGTGGATCGGAAGATCCGAAGGAGCCGAAGTAGAATTCAAAGTTCAATCCCGCCAGGGGCGGGACAAAATTAATGTATTTACGACTAGACCTGATACATTGTATGGTGCGACTTTTATGGTCTTGGCGCCTGAGCACCCGATCGTCGCTTCGCTCCTAAATTCAAAATTCAAAATTCAAAATTCAAAATTCAATGAAGTTAAAGAATATATCAAAATAGCTCAAAGCAAAACAGAGCAGGAAAGAATCGCCGAGGGAAGAGAGAAGACAGGCATAGATACAGGTTTAACAGCAATAAATCCTGTAAATAATGAAGAAATTCCCGTTTGGGTCGCAGATTATGTTCTCATGGGTTACGGAACCGGAGCAATTATGGCAGTTCCTGCCCATGATACGAGAGATTACGAATTCGCCAAAAAGTATAATCTCCAAATAAAACCAGTGATCAAGCCAATCGAAGACTTTTACATAGGGTATGTAAAAAGAGCTTGGAGTAAAGATTTTGATAAATTTATAAAGGAGCTGGAGAAGCTTGGCGTTAGGTTTAAAGAAAAAAATAAAGATTCAGCTATCTACGAGGTAAAAGAAAAAAATCTTTTGAGGTTTATTGAGATTGCTAAAGAATCTGTTTTGCAAAATGCATGGCACGACTTAGTGGGTGAAAAATTAATCGTTATTTTTGGTGACGGAGAAATAGCTTCAATCGAACTATTTGAAGAAAATAATCCTGTTTGGGAAAAGATGAAAACCCTTGAAAAAACTGTACGTAAGTATAGTGATATTTGGGAAATGTTATATGAATCGGCTTATCGAGAAAGAGTGTGCTATTTAGGTTCAGGTGAAGTAATAAATTCCGGGAAGGACTGGGAAGATTATTTTGTACCTGATGCTATACCCAAAATCATTGATGATCTTGAAAAGAAGGGTATTGGGAAGAGAAAAATTCATTATCACCTTCGAGATTGGCTTATTTCAAGACAAAGATATTGGGGGCCGCCCATACCGCTCGTTTTCTGCGAAAACTGCGCTAAAAAAATCAAAAATCAAAAATCAAAAATCAAAAATGAGGGAGGTTTTAATAAAGGAGAAATCGGAAATCCAGGATGGATTGCGATTGAAGATGAGGACTTGCCGGTTTTGCTTCCTGATGTAAAGGATTGGAAGCCAAAAGGTACCGGAGAATCGCCACTTGCAGGTATTGAGAGCTTTGTAAATACGAAATGTCCGAATTGCGGAGGACCTGCGAAGCGGGAAACTGACGTATCAGACACGTTTCTTGATAGCTCATGGTATTTTTTCAGATATATTTCTACAGAGATTAATGATGTTCCTTTTCCATCTCCAGCTTTTTCTCAGACTCAGCAGGCACATGCTGAGAATGACGCTCGCTCAGGTTCGACAAAAAATCAAAGCTTACACGGCTCGCTAAGTGAAACCCTTTCTAAAACTAAGGATCTAAAAAGCAAGAATAATCAGACGGCTTTCAATTCATTCTCAAATGACTTGCCTTCGTCTTCAAAAATTGGAAATTCCGCACGAACTGCGGCGTGGCTGCCTGTAGATATGTATATCGGCGGAGCGGAACATTCGGTACTTCATCTTTTGTACTCACGATTTATTACTATGGTATTTAAAGATCTGGGCTTAATTGATTTTGAAGAGCCTTTCTCGAAGTTCCGCGCGCATGGTTTGCTAATAAAAGAAGGGGCAAAGATGAGCAAGAGCCGCGGAAATGTTGTGATTCCCGACGCATATATAAGAAAATTTGGAGCTGATACTTTAAGATTATATTTAATGTTTCTCGGTCCTTTCAAACAAGGAGGAGATTTTTATGACACGGGAATTGAGGGAATGCACAAGTTCGTGAAGAGAGTTTGGACTTTGGTGCACAATGTCATCCTGAGCAAAGCGAAGGATCCAGATTCTTCGGCAAAGCCTCAGAATGACAGGTTTGATGAAGCGCAGAGAATGATGCATAAGACTATAAAGAAGGTTACAGAAGACTTGGAAGAGCTAAGATATAACACTGCAATAGCTTCGATGATGGAATATTACAATTTCTTAGCAAAGGAACAAAGTATATCAAAGGAGCAGATTTCAACATTTATTAAGTTGATTTCTCCCTTTGCGCCGCACGTTTCCGAAGAATTGTGGCACATCATAGAAAATCAAAATTCGGTTCATAAGGCATCCTGGCCGGGATATGAAGAGAAATATCTGAAAGAAAAAAACTCGAACATAATTGTTCAGATAAATGGAAGAGTAAGAGATGTTTTAACGGTTGATTTAGGAGATGTTAATGATAAGCAGAAGATTACCGAAACTGCCAGCAGAAGTCCTAAGGCACAAAAATACTTAGATAATAGGCCAATCCAAAAGATTATTTATGTTCCGGGGAAGATTATAAACTTTGTTTTAAAGGAACTGCCCAATGGAAACGGATAGAATTTTAGAAAAATTATCTCCTATTGTAAGAAAGTATTGGGTTCCCATAATTTTCGGAGTTTTGGGGTTGATATTCTTAGGTTATGGTTTGATAGGGTTAATGGCTTCAAAGTCTTCGGATGATGCTGCACTCCAAAAACCTTCGGGAGAAATCGGAAACGCTTCAATGTCTGAAGCAAAAATTATAGTAGATATAGAGGGTGCGGTAATTTCCCCGGGCGTTTATGAGCTTCCCAAAGACGCAAGGCTTAAAGATTTGATAGTAAAGTCAGGCGGTCTGTCGGGCAATGCTGATAGAGCTTGGTTTGCAAAGACAATGAATCTTGCCTCAAAGCTTACGGATGGATTTAAAATTTACATACCCGCAGCAGGCGAGAAGACGAGCGCAGGTTCAATTAACTCTTCTGTCATGGGAGCAAGCACTTCGCAGGGTTCAATAGACGGCCTCATAAATATAAATACGGCATCGGATAAGGAACTGGATACATTACCTGGCGTAGGTCCTGTTACAGCCTCAAAAATTATTCAAAACAGGCCATATCAGACAGTTGATGAATTGTTAAGTAAGAAAGCTGTAGGGAGTAAGATTTTTTCCGAGATTAAAAGCAAAATTTCAGCTTATTAACTTTTCAGGTGGTAAAATATTTCATAATTTTATTCTTCACATCAGTTTTAATTTTAAGATTCATTACTTTAGATAAAGCAGAGCTTTCAGAGGGACAGAATGTAGATTTTACTTCACGACTTATGACAGAACCGACTCCGAAAGGACATCAGCAGTCGTTCCAGCTTTTTTATAAAGGTAATAGAATAAATATCAATACTTCTTCTGAAAAAGAATACCATTATGGAGAAATCCTAAGAGTAAATGGCAGTCTAACAATCAATTTGCTAAAGAGCAGAAGCAGATTTATCACGATGAAAAGTCCTCAAATCGAAGCTAAAGAGGATAAATTAGCAGTTCTATATAACGTCCGCCAATTAATTATTTCTACTTTTGAAAGAAATTTATCTCCGAATAACTCAGCTCTTCTTCTTGGTATAGTTTTTGGAATTAAATCTAATTTCTCCACCAATTTCTTAGAAAATCTAAAACTCTTAGGACTTATGCATGTCATCGCAGCATCGGGGATGAATGTCACTTTGACCGCAGGATTTTTAAGTGCAATATTTTTAATTTTTTTTAAAAGACAGACGGCGTTAGTCCTTACAATTTCGGGAATTATTTTTTATGCTTTGCTGGCAGGATTTCAGCCTTCAATAGTGAGGGCCGCAATAATGGGAATAATTGTTTTTACCGCGCAGATTCTCGGGCGGCAAAGATTATCAGCCTATTCACTTTTCATAACTGCTTATATTATGATTTTATTTTCGCCGTTTGTTGTTTGGGATATAGGCTTCCAACTTTCTTTTCTTGCAACAGCGGGACTTATTTTCCTGCGCCCGCTTTTTTATGAAATTGGTTTTCTTAAGAAATTTTTTAGTTTTATTGTTGTAGGGCAGGATGTTTCTACTACAATTGCTGCTCAAATTGCTACCTTGCCAATTCTTCTTGCCAATTTCGGCCTTTATTCTTTATCTTCTGTGGTGATAAATGCGCTAGTCCTATGGACTGTGCCGATTATTATGATCCTCGGCGGGGTTGGATTCCTTCTTTCAATCGTTTTTGAGCCTTTGGGAAGAGTAATAATTTATTTAAGTGTACCTTTACTTGTTTACTTTGAAAGTATTGTAAATATATTCTCAGGCTTCTCAGGAGCTGTTAATATTTCGATTTCCTGGCCGTTTGTAGTAAGCTATTATTTCCTGATTTTATCTTTGCTTATTGCAGTTTATCGTAATAAAGCATCAAAAACGGCTTAGTTGGGCATTGTATATTGTGCCGATAGGGGATTATCTTCTTTTACTTGCACTTGTTCTTGAATTGGAAGACTAAATTTCATGACGGTTCCTTTACCGCCTGCAGACTCAAGAGCTATAGTGCCTTTGTGGGCATCAATAATCTTCTTAACTATATAAAGGCCAAGCCCGGTTCCTGACCCTTCCTCCTGCCTTAGCGGACTTCTTGCCTGATAAAATTTTGAAAAAATCTTGCCCTGCACATCTTTATCAATTCCAATCCCAGTGTCAGATACTGAAATTTCTACATTTTCTCCGGCCAATTTAGCCTCAATTGCCACCTTTCCGCCCGGAGGGGTGAACTTTATGCTGTTTGAAATAAGGTTGTTGAGTACCTGATCAATTCTTAAACAATCAAGATATACCAGGGGAAGCGGATCTATATGAGAGGAGATAGAAATTTGTTTTTTTGCAGCCTGAGGTTCAAACATCTTTATCCTTTCGCTGATTAGCTCCTGGACGTTTTCATTTTTCTTTTCAAGCACAAAAGCTCCGGATTCAAATTTTGCAGCATCAAGGATTTCGGAAATTTGCTCAAGGAGTGCTTTTGACTGCCTGTTTATAATTTTTAGGAATTGTCCTTTTTCTTCTTCTGTAAGAGATGTGGAGCTTGTTATAAGAAGCTCTGAAGCGTCTTTGACACTAGTAAGAGGAGCTCTCAGTTCATGGACCATCATGTGAACGAATTCTTCTTCAACAGAACTATATCTGGAGCTTCCTGTACTTCTACCCAAAGATTTTTCTTTTCTGTCTTTTCTTAATGAAACCGCGATTGCAATAAGGCCGAAGAAAATTGCGGAAGAGATGGAGATAATAAGGGCAGCATTCATTCTATTTGGTGAGAGTTTCTAATTTGTCAGCCGTTCTCTTGCTTCCTATAACGATGATATAAGTGCCTGCTACGAAAAAGATTTCCTTAAGTCCTGTCAATATGATTATTATTTGCTCATTGCCTGTCAAGTTAAAATATACTTGTCCTGCATCAAATATAATTCCAAGAGCTATAAGAAAAATTCCGACGGAAATGGTCTTAAATCCCGAAGCCAGGATCCCAGTACCAAACTTCTTCGTGACTCTTGTCATTATAAGTCCAGCAGCAATTGCCGCAAAAGCGGAGATAAATGCACCGGCCTGAACGGCTATTGATAAAAATCTCGTCATGTCAGTCATTTAGTTTCCTCCATAGGTTTATCTTCAGGTTTTCTCGGTGTGGGAGATTGCGCGGGTCTAATTTGTGCCTGAACACTTTTAAGAATTGCCGCGGATGCAGATCCATCCTGCGAATAATTCGCAAGGATTGGCTCCATGGTTTTTTGGACAATAAGCCCTGATAATTGCACGAATTGGTCTATCAGTTCCTGTATTAATTCCTGTGGGGGGCCTGAGATTTCAGTTACTGTTCCTGAATCATCCACCTTAAGTCCTTTTACATTCCTTGCTCTTGAAAGAGTGATATCGGGGCCCAAAATTATCATTTGTTTTTTAATGACCTCTGTAATTACTAAGCTGTAGTCTTTGCTATTCCTATCCATATTCAGGAAGCAATTGGCGCGCTTGGTTTCAATGCATCTCTGACTTTGCCTATTATGTCTGAGACCTCGACTTGGTATTTGAATATATAATCCGCCGCGCCTTCATTTATAGCCTGGTTTACCATTTCGGTTTGGCCGAAGTTTGAGAGCATAAGGACCGGGATATTTTTTGTCTGCTCGTCAATTTTAAGTTCTTTTAGGACTTGGTTGCCTGAAATATCAGGAAGAACTTGGTCAAGTAGGATAAGGTTGGGAAGTTCTGACTTAGCCCTATCGAGCCCTCCTCTTCCTGTATAAGAAGCCGTTGCGGCATAACCTTCTTTTTCGAGGGCGGTAGTGATAATAGTGGCAAGCGATTGGTCATCATCAACAAGAAGAATTTTCATATTTTAAACTAATAACTAATAACTTAGAACTAATAACTCGCCAAAAACAAGTTTAGTCTCCATTACCAACGTATCAATTATGAGGGAGTGTGTCAACCCCGACGGGAATAATTACCAATCAACAAATTTCCAATAAGCCAATCAACTAATAGATTTTCTGTAATTCAGTTAAATACTAATATACTAGTATATTAGTATTAGCGTGATTATGTTGTTTTAATTCTTTTGAATGTGTTAGACTTGAGGGTGAATATGGCAGATGAATCGAAAATACCAGAGGGCCCGAACGGAAATAAGGAAACTCCAGCCGAAACCTTCGAAAGATTAAGAGAGAAAAGA
Organism: Patescibacteria group bacterium; assembly: GCA_038063195.1. Lineage (GTDB taxonomy): Bacteria > Patescibacteriota > Microgenomatia > Levybacterales > UBA12049 > JBBTVO01. The sequence continues at coordinate 12,842 of JBBTVO010000025.1, forward strand.
AAACCTAAAGAAATTCCGCAGCATTATTTTGAAGATACAGATAAAGCTCCCTCAGCCGACCATAAAGATATAAAAGAACCCGAAACGCAAGAGGAAAGATTTCGCCTTGCTGCTATAAAGCTCGCGATGATGGAGGATGAAATTGCAGAGCTTATGGAGAAAGTTCCTGATAACGCTTTTTATGGAACAGAAAACGTATTTTTCTTTAGGCTTTCTGAAAACGTTATAAAATTTACGAGCCGTGTAGAAGACGTAGTTGGAGTAGATGGACAACCAGCAAGCGTTAATTTCATTGATGGGATTTCAGAATATTCTTCAAAGTTGGGAATTATTACAGACAGAGAATTATTCATTGGTGTTCACGCTGATGAGTCCAGTCGTGGAGCTTTTGAAGTATATGCAAAGAAAAATCCTAGCTTAGCAAATAATGCTGCGACATAATACTGTTTTACAAAAGACGGAGTTTATAAGAAAGTTTCTTACATTCCTTCAGGGGCTAAGATCGATCCTACTCGGAAACCACTTGCAGTACCAAGTGGTGAAATAAAGGTTTATGAGTCGGAAATGACTCCGAGTGATTTTGAAATTGCCGGAAGAGCTTTAACAATGATTAAAGATAGATTGACTCCGCTTGTGGTTCCACAAAAACCTGCTGCTTAAAATTGTTTGACGAGTTTGACGAGGTCGGACCTCGTTAGCTCTCAACAGCTTGTTAATAAAACCGCATGCTTAATGTTAAGTCTTCTGTGTTAAAATAAAGTTGGTTATGGAAATTAGAGGAGAGATAAAAGCTGCGGTTTTGGAAGTTTTAAAATCCTTAAATGTCGATGAAAAAGAAATAATTTTTTCGTCGGATTTATCGCATGCAGATTTTTCCACCAACGTCGCAATGACGACTTTTCACAAATTAAAGGAAAAATTCAAAAACCCGCTCGAACTTGCAGAATATATTGCAAACCAGCTTCAAAAAAAAGTACCCAATATAGATAAGATTGAAGCATTAGCTCCCGGATTTATCAATTTTTTTCTGTCCCGTGAATATTTAATTTCCCAACTGGATCATATCGCATCTTCAAAAAATTATGGCATCGGGTCTAGTTTAAAATCCCAGAAAATCATGCTTGAATTTGCAGATCCCAATCCTTTCAAAGAATTTCATATTGGCCATTTGCGCAATATTGCATTGGGAGAATCATTTGCCCGGCTTATGGAATTTCAGGGAGCAGAGTTGCTCCGCGCAAATTATCAGGGAGATGTTGGAATGCATGTGGCAAAAGCGATTTATGGAATTTACCATTTACCATTGACCATTGACGATTTTAAAAAACTAAAACATGAGGGAAAGATTAAATCATTAGGGAAAGCATACGCAACAGGAGCAAAGGCTTATGAAGAAGATGAAAAGGCCAAAAAAGAGATTGCCGAAATAAATTTAAAACTCTATGCAGGGTCGGACCCTGATTTAAACAAACTTTGGGAAGAGGGAAGAAAATGGAGTCTTGAGCATTTTGAAGGAATTTACAAAAGGCTTGGGACAAAATACGATAAATATTATTTTGAGAGTCAGACCGCGGAGCCGGGAAGGAAAATAGTTCTGGCAAATATTGACAACGGAATTTTTGAAAAGCATGAAGGAGCGATGGTTTTCCGCGGAAATCACACGCGGGTTTTTGTGACAAGTGAAGACCTGCCTGCCGGCAGGCAAGGTTACGCGACTTATGAAGCCAAAGATTTGGCTCTTGCGAAGCTAAAATATGAGGATTTCAAATATGACAGCTCAATAGTTATTACCGCAAGTGAGCAGGAGCCGTATTTCAAAGTGGTTTTGGAAGCGATGGAGAAGGTTTTGCCCGAACTTGCGAAGAAAACTACGCATTATGCATTTGGATTTGTAAATCTGAAGGACGGCAAGATGTCATCGCGGTCGGGAAATGTAGTGGCGGGCGAATGGCTCTTGAATGAAGCGAGGAAAAGATTAAAATCTCAGTTTAAGAGAATGGATGAAGAGACTTTGGAAAAGGTAGCTGTAGGAGCCGTGAAATACTCTATGCTGAAGTTTTCGCGCAAAAGCGATATCACCTTCAGCTTTGAGGAGTCGATAAGTCTTGAAGGCAATTCAGGGCCGTATATTCAGTACACGTACGCAAGAACTCGAAGCGTTCTGGCGAAAATCACAAATTCAAAATCACAAATTCCAAATAAATCCAAAATTCAAAATACAAAATTGGAGAAGGAAGAACTATTAGTTTTGAGATTGCTAATTCAATTTCCGGAAATAGTTAAAGATGCGCAGGAGAACTTCTCACCAAATACGCTTGCCAATTATTTATTCGAACTTTCCCAGGCATTTAACAATTTCTACCAGAAGCACAAGGTGGTGGGAAGTGAAAAAGAAGAATTCAGACTGGAATTAGCTTCCGGAGTAGGCCAAATCCTCTCGACCGGTCTATATCTTCTGGGCATTGAAGCCCCACAGAAGATGTAGTAGGAAATCATTCAGTATAAACTTGAACGCTTTTTGCGCCTAGCTCCCGAGCTATTTCAAGCGACTGGAGAGCACCGTAGGGGGTAAAAACTTCCAAAACCCCGTCTGGTCTTCCTTCAAGTCGGTAATGATCTTCCTCCACCCATACAAGCGAGTTTTGACTTAATTCATCTGCAATTTCTTTGTCACATATCATTGGCATGCCTGGATTTGCCTTAATCAATATATCTGCTGCGTCCATAACTGTTTCTTCAGAAGGTAAAACCGCTCCAGAGTAAGGTGTTATTTTAGTCATTCCGTTATTTCCTATATATTGAACCAAAAGGAAAGCTGCAACTTTTACTCCTGTTATTTCATCCTGAATAAGGATATGGACTTGTGAAGGGAGATTTTTTCGTCTTACTGCCACATTCGAAACTAAATCTATAACTTTTCTATAGATTCGTTCTTCTGCTATTTCCCTTTCGGGGGTATCTTGTTCTGGTAAAGGCATAACAAAGAATGATTCTACTCTAATTTAGTTCCTAAATCAATTGCTCACTGTATTATATATCGATATATGATACAACGAAATTGTCGAAATATGTTATTCCATTCTTTAAGATGGGAGATTGAAGAATTTAGACTGCAATTAACTTCCGGAGTAGGGCAAGTTCTGAAAAATGGCCTGCATCTCCTCGGCATCGAATCCCCGGAGAAGATGTGAGATTCGCTTGACAGCATTTGATATAATAGCGTCATGTCAAAAGAGAGTGCCCATCCTGAAATTGTGCAAAATGCTCAATTGCCTGAAGCTTTAGGAAAACATTACACATATTTGGTTGTTGATCCGTATGCTATTAATTTAAAAGATGAAGGGCCACGAAAGGGAGAGGTACGTTTGTCTTTTTATTCCGCATTTATTGTTAATGCCGCTCGAGAAATTTTTAAAAACGGAGTAGTAGATTTTATATACCTATTTAGTGATGCTTCTTTTGGAGATAAAACTCTTAGCACTGGAGATCTTATGTGGGAAGCCTTAACAAAAGAAAGACCAAATGGCTCACAGGTTCCACCAGAAAGAGCTATTCAGTTTGGGGACCAAGACTTGAATCAAACCACAACTCAAATCGAAGCCTTAAATAGTGCTTTAAAATATAGAGGAATAGAATCTGAAGAAGTGTTATATCTTAGCTGGGATTATCATAGGGAGAGAATTAAAAATCACGCTGAGGGTTTTGGTCTCAACGCTAAAGTAATTTCGGCAGAAGAGGTCTTGAAACATTATAAACCTGAGTTTGATATGGATGAATTAAAAAGAGTTTTACCTCTTGATGAAATCGAAAAGATGGAGAAAACAAGAAGAACAATTTCCAGATGGGACAAAAAAGGCCGTATTCCAAGACTTTTGAAACCTCTTATTGGAGGATCTTATATGCTTGATAATAGGAAAGTTGGGGAAAGAAGACCAGGTCATCCGAGAAAATTAGTTTTTGAGTACAAACCAGGAAAACAAAAGCTCACAGAATTCAGATCTTCAGAATCCTGATTCATTTAGGCATCGACTCGCCGGAGAAGATGTGAAACTAAGCAGTAAGTACTCGCTCGGTTGAAGATTGAGTTGGTTTTAGAGGATAAAGTACTTCATCTCCAGGATTTAGTGGGTACATCGTATCAGCAAAAGGCCGATCCTTAGAGAATGGAACAATTAATGCTTTATCGTATCCTTTTCTTGCAAGCTCTCTAGCAGTACTTGCCCATCCCCTCATGAGCTGGGGCTGGTTAAGATTTACCACTATTCCTCGGAAGAATGTCGTATGTGATTTTTTTACTTCTTGTTCAAATCGTACTGGCTTTGCGCCGTCGATAATTAATTCTCCTGATACTCTGTCGAATTCATAATAACCATCGCTCAAGCCATAATGATTTCTTGCGATCTGTCTAGGAGTAATGCCTTCGAATTCTGAAGATGGACCTTCGCCGCCTTTAATAGAATGGCCGGAAGATGCTAAAAATCTGATGAGCCTTTCTGATGCAACATTAGAAAATTCAAATTTATGATCTCCGATATGTACCGCTTCCACTTCTGCGCCAAATTTTAAAATCTCTCCCATAGCTGACAAAATATATCAAAGTAAATATAGATTGTCAACTGAAGATGCTTGTGATATTATTAACCCAAGGTCAGGAGGGGATTCTGACCTCTTTTTATACATTAATTAATATTAATATGCAGTTTCAGCGACAAGCTACACAACTATTGACAATTTACTATTTACAATTGACGATTGAAAAATCAAAAATTACAAACAGCAAATTCTAATCATTTATGCAATTCCAAAGACAAGTACTTTCAAACGGCCTAAGACTTCTTACCATCCCAATGCCTTCATTTGAAAGCGCTACTGTTATGGTTTTAGTCGGTGCAGGCTCAAGATACGAGACCGAACATAACAACGGAGCTTCGCATTTTCTGGAACACATGGCATTCAAGGGAACGAAGAAGAGACCTTCAGCCATGGACATTTCAAGCCTAATTGATGGAATTGGCGGAGAATTCAATGCGTTTACAGGTAAAGAAACGACCGGATATTATATAAAATCGGCAAGCGATAAGATTGAAATTTGCCTTGATGTACTTTCTGACATGCTTCAGAATTCTCTCTTTAAACCCGAGGAAATTGAGAAAGAAAAGGGAGTAATAATTGAGGAAATAAACCTTTATGAAGATACACCGGCGCGGAAAATCGGGGACATTTATGAAAGTTTACTTTATGGCGATACGCCAATGGGGTGGGATATCGGGGGACGCAAAGATGTAATAAAAAGTACGATGAGAGAGGATTTTACTTCCTACATGGAAAGCCTTTATTCCGCGGGAAATATGACAGTAATAATTGCAGGCGGAGTCGATACGAAGAAAACCTCGGAGCTTGTTGAGAAATATTTTGGAGAAATGAAACAGTTTGACACAAAAAAGTTTGTCGAAGTCGTTGAGAAGCAAAATAAACCGGAGATACTTATCAAGCAGAAGAACACCGAGCAGGTGCACATTGCACTTGGAGTACGGACTGTTCCTGTTAATAACGACGAGAAATATCCTCTCGGGATTCTTGCAGGAATCTTGGGATCCGGAATGAGCTCGCGGCTTTTTCACGAGGTAAGAGAAAAAAGAGGACTTGGCTATTATATAAGAACCAGCTCTGACCACAATCAGGACTGCGGAACTCTGGTCTCAACTGCCGGAATTGATCCTAAGAGAGTTGATGAGGCGATCTCAGTAATTGTTGCGGAGTACCACCGTATAAGGACTGAGAAAAACGGAATTACCACCAAGGAAATTTCCAAAGCAAAGGAATATCTTAAAGGACATTTAGTCTTAGAGCTTGAAGACTCGCGAGCGGTTGCAGGATTTTATGGAACGCAGGAAATCCTTGAAGATAAAGTAGAAAACCCCACTGATTATTTAGCTAAGATTGATAAAATCTCGACCGAAGAGGTTTTTGAAGTAGCTAAAAAATATCTCATAGCTTCGACCTTGAATCTTGCGGTGATAGGGAATTTTGATCCTTCGACCAGCTCAGGACATTCTGCTGATGGACAAAGATTTGAAAAGTTACTAAAATTAACCTAATTGACCTAATTACTCTAATTGATCTAAAATTATTTAGGTTAATTAGAAATTAGAGCTTAGAAATTTTCAGGATATGGAACAAACAATAATACTTATAAAACCCGACGGCGTAAAAAGGGGATTGGTGGGAGAAATTATTAAGCGGTTTGAGAGAACCGGGCTTAAAATTGTCGCGATGAAAATGGTGACAGCCTCTGAAGATTTACTTCTCAAACATTACCAAAGCGGAAAACCTGAAACTTTAAAGCGTTGGGGAGAAAAGACCTTAAAGACTTACAATTCTTACGGGAGAGACGCGAAGAAAGAACTCGGCACAGATGATGCCATGGAGCTTGGAAAAATGGTGAATAAATGGCTTTTTGACTACATAAAGTCTGGCCCGATAATCGCGATACTCCTTGAAGGAAAGCACGCGGTGGAAAATGCGATGAGTATAGCCGGAACTACAATGCCTGTTTCATCTCCTGCGGGGACTATCCGCGGGGATTTCTCAACTGACTCGGCAGCTTATGCCAATGATGAGAAAAGAGGAGTTATGAATCTTGTACATGTCTCCACAAGCATTGAGGAAGCAAATTTCGAAAAGACCCTCTGGTTTGCCCCCGCCGAAATCCACAAGTACAAGAGAGTAGAAGAGTTTATATAGGCTTCAATCCTACAGAAAGAGTATCACTGCTGGTTGATGAATTGCACACAAAATTCTTGGCATTTGTAGTTGTAACCGTGTATCCAGCAGGGATTGTTGATAGTCCATAATTATATCTGTAGTTTCCCGAAGTTGGTCCCGCTTCAGAAAGATATACATAACCGACAGCATTAGTATTTTTATTTATGGTAATTCCTCCACCTAACGAGATTCTGCTAATAACCACCGGTACATTTGGAATTGGAAAATCCGTCCCGCCGTCGAAAATGCCATTTGCGTTGGTGTCTTTATAGACCCAAACTGACACAAAGCATTCGTATGGCGGAGTGGTACATCCTTGAGTCGTAGGTGTGCAGGTGAGATATTGACCGCCGGAGCAGGCAGGAATACAGGAGCCGCCGTTATAAGAGCAGTAAGAAGAGTTATTGGGACAACAGATGGGACTGGTACCGTTACACGCGGCGGGATATTGGTTTGCACCGCAGGAAACACAAGATTGTCCGCATTGTCTCTGTCCAACGGCACAGGAGCATTTAATTGCAGTAAAACCAATTTGGTTGCTTGGTGTTGATTCACCGGCGGAATTATAAGCAGTAACGTACAAAGTATATCCTGAATTTTGTACAAGCGGAGCATAGAGGAAATTTGTTGTAGAGCCTGATGTTATATTTGTAAGTAAATTCCATTTTCCCGGATTTACTGTCCCATCCCATTGGTAAATTTTATAACCCGTCGCACTAGAGACCCAGTTCCATGAAAGATTTGCCTGAGCAGTAACTCCCGAGCAGGATTGTGTAGGACTGCTTAGGGTTGACGCATACGGCTTGAGAGGAGCCGAGACTAATCCAGTTGGATTAGACGGTGGAGTCGGGATTGATACGCCGGCAATACTCTTAAGAAATGGGCTTTTTGCTAATAGATCTTTCTCGCCCTGAGTAAATGTAGCTCCTCTTCGAAAATCCCACCAGGCAGACATTATAGAACCCCAGGATGTAGCATGAGGAAGCATTCCGCATTCACGTTCTGTCCCACGATAATAACATCGAAACCCAAATAAATGACCTAACTCATGAGCAACGCCTCCTTCAGCGTTGACTGGCTCTTTGATTGATTCGGGCCAGCTGCTATCAATGACATTACCTATTAGCTTACCCATGTTAGATGGAATAGATGAATGTCCCGGCAGAGGATTTGAGCAACCAAATGCGTCATTTCCCATAGCGCCTCCCCGTGTTTTAAGCGGCGTTACTAAATAATAGATTCTCTTCGAATTACAGGGATCTTTTCCATTTGCATTTAAAGCTTCTCTTAATCCCTCAATCCATAAGCCGTGAGAATCTGGCTTCCATTTTTGGTAAATAGTACGCTCTGATAATTTACTTACATATAATACAGCAGGTTCCAACTCAAATGTCTTATTAAAAACTTTATAATACCAAGCTCGAACCTCATTAAAGTTTCTTTCAATAGATGACTTATATGTATTTATACTAATATTCGTATCGCTTGGAAGAAATATTACAGGTACTATTGCATATTCCGGGTTATATTGCGAAGATGGTATTGAGGGTAGAATTTCAGCCGGGGTGTTTATTACCGTATAATTATACTGGGTAGTAGCGGAGCATGTCCTTCCTAAATAAGACTTTAAAATCTGCGAATCTTGAATGTCTATTTTACTGTCCCCGTTTAGGTCGTATCTGAAATTAAAATTCGAATCCCCGAAACTAGATCTATCGCGGCTGTTTAAAAGAGCAACATCTGTATTGTCAACTTTAGTATCATTGTTTAAATCAGGAGGCCAAGATGAATGATTAATATTATTAGAACAAGGACTAAATCTGTCTGTACCTATAATCATTTCAGCACTGTTATCATAACCATCGCTATCTAGGTCTATGCTATGAGCAGAAGATTGAGTATATGGAAAATATACGGTAGTTGTAGTGGTTGCTGCGCGTTGGCGGTATTCGGTGGAGCGTTGTACTGCAATAGTTCCTGCGCCGACCCCAACTGCAAGAAAGAGAAGACCAACTACAGCAGCATTTCTTTTGGAAAAAAGACCCCTAACTCTGTCGATAAAGTTGGAAATAAAGCCTCTATTTGAACTTCTTGTGTAAGAAACAGGAGAGCCTGGGGGGGGGTTAGCTGTTCTTTTATCGGAATTCTTATACATATTCGGAAGGTATAGTTTTAGATTAAAGATTTCAAAACGCTTTGTCAACATGAAAGGGCCAAGAGGGTAGAAGAGTTTATATAGAAAGTTATTTGTTAGTTCGTTCAGCCCTTTCGAGGTTGAACCTCGAAAAGCACGAATTGATAGGCTAAATGGAAAGAAGATATTTCTTGCATGCGACATGCTGATTGGCGTTTTGCAGCAATTCAACAATCGAACAATTTATTTCTATTGACAAATTTTCTTTTGCGCGTATAATATCCCCTATTATGCCGGAGATTGATTTGATAGACCAAAAAAACAGAGATGCTTTTCTAGAATGGCGATCAAAAAAGCTTAGATATGACAAAGGAAAAGAGAAGGGCGAAGGAGAATTAAATACAGGCGAATATGTTTATACTGATTCTATTGAAGGAGAACCAGTAAATACTTTTACAGCTGCAGGATCAAGAGACACTTTGCCGGAAGGTTTTCTTAGAGCGGAAGTTAGCGAAAAACATGCTGGAGAGCTTAAAAAAGCTGGGGTAATTTTTGATGCAGCCACTGTTCCGCATTCAACTAGCGAAGAAATAAAATCATCCGACGCAGACCCTCGTATAATGTAACTGATATTTTCTTATCTTAATGTTGTAGATTTCTTGTACTTTTTGCCGAAAAAGTACCAAAAGCTCCCGCCAAGCCTCCTCTCGTGCTTTCCAGATTAAACTAGCTTAACGTCTCAGCCCTTTCGAGGTTGAACCTCGGAAAGCAAGGAGTGATAGGCTAAATGGAAAGAAAATATTTTTTGCGTTCGACAGGCGGATTGGCGTTTTGCAGCAATTCAACAATGAAACAATTTACCCCGATTTAATCGGGGCGGTATGTACACTTAAATATCCGACACTCTGTATTCTTCTAAGACTTCGTTTGGT
>JBBTVO010000026.1:0-4557 GCA_038063195.1 Patescibacteria group bacterium
GATGTGGGGGAGGAAGATGAGAAGGCCTACTGCGATTGACCCTGCTGCGACAATAAAAACCATTCCCGCTGAAACATCTTTCGCAATTCTTGCTTCTTCACGGTATTCTTTGGTCACTAAGTTTATTACCTCTTCAATCGCAGTATTTATCATCTCAGCGGAAAAAACTAGGATTATAATTATACAAATAATTGCGATTTCAAGTCTGCTCATTTGAAGAAAAAGTGCAAAAATCACTACAAAAATTGCGATAACAAAATGGATTTTCATATTGCGGTTTTCTTTTATCGCTATTTTTACACCTGTCATCGCGAATTTGAAAGACTGAAGAATTGAATGATTTTTATCGTTCATTTTTCATGCGCTTGTATAAGCGTTCAAATATAATAGTCTTCTCAAAAAGAATAGCAGAAGTAAACCACAGAAATCCAGTTATGTACCCTGCTATGATATCGCTTGGATAATGAACGCCTAAATATATTCTGCTCAGACCAATACATAATATTATAACCACCGATATCACAGAGACAAAAATTGTAGTCGTAGCGCTTTTAGTTTCGCGCAAAATAAAGTAAGACAAAGCAGCATAGAATACAAAACTATTCATTGCATGCCCCGATGGAAAGCTAAAACTGTCTTCAGAAATAAGCGGAAGGTAATGCGGACGCGGTCTTTGGAAAGTATACTTCAATATTAAATTTAACATAACACCGGAGTAAAGAACGACGAAATAAATAAGCGCGTCTTTCCTGCGTTTGGTAAAAACATATAAAGTTCCAATAACTGATAATGAAAATAAGAATAGAGGACTTCCAAAAAATGTTAAATACATCATAATCGTAGTGACCTGAGGGCTTCTGAAACTGTAGATAAAATTGGCAAGAAAGACGTCAATTGAAAATACTTCTTTTTCAAGCACTCCAGTGCCAATTTTCAAAAATATAAAAAGCGCTGCAAGACTTAATATAATGCTGAATATAATTTCTAAAAACAGTACGAAAGCAAGTTTTGAACTAAATGAAAATTCAACAACTCTTTTAACCTTGTCCATACTATTATTATATCAGCACTTTGAGTAAAGTTCGCCCATTTTATAATCTCAAGTTATTTTCTATAATTAATTTATGCCCCCAATCCTGCGGAAAAATATTCCGACACTTATTTTCCTAGTCCTTGTATATTCATGGTTCTTAGTTTCCAATATATCGCGTCCCACGACTCATCAGGTTCCTGGCGCAGACACTAATATCATTCTTTCTGTGCAGCCAGAAGCAGGAAGAGAACCGCTCCTTGATGCTATAAATGATGCCCGACAGGAAATTCTGGTTGAAATGTATTTACTATCCGACAAGCAAATAATTGAAGCCTTGGGTAATGCACGCAGTCGCGGTATTGCAGTGAATGTGATGCTTGAAAAACACCCATTTGGAGGAAGTAATCTGAATAATAAATCCGAGAAAACCCTTAAAGAGAGCGGAGTTGCTGTAAAGTGGACAAATCCCAAGTACTCACTGACTCACCAGAAGTCCGTTGTTATCGATGGCGCTGTAGCCCTTATCTTAAATCAAAATCTCACTGCGTCTGCGTTTACTAAAAACCGCGAATTTAATATCATTGATACGAACCCCGAGGATGTCGCAGAAATTAGAAATATTTTTATGGCAGACTGGGAAAGACGTGACTTTAATCCAACCCAAACGCATTTAATTGTAAGTCCTAAGAATTCGCGGGTTGCACTTACAACTCTTATCAAGAGTGCAGAAAAAAGTATCGAAATGGAAATGGAATACATTGAAGACGAAGGAATGGTTTCTTTACTTTCTGATAGAGCCAAAACTGTGGAGGTCAAATTAATAGTTCCTACTCTTTCTCAATTTCAGGCAAACAAAGATGCAATTTATCTACTTGTTCAAGAAGGAGCTTTGGTGAAAACACTATCATCCCCCTATATTCACGCAAAAATGATTCTAGTTGATGATACGAAAGCTTATGTAGGCTCTATTAATTTTTCAACACAGAGTATGGATGAAAATAGAGAGCTTGGAATTATGATTACGGAAGATGATAGCATCCAAACCCTTGATACGACTTTTTCGAAAGATTGGGATGCAGGGACTCAAATTCATAAATCCAATTAACTTTTATTCTTGGTAAGGCAATTTGCCTCAATTTGTGGTATAATCAGAAGAGATTAATTACTAGATTTAATTAAAAATCTGCCCTTTTTAGCTGCCTCAGCTATTAATTTCTGAAATATATTAAATATGAGACATTGTGCACAATGCAACGGAAAATTGCTCCTGATCAAACAAAAAACCGAAACGGTCGAAGGGTCAAGAAGTCCTATCACCACTATGGAGTATAGATGTCTTGATATTGAATGCCAGACGAGAATGGATAAAGATACGGAATTACGAATTACCAGCAGAGACGAGAGACAGAAGAAAAAAGATTCCAAAAAAAAGCACAAAGCTTCTAAGAATTAAACTTGTTATAATTGCCCCATGTCGGATAGATCATTTCACGGTTTTGTGATAGAAGAGGTCTTACGAGAAATTCCCGGAATTACATCGCGTTCGATGTTTGGAGGCTGGGGAATTTATAAAGACGGAATATTTTTTGCACTTATCGCAGATAATCAGCTTTATTTTAAAGTCGATGATAGCAATAAAAAGGATTATCAGAATTTGGGAAGTGAGCCTTTTGTATATGAAAGTAAACATGGGAAGATGACAATGTCCTATTGGCTTTTGCCAGAAGAGGTTATGAGCGACAAGGAAAGATTAAAAGACTGGGTAGATAAATCAGTTGAAGCCAGCATAAAAAGTAAAAAGAAAAAATGACAGCGCAGAATAAAAGATTTGGGATGATCAAATAATTTAAGATTATCCTCTGCTATAATCATTCTATGAAAGCACATGATATTCATGAAGATTATTTAAGAAGTATAATTTTTGGTTTTCAGGATGCTTTGGTTTCGACAACAGGTGTTATAGCAGGGGTTAGTATTGGCACGCAAATAAAAGAAATAGTGCTTCTTGCCGGAATAGTTACTATTACCGTTGAGGCTCTTTCTATGGGTGTGGGGCAATACATGAGCGAGAAGGCAGTGCACCAGATGGACAGGACCGGAAAACATACGGACAATTTATATTTGGTCGGAGGATTTATGTTCATTTCGTATTTTCTCGGAGGCTTGGTACCGCTTCTTCCAATAATTATTTTTAATTTTCCATTAGCATCATACATAAGTATCGGAGCAGCCCTTTCCGGTCTTTTTATACTGGGATTCTTGAAAGCTTATATAGTGAAAGTAAATCCTCTCAGAAGCGCTCTTGAAATATTTATTTTGGGAGGAATAACTACAGCAATAGGAATTATAATAGGGAAACTACTAAGGATATAATTACATCCGTTTTCTCTGAGAAGAAATTGCAAAACTCAGAAGAAGATATAGGAGAAGTGCTTGCCATAAAAGTATAGAGGCAATAGCAGTTCCCAAGAAAAGAGCGATTAATTCTCTTTCCCGTCCATATACTCTTATGAGAAGCGACCCTATTTTACCCGTAATAAAAAGAAGAAGCAGTCCGATAAATGGTGAGAATATTACAGGGATCAGGATCGGACGTCTTGTTGTTTCCATGATGGATTTGTAAGGATAGAAAGTAATGCCGAGCAAGGTTTTCGTAAAAATATACGCAACATAAATAAGGAAAGTCCGTTTCCTCATAACACAATTTTTAAAAGCGGAATTTTAAAAATCGAAAGAATAAAATCAGTGTACGAAGGTCCTATGAAAAATCTTAAAATTATGGAAATTAAGAAAGCAAAAGGGATTACAAATCTCCACGGATGAATGCCTAGCCAAACACTTGCTGTAGAAAAAACTTTAGGGAAAGGCATGTCTTTTATAATCGCTTCCTGTTCCTTCGCACGCTCCTGAAGTTCTTTTATAAACTCACGTTCGTTCATACATTCGATTTAACTCAGTATGACCTCTTCGAATCTAAATCTCAGAGCCAATGGTCTGAATTTAACGAAGAGTCATATGCAGTTTTAAAACTTTGTCTTGCTCTGTAAAGAAGGGATTCAGCGGCTTTAAAAGATAGATTTAGAACCGGTGCAAGGTCTTTTACGGGAATGTTGTCTTCGTAATGAAGCTTTAAAATTTTTCTATATTGCATTGGCAGAGAAAGAAAAGCTTTTTCTATCTCATCCCTTATTTTATTTTTTTCAAACTGAAATTCCGGATCGCTAATTTCTGACGCAATTATTTTTAAAAATGGCACTTGGGATAAAATTATGGATTTAATTTTCTTTTTTCTGTAGTAATCTGCAGTTTTGTTTTGTGCGATTTTATATAGCCAGGCGGAAATATTATCTTTATTGCGAAGTAGGGTCAGGGAATCAACTGCTTCAAAAAAAACATCGTTTAATATTTCCTGCGCATCTTCTGGAGAAAGTTTTACATTTAGATATTTTAGGATTTTGGGAGAATATAAGTTGTAAAACTCAATTACAGCTTGTGAGTCTCCATCCAAAATTCTATTTACTAAA
>JBBTVO010000027.1:0-17679 GCA_038063195.1 Patescibacteria group bacterium
AAGGATAACGATTTTTTCCAAGAATCCCAACGATTTAGAATTAAATAACCATCCATTAAAAGATCCGTATCAAGGATGCAGAAGTATCAATATCACCGCAGATTGGCGGGCGATTTATAAAGTAATACATGAAGAAGATTCTATTGCTTACTTTATTATTTTTGGAACACACGACCAATTATATAAATAAACACCTCAATTAAATATATCAAACTGTATATTAGGGCTACAAGATGAGGATCAGGTAGGTAATCCGAGATGCACCTCAATTTTAGAAACTCTTTTTTCTATTTTTATATCATCCGAATTAAATATTCTTATAGCAACGTCAACAGTTTTCTCGATCTTCTTCACTCTTTTTTTGACATCCGTTAGGTCTTTTTTGACATCCGTTAGGTCTTCTTTAAGACCCGTGAGATCTTTTTTGACAGACCCTAGTTTATCTTCAATTACACTTCCTATTTGAGTTAAGTCTAATTTTGTGAGAGCCATAAGATAATAATTATTCGATAATCTATTAAATTTTGCAAGAGCACAAAGTACATCAGTGGGGCTTACAAGATTAAGATCAGATAGGCGATGCCGACTCCAAGAAGTACTATGCCTGCTGTAAGAATTACATTAAGCACAATCCCAAGCTGGATTATCCTGGCTGCAAGCGGATTCCTTCCCAGTGCCTCAACACCCGTCCTTGCAATTCTGCCGAAGTAAATAAAGCCCAGAATAAATGAAATTATCGTCACAAGAGCCGCGAGAATATAGCGAAGGGTCGTAAGAGGTGAAAGGAGAGGAGAGCCTGCTACCGCTTTAATATTTTGAAGCAGATTGGTTCTGGTAGCTATGAACGTGGCATTATAGTGCGGATTTACCGAGACCATGATTTTGCCTATAGCATTCGGATTGCTATTGGTGTAGTCTTCCAGAGCTAGGCCTAAAACAAAGCCATTTGCATCCGCTTTCTCCCCGGCGCCGGGGATTTCTGAACTTGTGATAAGATCATTCCGCTTAATAGGACCTTTAATGGTTGATACTCTGACTAATGTTTTTCCGGAATGAATTACAAGAGTGCTTTTCCCCGTAGTGTCCTTGAGATAGACGGCGGGATTGGCAGTCACAACTCCATAAACCGAAGGGTCGTAGGCATAAGTGCTGAGTTTATATCCCTTAGATGTTACAGTTATTATATCTCCGTCTTTTACGTTCTTATCAGAGACGGGGATGGGAAGTGCCAGACCGCCTGAAAGGTCCTGCGCAAATATAACACCGTTTTTCAAAAAAAAAGTCAGTAAAAAGACGGTTAGAATAGGCAAGAGTATTTTTTTTCTCATGAGCAGGGTATGTATCTCTTATAATATGGCACTTTGTCAATTAATGTCAAATTCAAGAGTTGATAGAGGTAGATAAATAAGAAGAGTAAGGCATTTCAACGTCGCACAATAGTTCTTGTACGACGAATAGACTTGGAGATTAAGCTCGGATATAGTAAACGGATCTCCCTTTTCCATGGGAGAGGAGAAGCCCTAGGGTAGTAAGTTTTGATAAATCTCTGGATGCCGTTATCTGAGAAATTTTGAAATGTTTTTGGACTTTTTTATTAGTGATGGAGCTGTCCGGCTTATCCAATAAATTAAGAATAGCTTTTTGTCTGTCATTTAATTCCCATAAAGAATTTTCTTTGACAAAGAAATCCGGCGACCCGCTTATAATTTTTTTATAAACTTCATCAAGCTGGAGGATTATGCTGTTTGAGAAAAACTCCAGCCAGATTGTAACACTTGCTGCTTGAATCCCGTACTCCACTGCATCCAAATAAGCTGCTTTATTTTCAGACCATGGTTCTTCAAATTCTATAAGCCCGCGGACATCGTATCCGTACTTATAAAGAAAAATATAAGACAAAAGTCTTGACAATTTATCATTATCATTTGAAAAAGGCCGAATTTTTTGAATTTCAATATTGGCTATTCCTGCTTGTATGATGGGATGTTCATCCTGTATTTGAACATAATTTAAAAGCTCTTCAATTTCAGAACGGGGAGCAACCAGCCGACCCTTACTAAATATATCATAAAGTATCAATATATCATTTAGTATTACTAGTTTTTTCGTAACAAGCCAATGCGCAGATATATGATCGAGTGCCTTTTTATAATTAATCACTTCTTTTTGCTCTGCAGTTTGGTTTTTCTTCTCTATTTGAGCGACTCCGCTATGGAGGTCTAGGATTTTGATAATCCCGGTTTTCTTCAAAGAGTTATCAGACAATCTTAAGGTTTGAAAAATTCTATTTATCACGCAGTCCCATCTTAGCTGTATTTCAAATTTTGAAGAAATTGGGGCAAGAAGAATTTCTCTTCTTAAAGTATCTGCTTTATGGAGATTATTTTTCAGAACTGATGATAGATTATAGGAAATATTTATCACACTTGAAATTTATCATAATCTTATCATCATAGCAAGAGATAATACTGTGAAAAAAATTTTGGAAAAGATTTAGAATATTAGCCTCAAATAAAAAAATCTTGATAAGATTGCGATAAGATTATCTTCCCACTTGACATATTTTCACATATATGTAGTAATAATATATATATAATCTTAGACAAACTTGGACACTAAGCTCAATAATGTCTAACTTTTAAATATAAAACCTGCCCATGAATAATTTCTTAACAATCCAACAAGCTGCAAGCCTCCTGGGTGTATCCACTAAGACCCTGCGCCGCTGGGAAGCAAAAGGAATCCTTATCCCTCAGAGAACCGCAGGTAATCAGAGAAGATACACCAATTCTCAAATAGAGAATTATCTGTCAAAAAAGAATGGTGTATCTGAAGTAAAACGGGATTCTCAAGCTGCCTCGCAGGAAACAGCTCTTGCAGATTCTGACTCGAAAACTCCAAGCTTAACCGAACACACGCCAGCCCCAAATTCAGACTATTGGAACGAAGAGCTGGTAAAAAGCATTACGAATTTCAAAAAAGGGGCCCTGACTGCAGCTTTCATAATGGTTTTTGTGGTAATTTCAGCTCTGGCTTTTGCGACAATGAAATCTGCCGGATTTGATAAAGACAGTCTGACCAAAGTCCTCTCCGCCGTGGGTATTGGAGGAGGAAAAACGCAAGAGCCTCAATATACTGAATTAGCAGGTTCTGAGGCAAGAGCAGTTTTGGGAATTGGCGATAAACCGACAGATCTTTTGTTCGGAGTAAATACTCCAAGCGAATTTGCTCAGAATGTTAATTTCCTAGATACGATAAGAGCCGCCGGCATCGCGACTCTCTCAGGCGGGATAATTACAGAAAATCAGAATATCGATGCAGGAACAGGGGAATTGACCGCGTCAAACGTATTGTACGGAGTTGTCGCAGGAGCTGGAATAGAGGTAAGTACGGGGCAGACGCCCACGATTACCAATACCGGAGTATTGTCCGTTGGTGGTAAAACAGGAGCTGTTGCCTTAACTGCGGGAACAGGTATATCAATTTCAGGAACTACAATTACAAATTCAATTACTGCCGGATCGACATTTAAAAATATTATAGTCGGCTCCTCAACAATAACAGCAGGCAGCAGCAGTGATACTTTAACTTTTGCGGCAGGTACAGGCCTTAGTATAGCAGCGGATACGAGCAGTAAAACTGTTACGGTTTCACCAAACGGAACGACAGTCAGTTCGGCAGCTTGTGTAACATCTCTGAATGGAATTGTTACCGGTACTAGTGTATGTCAGCTTGGTACAGAACAGTGGGTAGTGTCGAATGGAACTTTGTATCCCGGACAAGGCACCTTGGATGTTTTGATAGGCGGAACCCCTTCGAACGGCACTGGATCCGCAAATTTTGCCTTTATAAACAATAATGTAGGAACGCCGACATTCCAGATAAACGGAAATTCAGTCCTGACAAGTACAACTTTGCTTCCTGCTGTTGCGACTTCATCGCTTACCAGCGTGGGGACAATTACATCTGGTACATGGCAAGGGACTCCAGTAGCAACTACATCCGGAGGGACAGGGAATACGGCATGGCTCACGGGAGATCTGGTATACGCAAGCGCCGCAAATACATTATCAAGACTTCCCATCGGGGCCTCAAGTTATGTGCTTTCCGTATCCGGTGGAGTACCTACGTGGGTTGCAGCCAGTGGAGCGGGAGGAATTTGTACCGACTGTGTTTTGAATGATCCCTCAACGGCCGCTATAAATACAATTACGCCTACAGTTGCCGTGGTTCCGCTGACCCTTCGTCCATTTAGTTCGGGATCAGCTCATATTTTTGATATCCAGTCAAACGGCGGGGGAACAACCTATGCATATGTTGATATCAATGGTAACTTTAATTTCCCAAGCTCCAACCTATACTTCGCAGGAGGAACTCTCTATAACATAGACACGAGTGGCAACTTCCGTTCTGCTATTGATAAAAGCAATAAAGTAGAAACAGGATTTGTAAATGGAAACATAATATCAACAGGATCAGGTACTCTTACTCTTGGAGCAGGAAAAACTCTTACAGTTAGTAATACGCTGACACTTGCCGGGGGGGATAGTAAAACCCTTAATATCGGATCAAACAGCCTTACTTTCACGACTTCAGCCGACACAACTCTCACGCTTCCAACCTCTGGAACTGTCTGTGTGGACACAAACAACTGCGGTTATGCACTTGGTACCAACTATTGGAAGACAACTGCAGTAGCCGGTGCTATTACTCCAATCAACTCAACTCTTGATCTTCTTGTTGGTGGGGATGCAACGACTTCTTCTAAGTTTGCATTTATGAATGTCGCAGGTTCTCTTATTCCTGTAGCATCTATTTCAGCTCAAAATGCAGGAGGACAGGCTCTTGCGCTTTCGGGAGACGGAAGCATACAGTCTCTTCGAAACAATAGTCTGACTCTTGGAGGTACTACTACAGGAGATGTATTGATACAGCCAAACTCTGACACAGGTGATTACTTTAAGTTCCAAAGCGATAATACTAACCTTACACTTTCAACTACAGATGGAAGCAATCTCACTATCACTCCAGCCGGACTTCTTAACCTTAACTCTACAGGAGATATGACCCTTGATTCCTCAACAGACATAATCCTTGATGCCGATGGGGCAGATGTAATCTTCAAAGACGCAGGGACAACATTTGCCACATTTACCAACTCAGCAACAGACCTTACCATTACAACTGGCGGAGGAAACATTCTCTCAGCAAGTGCTTTAAATATCGGAGGAGCAGCCGCCGCCGCATACAATTACTTTGCTTCTGATATATCAGGTGTTTCAACTCCAGACGGAGTAGCAGACTTATACATACAAGATGAACTAGAGGTAGATGGTACTACAAGATTTAACAATGTAACTTACACATGGCCAAGCTCTGATGCTGCAGGATCGGGTTATCCTCTGACTTCAAACGGAGCAGGTACTCTCTCATGGACTGATCCAGCAACTCTTGGGACTAATTATTGGGATAGGACAAACGGAGCTTTATATCCTAAGATTGCTTCGGTACATGATCTTCTCATAGGCGGAACAACAACAGCATCTGCAAAGTTTGCAGTACTTAATATTAACTCAGGAACTCCTACTGCATCTGTTTCTGCAACCGGAGTTACTGATAGACCTGGTGTATATATGTCAGGGACAGGAACTATATCCTCCCTTAATAAAGGAACTCTAACACTTGGCGGATCTGATACGGGGAATATAGTACTTGCCCCAGGCGGGGTCACTGCCTTAACAGTTCAAGGTGCCAATCTTATAGCCGCTGGAACGTTGACTGGCTTAACAGGTTTAACAGTTGCATCCGGCACTGTTTCTCTTCCCGCAGGACAGATTGATAATGTTGAACTTGCTAATTCTTCAGTTACCATAAACACTGCAGGACCTCTGGGTGGAGGAGGATCATTATCATTGGGGGGAACTCTAAGCCTAACTTGTTCTACTTGTGCAACTGGCACCAACTACTTTAAAACTACCTCAGATGGTAAAGCACTAACTCCAATAAACTCAACTCTTGATCTTCTTGTTGGTGGGGATTCTACATCCGCTGCTAAGTTTGCTTTCATAAATACTTCAGGAAGCCTTACTCCTACAGCATCAATTTCTGCAAACTCAGGAAATAATGCAACTTTCCTCACTGGTTTGGGAAATCTTGGTACCACTAATGCCCAGACCCTGACTCTTGGCGGTTCATCAACAGGAAATGTAGTCCTCTCAGGAAGAAGCGGAGCAAACAATGGTATTATCTTCTCAGGTTATGGAACAGGCATTCTTCACAGCAACTCATCAGGAGTCTTAACCTCTTCAGCAGTAAATCTTGCAGGCGGATCATCAGAAGTCACAGGGACCTTGCCAGTGGGAAACGGAGGAACTGGACAAACAACGTTTGGCGGCACAAACACAATACTTTATACAACAACTGCAGACAATCTTTCGTCTATTGCCACTGGGAACACAGGTGCGCTAGTTACATCAAGCACAGGTGTTCCATCTATTACAACATCCACTGGAGCAAACCAAATACTCAGAGTTAATAGTGCAGGGACTGCTGTAGGCTTTGGTTCTATTGACCTTTCAGCCTCAGGAGCTGTAGGCACAAGTGTTCTCCCCATTGCAAACGGAGGAACCAACAAAGCCCTTACTCTCTCAAACGGTGGAATAGTATGGAGTGATGCAGACTCTTTTGAGATCTTAGCTGCTAATGCATCTTCCAACAAGTGTCTACTCTCTGGTGGCGCAGGAACTCCATCATGGGGAGACTGTACCCTGGGTGGAGGTACTAACTACTTCAAAACCACATCTGATGGTAAAGCACTAACACCAATAAACTCTACTCTTGATCTTTTGATAGGTGGGGATAGTACTGCTTCGGCAAAATTTTCCGTAAGCAACATTGCAGGTATTCTTACCCCCGTCGCATCACTTTCTGCTAATACCGCAAGCGGAGGAAGCGGAGCAGGTTTGGTACTTGATGGATCAGGAAGTATCCAAACTCTTATCGGTAGAACATTATCTTTGGGCGGAAATAGCACAGGAAATATTCTACTAAACAGCGACGGCAATGACAGAGTAGGTATAGGTACTACCAATCCTACCGCATTATTCTCAGTAGGCTCAGCATCGCCGTTTACTGTAACGAATACAGGTGCAGTAGCTGGGTTAACTTTCAATGGTAATACTATTACAGCAAGCACTGGTACTCTTACTTTGGCAGCAGGGAAAACAGCACAGTTTGCTGATGCCTTCACAACATCAGGAACAAACCCCCTCACTCTTACAACCACAGCATCAACCAATGTAACACTTCCTGTAACAGGAACCCTTCTTACTAATACCGCAGCTGCTAACCAGACTATTACCTCAACTCAGAATACAGGAACAGTCTTTGGAATTACTGATTCAACAAATCTGGCAGGAGCAATCATAGGACTTGATGTGACGCTTTCTCCTTCAAGCGGAGGAGGAAACAATCAAAAAGGAATTGCTCTTAATGTGAGCTGTGGAGCAACTTGCGGAACTCTCTATGATATTTACGGAACAACCGGCAGCTGGTTTATCTTAAATGATGGACGGGCCAATTTTGCCTCAGTAACTCCTACCGGTACAACCGGAGGATTCGGATGGCTTCAGAGAAATAGCGGCGCATTATCTCCAGCAAATATCTCAGACGATCTGCTTCTTGGGGGAATTTCTACGACTTCTGCAAGAATAGGATTTACAGGAATTGCGGCTGGCAATACGCCGACCGCAACTCTTTCTGCCACAACCACAGGTTTGGTTTTAGGAGCCGGAGGTACGATTCAATCACTGCAAAATGCAACCCTAACTCTCGGAGGAAATACTACGGGAAATATAGTTCTTAAACCAAATAACGGAACTGGAGGATTTATCGATGCTCAGGGCACAATTAAAACTGCTACATGGAACGGAGCTACGGTAGGACAGGCTTATGGAGGAACAAGTTTTTCAAGCTATTCTTCCGGAGATACAATCTATGCAAATGCTTCAAGTAATTTAACCAAGCTTCCTATTGGTTCGCAGGATCAGGTTCTTGTAGTAGATAGCGTAACGCTTCTTCCTAAGTGGGGAACAATACTTGGAGGTCCTACTGCAACATGTACAAACTGTGTAATAACCAATCCAACTAATACTTATACCAACATAATTGCGGCATCAGCATCCGGGGCAATTCCGCTCACTGTTAGGCCACACAGCTCAGGGTCAACTGATGCATTTCATATAGAAAACTCAACAGGAAGTACAAATTATTTTGTGGTAAGCGGTTCTGGAGTCATAACTACAGGTACCTGGAACGGAACTGCAATAGGAGCAACTTATGGAGGGACTGGTCAATCTGTTTATGCTGTGGGAGATCTTCTTTATGCAGATACGACTACTAGTTTGGCAAAGCGCCCCATTGGATCTACCAATCAAGTTCTCGCTGTTTCAGCAGGGGGTCTTCCGGTTTGGGCAACTGTATCAGGATCGGGGGGTCTTTGTTCTGACTGTGTAATAACGGGTCCGACTACAACTCTTACCAACAGGATCTCTGCGTCTGCATCGGGTACAATTGCTCTTACTCTTCAGGCTCCTTCTGATACTTCGGATATCTTTCAGGTAAGATCAAGAGACAATGCTACTCTTTACGCCCGCATTGATTCTTCAGGTAATTTCAACTTCCCAAGTTCTAATTTATACTTCGCTGGAGGAACTCTCTATAACATTGACACCAATGGCAATTTCCGCTCTGCCATTGATAAAAGTAACAAGGTAGAAACTGGTTTTGTCAACGGAAATATAATATCAACAGGAAGTGGTACTCTTACCCTTGGAGCAGGAAAAACCCTGACAGCCAATTCTTCCCTAACTCTTGCAGGTACAGACTCAAAGACACTAACCGTAACAGGTAATACTACTCTTGCTGCAAACTCTATAACTTTTGAAGGAACAGAAGTCCTTGCTCTTGCAGCAGCAAAAAATGTAACATTCGCTGATGCATTTACAACATCAGGAGCTAACCCTCTTACTCTCACAACCACAGCATCAACCAATGTAACACTTCCTGTAACAGGAACCCTTCTTACTAATACCGCAGCTGCCAACCAGACTATTACCTCTACTCAGAATACAGGAACAGTCTTTGGAGTTACTGACGCAACCAATCTGGCAGGAGCAATCATAGGACAGGCAATTACTCTTTCAGGAACAGGTGCGCAAGATCAGACAGGTCTTCAGTTTAATCTCTCAGGAGCAACAGGAACTAACCTAAATGATATAGTCGGAAGCAGTTCTACATGGAAAGTATCGACTACAGGAAATTCAGCTTTTGTATCAGTAGTTCCGACGGGTACGACCGGAACGTTTGGATGGTTTAATACCGCAAGCGGCGCAATTTCCGCAATAAATCCGACAGTGGATTTTCTTCTCGGAGGAAGCGCGACGATATCTTCTAAATTTGCGGTGATGAACATTGCAGGATCTCTTACTCCAGTAGCTTCTATTTCTGCTCAGAATGCGGCAGGGCAAGCACTTTCTCTTTCGGGAGATGGGAGCATACAAACTCTCAGAAGAGGGACGCTTACTTTGGGAGGAAATACCACGGGCGATATAGCCTTAAGTAATCCGACTTTTGGCTCCTCTACCGGTAAGAATTCAGTTTTGTTTGGAAGAGAATCGACAGGAGTTATAGGAACCACAACAACCACGTCCTCAAGCCAGTGTCTTTTATCAGGTTCAGCAGCGCCTGCATGGGCAACTTGTCCGGGTGCAGGAGCCGGAGGCAGCTCTCTTTGGACTGAGAGCTCTAACAAACTCTATCCTACAACTGCAGGTGAGCAGGTAGGAATCGGCACGACTACAGCCGGTGATATTATTTCATCGCTATACATATCACGAGATCAGACATCGGGTGCTTTGGGCAAAGCACTTGCAATATTCAATCAAACTGAATCACAAGATATCCTTACAGCATCAGCGTCTGGAGTAACCAAGTTTACAATTCTGAATAATGGTACTGCATCAAGCGCTGCAGGATTTACTATTAATGCCGCAGGAAGTCTTCTGACTACTAATTCTCAGACTCTTACTCTGGGAGGAGGTACAACTGGAGATATTATTCTAGGAAGAACCGGAAAAAATATAACTCTTCCAACATTTACAACAAACGGTGGGTTACTATATACAAACGGATCAGGACTTCTTACTCAGCTTACGTCTCAGGGTACGACTGGAGATTGTCTTGTTTCAGGCGGATCGGGAGGACTTCCTTCTTTCTCAAATTGTGCTTCAGCAGCAGGAGATGATTGGGATATGATAAGCGGCGCGCTTTCTCCAAGATATGCTTCAACTGTAGATTTCCTCCTCGGCTCAAATGCAACGGCAAGTGCAGAGTTTGCAGTAACAGGAATAAACGACGGACTACCTGTTGCCACAATATCAGCAACAACAGGTGCAAACGCAGGTAATGGTCTATCTCTGACAGGAGCAACTTCAACAATACAGTCTCTTCGAATGAATACCCTAACTCTTGGAGGCTCTACAACAGGAAATATAGTTATTGACTCAGGTTCTTCAAATATAACTTTCTCAGATGCCATTACTGCTCCTACTTCCTCAAACACAATCAACGGAATAGTTATCAACTCAGGAACAATATCAAGTGCAACATGGAATGGTACTGCAATAGGTGCTCAATATGGAGGAACAGGGATTAACACTTCGGGATCAACAGGAGTGCCGTCAATCTCCGCAGGCACATGGTCTGTTTCAGCAACTCTTGCAACCTCGCTTGGAGGTCTTGGCGGAAATGTAACTGCTCTTGGTGCAGGAGAAATACTTTATTCAACAGGGACAACAACATATGATTCGCTTGTTGCAGGAAGCTCCAATCAATGTCTTCTCTCAGGCGGAGCAGGTACCCCTTCATGGGGGAACTGTACATTAGGAGGAGGAACCAACTACTGGAAAACAACATCAGATGGAAAAGCACTTACTCCAATCAACTCAACACTTGACCTTCTGGTAGGCGGAGACTCAACAGCTTCTTCTAAGTTTGCTTTCTTAAATGTTGCAGGAGGAACTCCAACTGCCTCTATCTCTGCCAACTCAGGAAATAATGCTACTTACTTAACAGGGGATGGAACGCTCGGGACTACCAACAGAGGAACTCTTACCATTGGCAGTTCCACAGATTACCCTACCACAGGTAATGTACTTATTAATCCGGTTGGCGGAACTACTAAGTTGGGAGTGGGCTTGACTAACCCCAACAATACTATACAAGTTCTTAATCTTATAAACTTCGACGATTCAAATCTATCTACTGCAATTGGAAAAAATGCCCTAAGCGGAAACACAGGGAGCAGAAATACGGCGCTTGGGTATGAAGCTATCACGACAAATAATACGGGAATATCAAATGCCGCATTTGGATATCAAGCTCTTAAAGCTAACTCCAGCGGCAGTGAAAATCTAGCTTTTGGAGACAGTGCTCTCGTAGCAAATACTACGGGAAGTGACAATAGCGCCATAGGGTATAATTCGTTGGCGGTCAATGTCTCTGGAAGTAATAATTCTGCTGTTGGAGCTCGATCTCTTTCAAGCAACACAGGTTCCAGAAATTCTGCTTTAGGAGTAAATTCTCTTGCTGGCAATACCTCCGGTGGTACCAATACTGCCCTTGGTTTCAACGCCGGTTATACAAATACCGGTCAATACTCCAATAAAACAGGAAGCAACAATGTTTACTTAGGATATAATGCAGGGTCTTGGTCAGATGGTACAACTACAAATTTTAACAACTCAACAGCCATCGGCGCTTACTCTCTTGTAAATGCAAGTAACTCTTTAGCTCTGGGAGGAACAGGATTCTATGCGGTAAATGTCGGGATTGGTACAGCAACTCCATCAGCAGTTCTTGATATTCAGGGAGGGCAAAGAGGAGGCAATTCAGCTCTTATAGTTAATCAAACAGGAGCACCAGCTAATGATATCCTCACCGCTTCGGCGTCTGGTACGACAAGGTTTACAATAGGCAACACTGGTAATATACAGTTTGGCGGAGGACAGACCGCATTGTCTACGCTTACAAAGACGGGAACAACAGCAAGGACATTCACTTTCCCTGATGAGGCAGGAACAATTTGTCTTCAGAGTAGTGCAAGTTGCGGATTTACTTCGGGCACTAATTACTGGCAGCAAGTTTCAGCAGGCGGAGCAATAGCGCCTATTATTGACACGCTTGATCTTCTTGTAGGAGGACAGACCACAGCATCTGCAAAATTTGCAGTACTTAATGTAAATTCAGGAACTCCTACTGCATCTGTTTCTGCAACCGGAGTTACTGATAGACCTGGTGTATATATGTCAGGGACAGGAACTATATCCTCCCTTAATAAAGGAACTCTAACACTTGGCGGATCTGATACGGGAAATATTGTGATTGATTCAGGGTCAAATCTGGTAACTATATCTGATGCAACTACATTTTCATCTAATGTAACTATTGCAGGCACAACAGGTCTTACCTTCTCATCAACTGGAGGAGTCAATCTTGCAGGCGGAACTCTCTCTGATACAACTGATGGAGTCGATATTAATGATGATTTGGAAATTGCAGGAAACACTACATTTGGAGATGCAATAACAGATACTTTGACGTTCACAGCCCGCGTTGCACAGGATTCAGATCTTATACCTATCACAACAACCGGAACCAGTGATCTGGGATCATCCTCTCTTGCCTGGGATAATCTATATGTTGATTCAGTCACTTTAAATGGCGAAACTCTTGGTAACTACTGGGACAGAGGAAGCGGAGCTTTGTATCCAAAGATTGCTTCGGTACATGATCTTCTTCTTGGCTCAACTTCTACTTCATCAGCAGAATTTTCTGTAACAGGTATCAACAATGGAACACCTGTTGCTTCTCTCTCTGCGACGACATCTATAACAGCAAATGGATTGTCTTTCAATGCTTCAACGGGAACCATCCAGTCGCTCAATAAAAACACCCTAACACTCGGAGGTTCCTCAACAGGCAATATTACCATAGACGCAGGATCGGGAAGTATCTCTCTTTTAGATAACACAGATTTAACAGGTAACCTTGATGTCTCAGGAACGTTAACCTCAGGAACAGCAAATGCTTTCACAGTTGACGGGTCAGGTAATATCACAACTTCCGGCACCACAGGTCTTACGCTTTCCGGAAATGAGGCAGATATCAATTTCTCGGGTACGGGTACCCATGATATAACCGCTGACAGTGGGACTCTTAGAATTGCCAGCAACTTTACGGCAACAGGAGCTACGATTACATTATCAGACACTACATTTACGTCAGGTAATAATAATGTTCTTTATACAACCAATAGTTCCGGAAATCTTGCCGTAGCCTCGACTTCTACTGCCAACCAGTGTTTCACTTCAAACGCATCAACCCCATCATGGGTTGATTGCGGAACTGCCGGGCTGGATGATTGGAACGTAGCAAGCGGAGCAATTTCACCCAAGCTTGCCTCAACTCTCGACTTTCTTCTTGGCTCAACCGCAACTTCATCAGCTGAGTTTGCAGTAACAGGGATAAATGACGGACTACCTGTTGCTACAATTTCAGCAACAACAGGAGCGAATGCAGGCAATGGTCTATCTTTGACAGGAGCAACATCAACTCTGCAGTCTCTCCGGATGAACACTCTTACTCTTGGCGGGGACACAACAGGAAATATCCTTCTGGATGAGCAAACAGACATTGGATCTGCAATAACAGGTCTTCGTATTGCGGCATCAGGTCGAATCAGCGACATTGATGGGAATATCTCTTTAGGCGAAACGACAGATTTTCTTGGGAATCTTCAAATCGCTGGCGCCGGCACAATCCTAGATACCGATTCTGATCTGCAAATTGCGGACAATCTTGATCCTAGTTCTGATGCCGCATTTGATCTTGGAGACACGACCACTTCATGGAGGAGTCTTTACCTGACAGGCAGTCTTTGCTTTGATGACACAGACTGCAATACTACATGGAATAATGATCCATTCTGGAACCAAACTTCGGGTCTTCTTTCCCCCAACAACTCTACGGTTGACTTTGCAATAGGAGGACAGTCAACAGCAGCGGCTAAGTTTGCTTTCTTAAATGTTAATAATGGTACTCCGACGGCGAGCATCTCGGGTACTACAACGGGAGTAAATACCTACTTAACAGGTAATGGAAATCTTGCAACTACAGCGTTTCAAACTCTAACTCTTGGTGGCTCTACGACCGGAGACATATCCTTTACGCCTAAGAACATCCAATCATTATACTTAAGCGGAACTGCAGGCAGAGTAGGCATTGGTACGCAGACGGCTCCAAAAGGACTTCTTGATATCTCAGGAAATGCAGGCAATAATGCCGCACTTATACTCAATCAAACAGGTACAGGCGTGCTCGATGATATATTTACTGCATCTCGTGCAGGGACCACCAAATTCACGATTGCCAACACAGGTTCTGTTTATTCCACCTCATCGGCTACCACCACCGACGCATTTTCTATTGTAGGTAACTCTGTGACCACAGGAACAGGATTGAATTTAGATTTCAACGGTTTGACAACAGGCACAGGTCTGGATATTACTTCAACGTCTACTCTTCTTACTTCAGCCAAGCTTCTTAATGTCGACCATACAGCTACATATACTACTATCCTGACTGATTCGGGAAATCTTCTGAATGTGAATAGGTCGCTTACTGCAAATGCTTCAATCACAGCAGATTCAGCCAATCAAGTGCACACTGGTGCTACTACAAACTCCGATACAGGAGTATCTGCCACTCAAACTCATGCATTAGGTTATGCTTCAGGAAATAGTCGTATGGTGGTCACAGCTGTTCAATTACGTCTTGGTACTGTTGATACTACAGTATCCGGCGTAACTTATAATGGAGTGGCCATGACTTCTGCAAGTTGTGTCTCAGCAAATCCGGCCCAATTCAGAACAGAATTATGGTATATAAAAGAAGCCAGCCTTCCTGTTGGCACTGGTAGCTATCCTGTAGTAGTAACTACAGTTGCTGGATCTGCCCAGATAGGCTTTACTACTGTGGCACTTGCCAATGTGGATCAGAGCACTTTGGGAACTTGTGATTCGGGCAATACCGGCAATACCCAGGCTATTTCAACAGGTACTATTAGTTCAGTTGCTTCAACTGATATGGTTATCGACTCAGCCGGTTTCACTGCCAACGACACTCTAAATGCGAATGGACAGACCTTTAGTTTGTCCGGCAATACCCCAAGCTTTGCAACAGGAAGAGGAGGGCAGGGTGGTAAATTAGGGGCTACTTCTATGGATTGGACAATTACCACAGCTGCCCGCCAATGGGCAATAAGCGCCCAGGCATTTAAAAACGCGGGTACACTCTCCATCAGTGGTGCCCTTGCAAATCTTACATCAAATTGCACCGTAACTGTTGGTTCGTGTACCGATACTTCAAATATTCTTTCGCTTACCCAAAGCTACGGTGCTGCCACGGGGACTGTACTAAATATTTCAAATTCAGGTCTTGGAAGGGGAATAAACCTTTCTACGGATTCTGG
The DNA here is from genome assembly GCA_038063195.1 of Patescibacteria group bacterium. Lineage (GTDB taxonomy): Bacteria > Patescibacteriota > Microgenomatia > Levybacterales > UBA12049 > JBBTVO01. The sequence continues at coordinate 15,590 of JBBTVO010000027.1, forward strand.
AGGAGAAGCTGCTCTAGTAATAAACAAGACTGTGTCGGCTGGAGATATCTTTACGGCGTCCAGATCTGGAGTGACAAAGTTTAGGATGACCAATGACGGATCGATACTTTTGCAGGGGCCGGTACTTGCCGCAAGTGATAGCGCTACTCTAACCAATAACGGGAGCCCTGCTTTTACCAATACTCTAGGAGATCAAGGAAGTCTTATTCCAAATTCAAGCTTTGAATCAAATATTCTGCCAGGATTTGCAGATGGTTGGATCCAGACATCTACAAGAAGTGCGACGATAACCAATGATACTTCCGATCAAGTTCATGGCTCATCTTCAATGAAAGTAGTATTTACAAATTCTGATACAGCTGTGTATTCTTCCTGTATACCTATTGGTCTCGGTTCAGGTGGATCATCCAATTACACTTTCAACTACTTTCTTAAAGCTGTAGCCCCCCTCCCGACAGTAAGAGTTTATCTGGATCAATATACAAGCAAATCAAATTGTCAGAATAATACTTCGGTGACAGTTACTGCCCCAATAGGCCCCAGTGCAGTTACAACTGCCTGGGCGTCTTATGGATCAGGAGGTACCGCCGCAGTGCCTATGGCCACGACAACAACATGGGCTAGAGTCCATTTCTTTATTGCATGTACTACAAGCTGTACCAACTCCACAGTATATATAGACGGCGTAAGATTGGCTCATATATATAACGCTACAGGGCTTGATTATGCGGAAAATTATCCTGCAGATCCATCTAATATACCTGTTGCTGGAGATATAGTCTCTCTAAACCCTGCATCAGGGTCTGCGCAAGTTTTACCTACAAATAAGAATATGGATCAGGCTGCGATTGGAGTCGTCTCCACCAACCCAGGACAAGTTCTTGATGATGGCTCCATTCCCGATCCGAAGGTTCCGGTGGCACTAGCCGGACGAGTGCCTGTTAAAGTATCCTCTCTAAACGGTCCGATACACAAGGGTGATTATATTGCGACTTCAGAAATTCCGGGAGTCGGGGTAAAGGCAATTGCAATGGGGCCGGTTATAGGAACTGCAATGGATGATTATGATATTACTGATCCTCAAGCAATAGGTACGATAACTGTATTTATAAATAATACTTTCTACTTCCCTGTAAATATCGCAGAAGACGGAAGTGTCGTTAATCCTTTCGCGCAGTTTACGGCGGAGCAGGCGACTCAGCTTACCGGACTTATCGGTCAGAATGCGAGTGAGTCGGCGAGTCTTGATCTTAGCAATGACCCATTATTCCAGGATGTACAGAATAGAGTTTCTACAGCCGAGACCACGCTTTCGGTTCTCGGAGACAGGACAAGTACCGCGGAAAGCCAGATCGAAAGTTTGCAGAATTCGGTTGCCAATTTGGCGAGCCAGTCTGCGTTCCTTACGGAAATGCTTGCGAGCATGTCTGGCGAGCAAGCATCCGGGTCGGGAAGCTTTGCAAGTCTTACAGACCTTGATATAGAGAATGCGACAATCTCAGGCGACCTCAATGTGCTTGGCCGAACCACAGTCACCGACCTTGGTGTGACAGGTAATATTTCGTCAGGGCTTCTGTCAATTCACGGCCTTGATACTGATGTCAATCCTTCGGCAGGCTCAGGACAAGTTGCGGCGGCTACGATTAACAGCATTGGGGATTTGTATTTGCAGAATAATGGCTTGGGCGGTATAAATATACTTTCGGGTAAGGTAAAGATTGATACTCAGGGGAATATCAGGACTGAAGGCGAGATTACTGCGAGGAAGATTAAGATAGATACGACTACAGATACAGCTTCAAAGTCGCTTGGTACAGGTACGATTGCGGCAGGGGATACCGAAATCGAGATCTTAACAACTGCAGTCACGAATAAGTCAAAGATATTCCTTACACCTACTTCCTCAACAGGCGGAGAACAGTTGATAGTTTCTTCAAAGCAAACCGGAGTAGGATTTACCGTAAGTATAGTAAGTCCGGTATCCTCAAATATTAAATTCGACTGGTTCATCATCGACGAGAAGTAACTTGTTGTTGGTTGTCCCAGCTTTCCGGCCTTTTCGAGGTTCAACCTCGAAAAGGCCTATAAAT
>JBBTVO010000028.1:0-13309 GCA_038063195.1 Patescibacteria group bacterium
GAATGGGCAGAAAAAATGGGGGACTTATTACCAAAAAACAGATGGGAAATAAATTTTGAATATATTGATGAGAATAGAAGAGGAATAGAAATAGTCCGGTTCAATTAAATACTAATATACTAGTATATTAGTAAATGAAAAATGTATGGATGAAAAAATTAAAAAAGCAGTTGAGATTTTAAATCAAGGCGGAATTATTATTTTTCCTGCAGATACTGCTTTTGGGATAGGGTGCAGAATGGATGATGATAGTGCAATAAGAAAACTTTTTAAAATCCGAAAACGACCTTCCTCACAGGCGGTATCAGTTTTGGTTGATTCTATAGAAATGGCGCAGGAATATTTGGAACCTTTGGATAAAGAAGTAAAAAAGCTTATGCAAAAATACTGGCCAGGCGCATTAACTATTGTTTATAAGTGTAAGATAGATAAAGTTTATCCGATTGTAAGAGGGAATGGAGACACACTTGGTGTAAGAATGCCGGATTACAATACAGTTTTAGAGTTAATAAAAGGTGTTAGCGTCCCAATTCTTGGCCCATCTGCAAATTTTCATGGAGAAAGCACACCCTACAAATTAGAGGATTTAAATCCAGAGCTAGTAAAATTAGTAGATTACGTTGTTCAGGGTAATACAAATAATTTTGGTACCGTATCAACAGTAATTGATTGCTCTATAAGTCCATGGAAAATATTGAGACAAGGAGCAGTAAGAATAAATTAAATAGCAAATATTAAAAATAAAAAATGAAAACATTAATCATTGATTCATCTGACAGCAAGCAGATCATCGTAGGTTTAAAAATTGGAAGCAAGAAGTATATTTTGAAGCACAAAACTGATGCGAAAAAAGCCCAAGCAATTTTGCCACTAATTGATAAAATTTTTAAGAAATATTCAATAGAAGCTAAAGATTTAGATTCCATAACTGTAAATATAGGACCGGGGTCTTTCACCGGACTTAGGGTTGGAATTTCCATAGCAAACACGCTGGGTTTTATTCTTAAAATCCCAGTAAATGACAAAAATGCTGGCGAATTGGTTGAGCCTTACTATAAGTGATATACTTAAAAGGTGAAATTATTCTTTAGGAATTTTTTTGTTCCTCATGAGGGGAACAATTACAAAGGAAGATTTTTACATCACCCGACGCTTCTAATTATAATTACGTTTTTCGTAATTTCTACGTTTCTTCTTAAAACCCTGAATTCCACTTACCCGCAAGTCTTAGGAATTACTACAGACATAACGAGCGAACAGCTTCTTGGGCATTTGAATAAAGAGAGGGAAAAGAATAATCTGGAAACTCTAAATCTAAATCCTGAACTTTCTGCGGCGGCAATGAATAAGGCAAATGATATGTTCGCGAAAAACTACTGGTCTCACAATTCGCCTGACGGAAAAACTCCCTGGGATTTTATAAAAGATTCGGGATATGCTTATGTATATGCCGGAGAGAACCTGGCGAGGGGATTTACTGAAAGTTCTGATGTTACAAAAGCTTGGCTGGAGAGTCAATCTCACAAAGAAAATATGCTTTCCTCAAATTATAGCGATGTGGGCTTTGCTATTGTGACTGGAACACTAAATGGAGAAGAAACGGTGCTTGTAGTTGAGGAATTCGGAAATAGAAACTTAGCCATATTACCGAAGACAGAAAATATCCAGAAGATAATCCCTGAAGAGAAATCAATACAAAATCCACAAGAAATCCTAGTAGCTTCGTCTCGGGTTAATAATAAGCCGTTAATTGATAGCATAAATTTGACGTCCAATTTCGGTGTTTTCATCATTTTGCTTGTTATATTTTCTCTTTTTGCCGAAATGGCGATACTTGAGAGAAAAAAAATTGCTTTTTTTGCAAGACATAATCCCGATCACATATTGTTTCTGGTTTCGATACTTATTTTAATGTTTATTTTAGGAAAAGGAGCTATTATATGAAGAAAATTAGCACACATGATCTTGAATATTACATTTCTCTAATCGTTATTTTGGCACTCGGACTTTTATTTGTCCTCCTTGCCTCGCCAAATAAAGTGCTCCAATTCATTTTGATAATTCTTACTACGTCATTTTATATCGTATTTGGAGTAGTTCATCATGTCATGAATCACGATATTTCAAGAGGTATTATGCTAGAATATTTAATAATAGGAGCGCTTGGAATAAGCATCCTATTTTTCTTCCTAAAAGGAGGACTTTTTTTATGAAAGGCGTAATTTTGGCCGGTGGACTTGCTACAAGACTTAGACCCCTGACCTGGGTTACCAACAAACACCTTCTGCCTGTCTACAATAAGCCAATGGTTTACTATCCGCTTGAGGCAATGAGCAAAGCCGGAATAAAAGAAGTTCTTATGACAAGCTCCTCAGATCATTCGGGAGACTTTGAAACTCTTCTTAAGAGCGGAGATGAATTTGACCTAAAGCTTTTATATGCAATTCAGCAAAATCCCAAGGGAGGAATTTCAGAAGCAATTCTTTTGGCCGAAGAATTTGCTAAAAATGATAAAATATTGGTTCTTTTGGGTGATAATATTTTTAATTTTGATTTAAAAGGTGCTAAAGAAAGATTTGAGAAATTAGGCAAAGGTGCAGTGGTTTTTGGAGTTAAAATGCCGACCGAGTCAAAGCAGTATGGAGTAATTGAGATTGATGAGAGTGGAAAAGTACTGTCAATTGAAGAAAAACCTGATAATCCCAAGTCAGATATCGCGCAAACCGGAATATACATGTATGATGAAACTGTTTTTGATAAAATAAAAAATCTATCTCCATCGACGCGCGGAGAGCTCGAAGTGACGGACTTAAATAATATGTATGTAAAAGACGGAAGTATGAGGTGCGAAATAATTGACTGGTGGATTGACGCAGGGACTTCATACGATGAGCTTCTCCGCGCAAATAATATGGTTGCTGAAAAAGTGAAGAAAGGCGAGCTATAAAGATGGTAAAATCTGGACATGGATTTAAAGTATTATCTTCAAAAACTGAGTACGAAAATCCATTTTTCAAATCTATTAAACATCAAGTAAGAAGACCAGATGGTAAAATAAAACCCTTCTGGACGTTATCGAGATACGGGGATTTTTCTATAATAATCCCCATTTTTCCGAATAACGAGACCGTATTAGTAGGACAATACAGAATTCCAGTCGGAGATTACTCATGGGAATTTCCGATGGGGCAAGTGCGAGGCGAAGATCCCATTAAAACTGCAAAACAAGAATTGCTAGAAGAAACAGGAATTATTGGGGAGAATTGGAAAAAGATCGGACATTACTATTTGGCTCCGGGGCATAATGAGCAGGAGGTTCACGTGTACGTCGTAAAAAATCTTAAAGAAGGAAAAAGTCATCCAGAGGAAGAAGAAGTTTTAGAAACTCAGAGAATAGGATTTTCTGAGGTTGGAAGAATGATTAATGATTTCAAAATAAAAGATGGGCCTACAATTGTAGCTTATCATTATTTAGAAAAACACTTAAATTGATATGAAAATACTTGTAACAGGCGGAGCAGGATTTATAGGATCAAATTTTATAATCTACTGGCTCGCGAGGCATCCGGAGGATTCTATTATCAATTTGGATAAATTGACATACGCAGGTAATTTAGAAAATTTAAAATCTGTCGAGATAAATCCAAATTATAAATTTATTCATGGAGATATTTGTGATCCGAGAGTTGTAGAAAAAACAGTTGAAGGAGTCGATACGATTGTACATTTCGCTGCAGAAACACACGTGGATAGATCAATACTAAAACCAGCGGATTTCGTAGAGACAAATGTTATAGGAACGCAAGTACTCCTTGATGCGGCACTTAAATTTAACATAAAAAGATTTCATCATGTTTCAACGGATGAAGTCTTTGGAAGTCTTGATTTAAATGATCCGAATAAATTTAATGAACGAACAAATTATAATCCCAGAAGTCCATATTCAGCAAGTAAAGCCGGCTCTGATCATTTAGTAAGAGCTTATCATCATACATATAAGTTGCCCATTACAATTTCTAACTGCTCTAATAATTTCGGTCCTTATCAGTTTCCCGAAAAAATTATTCCTCTTGCGATCACAAATTTACTGGAAGATAAAAAAGTCCCAGTTTATGGCGATGGATTATATGTTCGCGACTGGCTTTATGTTGAAGATCACTGTAGAGCAATAGACTTAATTTTACAAAAAGGAAAAATGGGAGAAACATATTGCGTAGGAGGACTTACAGAGGATATCAACAATTTAGGGGTAATTAAAAAAATAATAAAGATTCTTGGAAAAGATGAAAACTATATTGAATTTGTCAAAGACAGACCCGGCCATGACAGGAGATATGCATTGGATTGGTCAAAAATAAAGAATGAATTGGGTTGGAAGCCATTGGCTAGTTTTGATGAGTGGCTCGAGAAAACAATAGTATGGTATAAGGAAAATAGGCAATGGTGGGAAAATGTTAAGAATGGCGAGTATAAAGATTATTATAAGAAACAATATGGAAGCGTATGAAAGTTTTGGGAACAGGATTAACGGGACTAGTTGGATCCAGAATAGCTGAATTATTAAAGGATAAGTATGAGTTCGAGAATGTAAGCAGAAGTTCCGGGATAGATGTTTTAGATCAAAAAAGCCTCTTTGATTTTTTTAAATATTCCAAATCAGATATTGTTGTTCATTTTGCTGCAAAAACAGATGTTGACGGTTGCGAAAAGGATAAAGAGGAAGATTTAAGAATATTAGATTTAAAAGATGAAAAAGAACAGAATGCAGAGTTTAAAACAAAAAAAACTGCATGGGCGATAAATGTAGTAGGTACCAAGAATGTCGTAAATGCTTGTGAGCAGACTGGTAAGAGACTAATCTACATCTCTACTGATTTTGTTTTTAACGGAGAAAAAGATTTTTACACAGAAGATGATGAATCTGATCCTATTAACTGGTATGGAAAAACAAAATATGAAGGAGAGAAGATCGTTAGCTCTTCAGAGATTTCGTGGACGATACTGAGGATCTCATATCCTTATAGGGCAAATTTTGCGAGAAAAGATTTCGCAAGAGTTTTAATTGATAAATTAAAAAACAGTGAAAGACTAAAAATGATAACGGATCAGATAATAACTCCAACTTTTGTTGATGATTTGGCTGGAGTATTGGATTATTTTTTTCAAAATAATATGGAAGGTGTTTATCATGCAACGGGCAGTGACTCATTGAGCCCCTACGATATAGCAAGAAAAATTTCGGAAATTTTCGGTTCTGATTTCAATCTAATTGATAAAACTACACTTACAGATTTTTTTGAAGGGCGGGCAAGGAGGCCTTTCCATTTGGCTTTGAAAAATGATAAAATTAGAAAATTAGGAATTGAAATGAAGACTTTTGAAGAAGGACTTGGACAAATAAAAAATCAAACATTATGACTATAACTTTTGTTGGACATGGATACGTAGGGCTTGTTACTGCGGCGGTTTTTGCCCGGCTTGGAAATAAAGTTTATGTAATAGGACACACTAAGGAAAAAATCGAAAAGCTTAAAAAGGGAATAGTACCGTTTTACGAGCCCGGACTTGAAGAAATAGTAAGAGAAAATCTTAAAGCCGAAAGACTCATATTTACCCTAGATTATTCTCCGGCAATTGAGAATTCCGAAGTAGTGTTTATTGCAGTTGGAACTCCTCCTCAGAAAACAGGAGATGCGGAGCTATATGGAGTTTTTGAAGTTGTAAGAAATATTTCAAAAAATCTGAATGGATATACAGTAGTCGCTACTAAAAGTACGGTGCCGGTCGGGACAAACAAGAGACTAATTCAGATAATTGAAGAAAATAAACAGGCAAAAGCATCATTTGATGTAGCTTCGGTTCCGGAATTTTTGAAAGAAGGAACTGCTATTGAAGATACACTTCATCCTGACAGAATTATTATAGGAACCGAGAGTGAAAAAGCAAAAAAGATTTTAACCGAATTGCATTCTCCTTTTGAAAGTCCGTTCGTCCATACGAATCTAGAAACAGCCGAGCTTATAAAATATGCTTCAAATTCATTTTTAGCGACTAAAATATCTTTTGCCAATGCTATTGCAAAACTTTCGGAGCTTGCAGGCGCTGATGCTTCCAGAGTGCTCGATGGCATAGGTTATGATGCACGAATTGGCAGACAATTTCTATATCCCGGTCCAGGATACGGTGGAAGTTGTTTTCCCAAAGACGTTAGAGCGCTCTATTCAATTGCAAGCGATCTAGGCTATGATTTTGCGCTTTTGTCTGAAGTGGACAACATTAATAGGCAGTCAAAAAGGGACATAGTAAGAAAAGCAAAAAAGATGATAGGAGGTGACCTGCGCGGCAAAACAGTAGGTATTTGGGGGCTTGCTTTTAAAGCAAATACAGATGATATGAGAGAATCGCCCGCAATAGATATAATTGAATTGATACGCCGGGATGGAGCTACCATAAGAGCTTATGATCCTCAGGCAATGGGAAACGCAAGGCAGGTTTTAACCGGAGTAAGTTTTTTAGAATCTGCGGAGGAAGTTGCAAAAAACTCAGATATTCTGATAGTGCTTACGGATTGGGATGAATTCAAAGAAGCCGATCTTAAAAAAATTCGAAAGATTATGAAAACACCCTCAATCGTGGACGGAAGAAATATTTATAATCCTGAGACTGTAAGGAGCCTTGGTTTTAATTATATTGGGGTGGGAAGATGAAGTCATTAATTACCGGCATCTCAGGATTTGCAGGAACTTTTCTCGCAGAGCATCTAGTTTCGAAAAATTTTGAAGTTTTGGGAGTTTATCTTCAGGAAGCAAGTCTTACCAATCTGGGAAAAACAAAAGATAAAGTAAGCTTATTTAAACTCGATTTATCAGATAAAGATTCGGTATTTGATTTTATAAAACAAAATAAACCTGATTACATTTTTCACCTTGCTGCTTTGACATCACCAAGCGACAGTTTTGATGATCCATTCACTACAATACAAAACAATATAAATGCACAGCTTAATATACTTGAAGCACTTCGTAAGCTAAGCTTCTTTGACACTAAAATACTAGTGGTCTCCTCTGCAGAAATATATGGACTTATTGACAAAAAAGATTTACCAATTGATGAAAACGTAAGCTTTAAACCCACCAATCCCTACGCAGTTTCCAAGATTACTCAGGATTTTTTGGGGCTTCAATATTTTCTATCTTATAATCTAAAAGTTATAAGAGTACGTCCTTTTAACCACATCGGCCCGCGACAAGGGGATAAATTTGTCGTCAGCGCTTTTGCAAGAAAAATTGCGGAAATTGAAAAAGGAAAAAGAGAGCCGGTTCTTACTGTAGGGAATCTTAAAAGTAAAAGAGATTTTACAGATGTTAGGGATATGGTAAAGGCTTATCTTCTTTCTCTTGAGAAAGGGACGTCTGGTGATGTTTATAATTTGGGAAGCGGAAGATCGTACGAAATCTCTGAGGTTTTAGATAAATTATTATCTTTATCAAGCGCAAAGATTCAAGTTAAGGAAGATAAGTCGCTGCTTCGTCCTGTTGATAATCCCGAATCAGTTTGTAATTACGATAAATTCTTTAAAATAACAGGCTGGAAGCCTGAGATCTCTCTGGATCAGACATTACGAGACACACTGGACTATTGGAGAAATATAATTTAAAATCAAAAAAGATGACAAAAAAAGCACTTATTACGGGAATTACCGGGCAGGACGGATCCTATCTTGCGGAATTTCTTCTCTCAAAGAGTTACAAAGTTTACGGACTTACGAGAAGAACAAGCACGATTAATTTTGAAAGAATTACAGGAATAGAAGATAAAATTTCCTTGATTCAGGGAGACTTGCTTGACCAAAGCTCTCTTTCTTCTGCAATTCTAGAAGCAGAACCGGATGAAGTTTATAATTTGGCAGCTCAGTCTTTTGTAAAAACATCCTGGAATCAGCCCGTATTAACAGGAGAATTTACCGCACTGGGGGTTACAAGAATTCTTGAGGCAATAAGAGTTGTCAATCCAAAAATAAAATTTTATCAAGCATCATCTTCCGAAATGTTTGGGAAAGTTACGGAAACACCTCAAAAAGAAACCACAAGATTTCATCCAAGGAGTCCTTATGGTGTGGCAAAAGCCTATGGGCATTATATAACTTTAAATTACAGGGAAAGTTACGGAATCTTTGCATGTTCAGGAATACTTTTTAATCACGAATCTCCACGCCGTGGACTTGAGTTTGTGACCCGCAAAATAAGCCATGCAGTAGCAAGAATAAGTCTTGGCAAGCAAAAAACTCTTGAACTCGGCTCTTTAGAGCCAAAAAGAGATTGGGGGTATGCAGCTGACTATGTTGAGGCAATGTGGTTGATGCTCCAGCAAAAAGAACCTGATGATTATGTTATAGCAACCGGAGAAAATCACAGCGTCAGGGAATTTGTCGAACTCGCTTTTAAATGTGTTGGAATTTCGGATTGGAAAAAATACGTAAAGTCGGATGTAGACGTACATTTAAGACCTGCTGAAGTAGATTATCTTATTGGAGATGCCAGTAAGGCAAGAAAGGTTTTGGGGTGGAAGCCTAAAACAGATTTTAAGCAGCTGGTAGAAATTATGGTAAATGCGGACATTGAAAGAGAAAAGGAAAGTAAATGACAGGAAAAACAGCTCTTATTGCCGGGGGAGCAGGTTTTATAGGTTCTCATCTTTGCGAAAGACTACTTAAGGAAAACTTCAAAGTAATCTGCATAGACAATTTAATAACAGGAGAAAAAGGAAATATTCAGAATTTTTCTTCAAACCCTGATTTTACTTTCATTGAAAAAAACGTAATTGAAATTGATGGGAGTTTAGTAAAAGAAAATATTGACTACATATTTCATCTGGCATCTCCTGCCTCACCAAACAAAAAAAGCCCGCGAAGTTATATAAATTTTCCAATAGAAACACTTCTTGTTAATTCTCAGGGAACATTTAGACTGTTGGAATTGGCAAGCAATCATAATTCAAAATTTCTGTATGCATCATCTTCTGAGATTTACGGTGATCCAGCGGTCTCTCCTCAAAAAGAAGACTACTTTGGAAATGTAAATCCCGTAGGTATAAGATCTGTGTACGATGAAGGGAAGAGATTTGGAGAAGCAATGACCATGGCTTACGTAAGGAAAAACCAAGCAGACGCAAGAATTATTAGGATTTTTAATATCTACGGACCCAAAATGAGAGCTGATGATGGCAGAGTGGTATCGAATTTTATAAACCAGGCAATAAAAAACGAACCGCTTACTGTTTACGGAGATGGTACGCAAACCAGAAGCATATGTTTTATAAACGATCTCGTTGAGGGGTTATATCTTGCGATAACTTCTGACAAAACAAAAGGAGAAGTTTTAAATTTGGGCAACCCAGAAGAAAAAACCATATTGGAGCTTGCAAATATTATAAAGGATAAAGTTAAATCGTCCTCCCCGCTAGTCTTTGAACCTCTTCCAGAGGACGATCCCAAACAAAGAAATCCGGATATCACAAAAGCCAAAAATCTCCTGGGATGGTCTCCTAAAGTGAGTATTGACCAAGGGCTTTTAGAAACAATAGAATATTTTAGAGGCTTATAAATGAAAGTAGTTATAATTATCCCAACTTATAATGAGAAGGGGAATATTGATAAATTAATTCCAATTCTTGAAGAAGAAATTTTTCCTCAAATTAAAAACCACGAAATGAACATTCTGGTGGCTGATGATAATTCTCCGGATGGTACAGAAGATGAAGTGAGAAATCTAATGAAGAAATGGAAAAATTTGGAAATCAATTCCGGTGAAAAAAGGGGTCTTGGAGCTGCATACGTTAGAGGAATGGGTCACGCAATTAAAAAAATGGATGCAGACATAATGTTTGAATTGGATGCAGATTTTCAGCATGATCCCAAAAAAATCCCTGAGTTCCTCAAAAAGATAGATGAGGGCGCAGATATGGTAGTTGGAAATAGATATAGCAATGGAGGTTCAATTCCGCAAAATTGGCCACTATCCAGGAAGATATTTTCAATCGTAGCAAATCTTTTTGTAAGGACGGTTTTCATGAAATTTTCAGTTCATGATTGGACAGGAGGATATAGGGCGCTTAAAAAAGAAGTTTTTCTAGAAGAAAAAGAGAAGTTAACTAATTATAAGGGCTACATTTTTCAAATATCTTTTTTGCATATGGCGATAAGAGATGGATTTAGGATCGGAGAGGTACCGTTTCATTTTAGTGATAGAAATCTTGGAAAATCCAAAATAGCTCCTTTGGGATACATAATGGAAGTTTTTAAGTATGTAATTTCCGCCCGGGTAAATGAAATAATAATAAATGGAAAATTTGGAAAATTTTTGGTTGTCGGAGGGACAGGATTTGTCATAAATTGGATCGTACTTAATCTACTTATCACATTTTTTAGCATTCCTCCTGAAATCGCAAACTTATGCGGAGCTGTGCTTGCAATTTTTTCCAATTACAATATAAATAATTTATGGACATTTGGAGAACGCAGGGCAACAAATATAACAAGCTATTTTCTCAAAATGCTTCAATTCTATGCAACCTCTTCGTTTGGAGTCATATTTATCCAAACCGGGACTATTTTCTTACTAGGAAAATTAATAGGACATGATAGCAGGTTTTTGGTAAATATTTATTTTATAATTGGAACCGGACTTCTTATGATGTGGAATTTTACTGTTTACAACAAGGTTATCTGGCGCAGAAAAAAGCCCTCTAGATGAAATTTTCATTACAGAAATTCAAAGCTTTTGTTTTAAATCCAAATTTTCTAATTTTAATTATTCTTCTTATTGCAGCTTTCGTACGGCTCTATAGGATAGAAGATTATATGACATTTTTGGGAGATGAGGGCAGAGATGTTTTAATCGTTTACAACATTCTGCATGGCAAACTGACACTGCTTGGTCCCACAGCATCTGTAGGAGGATTTTTCTTAGGACCTATCTATTATTATTTCATGGCGCCGTTCTTATGGTTATTTAATTACAATCCCGTAGGACCTGCTGTAATGGTAGCATTTTTTGGGATAGCAACGGTTGGTCTTTTATATAAATTTTCTTCAGAGTTTTTCGGCAAAAGAGTTGGACTTATTGCGGCTTCCCTTTATGCAATTTCTCCTTTAGTTATTGCATATTCGCGCTCTTCATGGAATCCCAACCTTTTCCCGTTTTTTTCCCTTCTGACTCTTTACATTTTATATAAAGGTTTAAAAGAAAATAAAACAATGCTGTTTTTGATATGCGGATTTTTACTTGGAATTTCCATGCAGCTTCATTATCTTGCATTTTTTCTGGGAACAATAATTTTTGCTTATCTTTTGGGAATTAGTTTAGTTCAAACATTTCTTGGTAAAGTAAGAAACACGTTACGAGATTGTGTAAAACAAAACTTATTAATTTTTTCAGGTTTTATAATAGGTCTTTCTCCGTTTCTCGCTTTTGAAGCAAGGCATAATATCCCAAATACTTTGAGTATTTTTAAATTTATTTTCCGCTCGGGAGATACAGGTACGAGTGTTACTTTCTTTTCAAATATTTCCGATGTTTTCTTCAGACTTTTCGCGAGATTTGTAGCTAATTACCCACCTCCTGATCAGATTGCCGCGCATACTTATTCGAATACTGAAGTCTGGTACTTTTTAGCTTTATCGCTGGCATTGACGAGTTTGGTCATACTCGTCCACAAACTTATAAAAACCTTTCCTTCAAAAAATTATCAAGAAAGATTTCCGGGGTTTCTAAAATTTAGTCTTTTGACCGTCTGGCTGGTTTTGGGAGTAGGACTTTTCGGGTTTTATAAAAAAAATATTTATGACTATTATTTTGGCTTCATGTTTGTACTCCCATTTATCCTGACCGCTTATTCTTTGGATTTCTTAGGTTCAAAAAATAAAGCTCTGAAAATAGTTTGCATAGTAAGCTTCTTAGGTTTGATAGCTATAAATCTTTACGGCATACCTTTTAAAAATCCTCCCAACAGGCAAATGAATCAAATGAGGACCGTTGCTCAATTTGTCCTTGATAAGACAGAGGGTAGGCCTTTTAACTTCGCACTTATTACAGGCGGAAATTCAGATCATGCGTATAAGTACTTTTTTACTCTGGAAAACCATCCTCCAGTCACAATTGAAAATAAAGTGGTGGACCCTGATAGAAAAACAGTGACAGATCAACTTCTCGTAGTATGCGAACAGCCTTGCCAGCCTTTGGGGAACTCTCTTTGGGAAGTGGCGGGATTTGGAAGGGCAGAGATTGTGAGAGAGTGGGATGTAATTGTCGTCAAGGTTTACAAACTAGTTCATTATCAAGAAAAATAGTTGACAGAAAGTTTTAAAAGATTATAATCTAATTATGGAACAGCGCCCGGGTAAACCACAAATGCCTACAGGAGAAGAATTGGCAGCGGGAATTCAAAGAAAATTTATAAGGGATGTTTTGCCTGCGTTAAGAGAGAGTGAGAGATATAGAAATAGATCTAGAAGAGATCTTGAAAATTCTGATGTAGTTTTCTATCCACGTCCGCCAAGAAGAGTTGCTGCGTTTAAAGTTTAAATTTTTCTATAAGTTCAATTTACACAAATAAAAAACCCCTCAAAAGAGAAGGGTTTTTTATTTATTATCTCTGTTCTTGAAGAATGGATTTTTTCCACGCCCAGCCGTGGCGGGGCGAACTCGCCACTAATGTGGCTCCGTTCCTTCGAAGGATCTTCAAGAATTAAGCTTTACCAATTTTATACATTCCTGTACCACAAACTGGGCATTTTCCTTTCATTGCAGGCTTACCATTTTTCATAGTAACTGGTACTGCATTAGGATCTTCTCTCTTTGCTCTGCATTTTACACAATACATTGATGCCATAGGTATAGCGTTTAGTTATTAGCGTTTAGCGTTTAGTTATATTCAACTCTACGCTATTGACTATTTCCTATACGCTGATTTATTCACCTCCTTTCATCAGTAACTAATTCCAGGCAGTTTTAATACATGGAATTTCAAAATAATAAAGAGTAGTATCTGAAAAGCAATTATTGAGGCGGTGACTACTCCGGTTCTAGAAATGTCATTTATAAGATACGGATATTTGTCTATATTGCTCTTCTGTGCTTTTGGGATTTCCGTCTTTACCTCAGAGATGCTTTTGGCTGGCTGTGAAGCAAAAGGGGTGACATCTACTTTATAAGAAGTCTTACGGTGAAGATCAGATAAAATTTTATCTTTGCGAGTTTTTCTTTTTTTAGCCATGTCTTCGCAATAGAGCCTAGATTACACTATTGACATC
>JBBTVO010000029.1:0-12745 GCA_038063195.1 Patescibacteria group bacterium
GCTCTCGCTCTTTGACATTGTTAATATAATCTAATTGGAGTTTTGCACCAGACTCGCCCATTGTTACACGACTTTTGAATTGTCCCGTATTTGTGGTGATATTTTTGACTTCTAAATTTTAAGTTTTAAATTTATATCCAACATCAAGCTTGACTGGTGGATAGTCGATGAGAAGTAGTCTGTTGTTCGCCTCACTGGGGTTTTGGCGAAGCGGGCCGGTTGTCGGAACTTTATCAATCGGTCTTTAGGTTGATCAGCTCAGCCCATTCCTAAGAAATTAGAACCTATTTTTCATATTGACAATGCATCATATATCGATATATGATGCATTACATGCCGCATGTTTCCAGGGTTAAACTTGATCACAAAGTTGAAAGGGATCTATTAAAAACCCTGGAGTTTGTTTTAACCAGGCTTACTAAAGAAGAGGAAATGAATGGTTTCATGCTTTCTCTTATGACTCCGACCGAAAGACTAATGTTTTCCAAAAGACTTGCGATAATAATTATGTTAAAAGAAGGCTTACCGGATTCTCATATATCCGCAATTTTACATGTGACCAGAGGTACTGTTGCCAGAATGCAATTGTTTCTGGAAACAAGTCGGAGTGGAGGATACGAACATGCTCTCAGAAAACTCCAAAATGAAAAAATAGTAAAAGAGTTAAAAGAAGCATTGATAAACCTAGCCGGATATGCTGCCAGAGCTGCCGGAGGCAGAGTCAAGCCAAGTATAATTTAATTTTTTTTATTTATAATGTACGATATATCGATATATGATACATTGAACTAAGTTTAATTAAATAAGACGGGTAGGGAATATTCCAAACATTCCAAACAATCCAAACAATCCAAACAATCCAAACAAAAAGACTCCGGTAAAGGAGTCTTTTTCGAAGATCCGCCGTGGCGGATCAAATAAAATAAGACAATCTTATTTAAGCTCTACTGTTGCACCAGCTGTCGTAAGTTTTTCTTTTGCTTCTTCAGCAGTTTTCTTGTTCACCGCAGTCATTACTTCCTTCGGTGCCGCATCGACCAAATCTTTTGCTTCTTTAAGTCCCAGAGTCGGTACTAATTCTCTAAGTGCTTTAATTACTCCTATTTTGTTCGCTCCAGAGCTTGCAACTACTACGTTGAAAACTGTCTGCTCTTCTGCAGGCTCGCCTGCATCTGCTGCGGGCGCTGCCGCTGCCGGAGCTGCTGCCATTGCTGCTGAAACTCCGAATTTCTCTTCCAAAGCTTTCACGAATTCTGAAAGTTCGAGAACCGACATCTCTTCAACTGTTTTTATTAAATCATTTTTTGAAACTTTTGCCATATAATTTCACCTCCGTTCAAACCAGCGTTTAGAAATTAGCGTTTAGCGTTTAGTTGATTTTAAACTATACGCTATTCTCTAAGCACTATACGCTCTTTTTTATTTCTACTGCTTTGAGTGTCATTACCAGCTTTTGGATATTCCAACTGAGTGCTCTATGAAGGCCGAAAATCGGAGACTTAAGTCCGCCTACAACTTGTGCAAGAAGTACTTCGCGAGATGGTAATGAGGCAAGATTCAGCAATTGATCGCTATTAAGCGCTTGTCCATCAAGTATGCCAAATTTGATCGTGGGAAGACCCAAATTCTTAAGTGTTTTGGCTAAATGTTTAAGAGGAGCAATCACATCTTCATATGCAAAAATAGTGGCGGTAGGATTATTAAATCCCTCTTCATTCCCGTCTGCTTTTACTCCGGCTTTATTTAGCGAGAGTTTAAGAAGTGTGTTCTTTGTAACGACTAGCTCTGCATTTGCATCCTTTAATGCTCTTTTTAATTCTTCAAGCTGCTTGTGTGTCAGCCCCTGATAATTTGTGAAAACAAGACCCTTTGCTCTTGATATTTTCTCACTAATCTTATCAACTATTTCTTCTTTTTTTTGTCTATTTTTAGATACTTTGTTCATTGTTATATTGCTTCGCTCCTTTCAGTCGCTCATTGTTCTATTGTTTAAAACAATTTAACAATGCAACCATTTAACAATTCTTTTGGCTTTACCAAATAAAAAGCACTCCCTAAGAAGTGCCATGTTTGAGCAAATAAACCTTACTCGGTGGTCCTCGGTGAGATTTTTAATCCCGCCGCGGCGGGAAACTCACTGTCTTAGGTTTTGTAAGTTTAGCAAACCGAAAAAGATTAGTCAACAGCTATTTTTCTTAAATTTTAAAAATGACCCCTTGACAACAATGTTCCATTTTGTTACTTTAGTTTTAGTTATATATTACAAAGTATTAGTTACATGCCTGTGAACACTCAAACCATATCACTCGATAACCTTCCAGATCTTCTTACAGTACGTGAAGTTGCGCAAATCCTCCGGGTTTCTCCCCTGACAATTAAAAGATGGGGCAAAAGAGGCAAGCTTCCTGCCATCCGCATCAACTCCAGAGGCGACAGACGCTATAAAAAAGAAGCAGTTCAGTATCTTCTCGGTCTTCAATCCCGCAGCGAAATTGCTTAAAAACGCTAACAGACTACGGGCTACCGACTACTGCTTGGTTTTCAAATCCCAGTTCTTCAAGAAGCTGCGTAAGCCTACCTTTCTTTTTAGCTTCTTCAAGAACTATTTCAACAGCTTCATGAAGATTCTTACGGGCTTTTTTTTCCGTAGGACCGCACGAAGCTACATCAAGCTCCGGACTATAAGCGACAAATGGAGCATCTTTGGAGGTTTTATCATATGTGATTTTTATTGTCATTGGTGTTCCTGTCTTCATACATAAACATTGTAGCAATTTTGAATAAAAAATCAACTAGGAAGCAGTTCTTTATCTTCTGGGTCTTCAGTCCCGCAGCGAAGCCCTCTAAGCATTGAAGGTTTTTGTATTTTCTGATACTATAATTCCAGAATGTTTTTCTACAGATTAAACCCCAAACAGCTAGATAAACTATCTGATATTTTTGCAGATCTCGGATTGGTAGGAATTGCTTCTGTTATCCTACCGGCATTTTTTGATAATAAGCTTGATTTATCGATCCTATTTATAGGATTTTTAGGAACGTTTATACTTTGGTATATCAGTATTTGGATTAGGAGGTGATAAATTTGGCAGATAACAGCTTAGTAGTATTTTTAATTCTTCTTGTAGCAGGGCTTATATTGCTTTTAACAGCTCTTCCTACGATGCTTGATAGAAGGAGAAAGAAAAAGTCCTCATAGCTTTGAATTCTACAATTGTATCTTTTGTCTGAATATAATTTTTCCGTCTCTTCAAGAATTATTTCTACCGCCTCATGAAGATTTTTGCGTGTTTTATCTTCTGGGCATGCCTGCCGGCAAGCAGGTCTTCAGTCCCGCAGCGAAGTAGTTTAGATTAATCCACGTTTAAAATTTGCTCCTCTTATACTTATATGCATATAATTAGTTATGTTTATTCCTTTGGCAGAGTCATCTCTTGAGCTGCGTGCAGGTGGAGAGGAGAGAAACTGCTTCTATTTTCACGACAGAGACCCCAAGCTTCCAATTGAAGTTAAGATTACCAGACTTCCTCCGCATTTCGACATGGACCTCAATTGGCATAGGCATAAGTTTGTCGAGGAATTTTCTGTGCCTCTCACAGGAGAAGTTATGATAAAGGAGAGGAAAGGGGAGAAGGTTTCAGAAAAAAGAATCTCAGAGGCAATTTTGAAAAAAGACGAGTGGGTGGTGGGGATTGAGTGTGAGGGCACGAAAAGCGTTAAGCTTCTAGTAGAAGATACTAAAGGGAAAAGACGAAAAATCGAGGTGAGGTTCATCCCTGAATATACGGAAGGAAAAGACTGGCATACGGTTGGAAATCCCACAAATAGCCTCGTAGTTATGCTTACTCTCAAAAGAGTTCTCAGAAATATTTTTAAAAAGGATCCTCTAGTTTTCAGTATCGATAAAGAGAAACTAAAAGACTATAAGTCTAATCCGTTAAATAAATAGCCTCACGGAATGCCCCTATAGTCCTATAGCTTGACAAATTCATCTAAATTTGCTATATTTCCTTAGCTTTTAAAGCAACTTTCTCCAATTGCGGAGCTTGTTTGCTAAGATAGCGCACATTAACAAAACACACAGGAAAGGAGAAATCTATACAAGATTTTTAAGGTATCGCGTTGCGATATGTTTCTAAGCAGAATATTACAAGTATTACAAGGTCCGACCTTGTAAATCACTTGTAAATCAACCTTATAAAAAGGCAGTACTTATACTGTTCTTCTAAGCATAGATTCTGTTAGGGAGGTCAGCCTTGATAAGGCTTTATCATCCAGTCCCACATTCTCATGACTGCAACGATCGTCGTCGGCCTGCATGCTCGCAAGGTCCTCACATTTTTTGTGGACCTCTTTACGGTGAACTTACTCAGAGACAACAAGAGCTTGTAAACAAGCATCTTGAAGCTGAGGAGAAAGCACGGCTGGATCCGACTGAGGCTAACAAGTTTCGTCGAGCCGAGCTAGGTATGGATCTCAGCAACTCTGGAATAACGACCAAGATTTGCGACGCTTCGTTGAAAAGTGCCAGACTTGGTACGATTCACGCGGCATGTGATCAGTGTTTCGACTAGCTCTCGAAAAGCACAAAAGGAGATTGGTCAAAAAATGCACCAATCTATCTTCTAAGCGGAAATATTAGCTTGAAAGTGAGGCAGAAATGCAAGCATGGATTACGGCTGAGGAGTGCGAAAAGCGCTTCCCAGGATGGCTTGCCGCACGCGGTGAAAATGGATGGAAAGTTGATGCAGCCAAAAGCCGCATTAGCTCACGTTTTGGATTCGCCGAAGTGCGTGTTCAACTAAAGCCAGATGGTACGCCCGATTTCGATCGAGTGGTTTCAGGCGAAGCGCCGAACATCAACGCAGTCGCGTACTACGTCAAAGACGGCATCTTTTACGTCGGGGTCACCTTCCAGGTGCGCCCGTTTGCGGATACCTCTTATGGTATTCCCGCAGATCCGCCGATCAAATTCGCACAGCCCGTAATGGGTTTCCGTGACAAGATCGTCGGCGCTACTGCATCGGCAGTTTTCGAATCCGCCCCCGAAGGCGCGAAGAGAGAAGTGCTCGAAGAGGCCGGCGTCCAGGACATCATCTCGATCAAGAGTATGGGTCAGCATTGGGGAAACCCAACCGGTCCGCTTGTGACACCGTCTGATCTTCTTGAGATCGAAATCGATCCCAAGACTATTGACACGAGCAAGTTCGACCGAGAAGAACTCATCTTCAAGTGCGAGTACATTCCCGCGGGCGAGCTCGTCTTGCGGATTGCTCTCGGTGAGTACGACGGCGTGAACTACCGTGCATCTGTTGCGATGAATACGTTTTTCGTGTTTTTCGCGAATCATCCTGAGGCGCTCGCACAAGCGACGAATTAACAGCAAACGGTAGCGGTGAGGATGTTGACGTATTCAATTAGATATTGAATGCAGGTTGGTTAAAGACCAATTCTTCCTTAGCCGTTCTCCGTTTCTCCTGTCCGCCAATGGCGAGACTTACCAAAAACAGCAGGTAATAGCTGAAATTTAGAGATTTTTCTCTTCTTTTTTGCTTTACCAAGCTTTTTGGTATACCTGTGTGTTTTTTGTTTTAAAAATTATATACTATGAATAGAGTGTTAGTTTCACCGCTATATGATCCGGATGCAAGACTTGCTCAGCAGGTTTTGAACAATGGAGATAAATTATTTAAGATTTACGCTGGGAATATTTTTGTTTCTATATCGCATAAAACTTCAGAAGAGACCGAGAGAGCTCTTGAAAAAGTAAAAATCCCATTTATAACTTCAGCTCATCAGATTTCGCTAGGCGAGAATTACAGAAGAGCAATAGCCGGCGGTTTAAAATTACAAGCTTCCCATATACATCTTGTAGACTTTGATAGAGCTCTTCATTGGGCTCAGAGGTATCCAGATGAACTTAGAAGAATTGATAAAGAAGTTGAAAAAATAAAAGGATTTATATCATTCGTGCGCACAAGGCGAGCATTTGAGTCCCATCCTTTGATTCAAAGGACTACCGAAACAGCAGTAAATGCAATTGCCACTGAAATCGTAGGTATGGATGTGGATATTATGTCCGGATCGTTTGGCTTTGATAGAAAATTGGCTGAGGAAATTATGCGAGACTCCAGAAGAAATGATTTCGGGATATACGCGGAGTTTTTGACTATTGCTCTTAAGCATAAAAAGAAAATTAATGTTATTGAAGTTGAGGGCTTGGAGTGGGAGACGCCAGACCAATTCCAAGATAAGATTGAAAAAGAAGGATACAGTGCCTGGCTCGAAGAGTTTGAGTCACTCCCTGAATGGAAAAAACGAATCAGATTAATGGAAGAGTCCGCTGAAGTAATGATCTAGCTTTTAAACTTGGACTTTGATGCCAGGGGACATTGTGGATTTGACTACGACCTGCTGGATATTTTCTGGTTTTACAGTAGAGACGACCATTTTGATATTATCCGCGAGCTTGCTTTCTCCGAAAGAGAATTTACCCACGACCATATGAATAAGAGGAGCTTTTGCTTCTGTCTTGTATGACATAAGGCCTGCTTCAAACTTCTTCACAACTTCTTCTGGCTTTGCTGTTATAGTGCCGTTTTTTGGATTGGGCATAAGGCCTCTTGGTCCTAAGACTTTTGCGACTTTGGCAAGCTTTGGCATCATATCGGGTGTTGCAACTAAAATATCAAAATTTATTTTTCCTGCTTCAATTTCCGCGATTATTTCGTCGTTTGCAACCGCAACTCTTGTTATCTTTCCGGAGCCGTGGGGGAGAGTAATATTGCCTGAAATTCCTCCCCTTGCAGTGTTTATATGAAGCTCTATTGTCTCATCAAACTTAGTTTTCTGAAATTTGCCGAGAAGCTCAAGCGCTTCTTTTAAGGAATAGGTTTTTGCTCTATCAAGATTAATTACGCTTGCCTGATATCTTTTGGAGCGAATTTTCTTCTTCGCAAACTTTTCTTTTTTAGATTTGGTTTTCTTCTCTTCCGCTTTCTCTTCATGCGGAGCTTGTGTGGCTTCTATCTCCTTGGCAATTTCTTCTTCAGTTACTCCAAGGGAAACTACACGTTCGCCGCCATGAGCGCCTTTGGCCATTTTTTTGGCTTCCTTTTTCTCTTTAGTTTTTTTCAAATCTTGCGCTTCTTCTTCCGGTGAGCCGAAAGTTTTTACTCTTATTTTTCCCATAGGTTTAGATAATAGATATCAGATACTAGTATCTAGTAACTAGTAACTATTTTACTTTACTTGTATTCCCATACTGCGGGCTGTGCCTTCTACGACTTTCATGGCTTGCTCCACGTTTGTGGTGTTCAAATCTTCCATTTTTGCCTTCGCAATTTCTTCAACCTGAGTTTTCGTGAGCGTTCCAGCTGACTCTTTTCCCGGTTTTTGTGAGCCCTTTTCCTTGCCCATAGACTTTTTTATCATCTCGGCAACCGGCGATTTCTTCGTCACAAAAGAAAAAGTTCTGTCTTCATAGACAGTAATTACTGCAGGAATTATCGTACCTTTTTGGTCTGCGGTCCTGTCATTGAAGGCCTTTACAAACTCCATAATCGGAAGTCCGTGAGGACCAAGTGCGGTTCCCACAGGCGGTGCAGGCGTAGCAGCGCCCCCCGCGATATTTATTTTTATGATTGTTTTAATCTTCTTTGCCATATATTATTTTTTACTAGTACCAAGATCAATAAGCTTCACCAGCATTGTTTTCCTTTGGGTCAATATATCTCTTGACAACATTTTGAGATTCATCGAATGCCTCGCTATGTCGTCTGAGACAATCCCCATTGATCGATCTACATTATCAAGCGATCCATGACTGAATGCTATTTGCGCAAATTTTTCCGTAACCCTGATTGCTTCTGCATTACTTTTCATATTATTATTGATTATTTTTGCATTTCAATTGCTGCCTCTTCATAAAGAGTACGATAATTTACCTCTGTGTTTATACTTTCTAATCTTTTAACTCTTTCAGTAGCTGTATGGAGAAGCTTGCTAGCAAACCATTGACCATGGGCAATATTATAATTAGATCCAATACTCAAGATTTCAGGTCCTTCAGCTGTCAACAAGGCTGTCGCAAATTCTGCAGGCTTATTAATGAGACCTGTTACCAAGAAAATTATATGTTCTCCATCTGAGACTTCGTGAGCCTCTGCATTTGTTCTGTCTTCAAACTTTTTAGCGCAATGAGGCCTTTCACATCCAAATGCTCTGTCGTCTAATTCTTTAACCATTTTATAATTTAGTTACCTGCAGAAAATCTAACTCTACAGGTGTCTCCCTTCCGAATATGCTTACCAAGACCTTGAGCCGTCCTTTTGCCTCATCGATTTCATCAATAGTTCCCAGGAAATCCGCGAATGGGCCGTCTACGATCTTGATAGCCTCACCTTTGACAAACGCAGTTTTATAAAGCGGTTCCTCGAGGTTCATAAACTTCTGGATTGCTTCAACCTCTTTCTCAGAAATCGGAGTCGGCTTATTTCCTGTACCGATAAAACTTGTAACTCCCTGAGTTGTCCGGACCAGAAGCCAGCTTTCATTATCCAGAATCATCCGTATGATTATGTATCCGGGGAAAATCTTTTCCTTAACCGATTCTTTCTTTCCTCCGGAGACTTTGATCGTATTTCTCTTAGGAACTATAATGTCGAAAATTCTGTCTTCAAATCCAAGACTCTGAATTCTTTGCCGAAGAGTTTTGGTTACTCTGTCCTCATGCCCCGAATAAGTGTGTACAATAAACCACTTGGCACTTGCGGGAACATCGGACTTGACAGGCTCTTTTATCACAGATTCATCTGCTTTCTCCTCGGCCTTTTCGGGCTCTGATTCCTCTTCTTTTTGAACTTCAACGGGTTTATCTGTTACCACTTCCGAAGTTTCCTCCGAAGCCTCCGCAGGCCCAGGTGCAGTTTGTTCCTCAACAACCGGCTCAGCTGTTTGCTCTTGCGCTTGAGCTTTTTCAATCTTTTCTGCCTCTACAACTGATTCGAGAGCTTTTTCTTCTTTTGTTTCCTTTTGTTTCAATGTTTGGTCATCCATAAGTTTAGCAACTAGCCACTAGCGACTAGTCATTTGTTCAAAAATATTTCTATTAATTTCACCAAGACAATGTCGATCCCTCCCAGGAAAAATCCGACAACAAGGCTTATAAAAACTACTACAAAAGTAAGCCTTATGACCTCATCCCTCGTAGGCCAGACAACTTTTTTAAGCTCGTCCTGAACCTCTTTTAAAAAAGTAACCGGCGATTTTGCCATAAAGTAGTTATTGAGGGAAAGTCAGGAGCTCCAAGTGAAATTATTCTCAAAACTCAAAACTAAGCCTACCATAACCAAATGATTTTATCAGATTGCAATTGACATGTAAAGAGCGGGGAGGGTAAAATAGAGGTTACCATTGACGATTGATGATTTAAGATTTACGGTTTAAGAATAAGGTAAATTGTTCAATTGTTGAATTGCTAAATTGTTATGTCAAAAAAAATACGTAAAGCTGTAATACCTGCTGCTGGTTTTGGTACACGATTCCTGCCTCAGACCAAAGCCATGCCCAAAGAAATGCTCCCAATAGTCGATAAGCCTATAGTGCAGTACATTGTCGAGGAGCTGGTTGGAATTGGAATTGAGGATATAATAATCGTAACGGGGTATCATAAGCGAACTATCGAAGATCATTTTGACAGACCGAGTCTTGAACTTATCGAAAATTTACGCAACGGCGGAGAAAGCAAGGCCTCTCTAATCAGCGAAGTAGAAAATATATCGGGTCTTGCAAACTTTATTTACATAAGACAGAAAGGTCCTTACGGCAATGGAACGCCTCTCATAAATGTAGAAGCGATAATAGGGGATGAGCCGTTTATTTATACATGGAGCGATGATTTTATAAAGTCAGACCCCTCCAGATTCAAGCAATTGGTCGATTTATACCAGGAGTTTGGCTGTTCGGTGCTTGGAGGAATTAAAGCTAGAACAGATACGGATTATGAGAAGTACGGATTTGCAGGAGGTAAGAAAATGCGGGACGGGCTTATTGATGTTGAGACTATTATAGAAAAACCGGGCAAGCAAAATGCACCGTCTGATCTGGCGACTGTCTCTGGATTCGTGTTCACTCCTGATATCTTTGAATATATCAGGAAAGCCAACGAGAATTTAAATGAAGGAGACGAGCTGTATTATAATGACGCTCTTAAGCTGATGATTTCAGACGGAAAGAGAGTTCTGGCCGCAGAAGTTAAGGGAGGAAAATATTATGATACCGGAAATAAATTGGAGTACATGAAAACGATAGTTGAATTTGGTTTGGAGCATAAAGAGATAAACGGAGAATTCCGCAAATTCCTCAGGGGCCTAAAGTTAGATTAATGAATAAAAAAAATCTCGCAGGATTAGGTTTGGTCACTGTAGCTATTTTTGGAATTTTCTCATTTTTCGTCCACAAAGATGTTTTTACTTCTTTTGATTTCGATACTACTGTAAGATTACAAAATAATATTCCGAGATACTTTGATACATTCTTTTCGTCATTCAGTCTGCTTGGCTCGGTAGAAATTACCACCTTAATACTTTTGATTCTGGTTGCTTTAAACCGGAAAATAAAAAGTGCGGGGGTTTTGGTTTTATATATTATAAGTTTGTGTGTTGAGCTGTTTGGAAAAATATTTGTAAATCATCCCGGACCGCCTTTTATATTTCACAGATATGATATTCCGGTGACCTTCCCAAGTTTTTACGTGCATCCCGGCTCTTCATTCCCTTCAGGGCATGTGACAAGGACGGCTTTTCTTACAGTCTTGATGCTGTTTATGATTTGGAGGTCGAAAAAAGCGGGCAGAGAAATAAAATTATTGATATCTTTTGTTATATTACTTATTGTTTTGACTATGTTAGTCAGTAGAGTTTATCTAGGTGAGCATTGGACTACGGATGTAATCGGAGGATTTTTGCTCGGCGCCGGTTTTTCCGCAATTTCTCTTCTTTTCCTCTAGTTTGACTTTAAATTTATGGTCTGATATAAAGCAGATATAATATGCCAAACTTGGAAAATCCAAGGTTTATAGATCCCGAGAGCAGAATACTGCAGGCAACACGGAGGGATTTTAACAGAGTTGTTGGTCCGACTCGCTTTGACGACCCGCTTACTTCAGATTATCTTGAACTTATAACAGCTGAAGCTGCATATGAAAGGATCGAAAACTATTCAGTTACCGGAATTTTGCCGGATGAAGTTTTTGAAGAATTCGCAGGGGATTTTCTTCAGGAACGCCCAGCAAATAGCCTGCATAAAGAATTAATTACATTGAGAATAGTATCGGATATGGTAGGATTTCACCGAAATGGGTGGATCTATCGAGCTCACCGTGATAAGGAGAAGAATTTTAGCATTGCAAAGCTTGCTCATGAGGCAGTTATTATTCTGGATACTATGGCACATGCAGGTGAAAAAAGAACTGAGGGCTCAGATCATATCTTGGGAGAAGGAGTTAGGGCTTTGGGAGAAATATACAGGAGAAGATACGAAATGCTGGCACAAAAAGTTAAAGATTCGGATCTTGACATAAGATATGAGCGGGAAAGAGAAAGATTTGAAATGCGAACTTCAGTGATACCGGTTGAGCAAGATGCATTAAGAGATTTATTTGAGGAATTTGTTGCTGACAACAGGTCTTATGGCAAGTCTTTTTAAGATTTATCTCTTTCAACAGTAATCGTACACTCGGTGATAAGCGCCGCAATAGCGCCTACGGCTGCCAAGGCGGGGGCAAGAACCAGACCGACAACGCCGAAAGTCAGCGGGATTTGGATAATATCCTTGCCGCTCTTGTCTTTAATAATAATTTTCCTCACATTCCCTTCTTTGACAAGAGCTTTTACTTTTTCAACTATTTGCTCACCTTTTACACTAAAAGTTTCTTCAAAAGTGGATTTGGTTTTGGCGCTTTTATTTACTGGCATAAATACATTGTATCATAAGATTTTATTCTCTTTTTTGCGTATCCAATCCTTTTGCTTTTGCATTGTCTATTTTAAGTTCTGCGACACCTCTGATAAAATAAGGCAAAATTGACTCATTTATGACCGAGAAATTTCCATATATTGATAGGAAAATAGCAATAGGATCAGGCATCTCTTTAAAACCATCTGTATAAAAGAAAGACATTGTTTTTCCTTTATCCATGGCTTTCCTGGCTGTTTTTCTAAGTTTTTTTGCTTGTTTTTCTGTAAAGTAGTGGCTTAGATGACCCTCTATTCTGGGTTCATAAGTATTGTCTACAGTGTTATTGTAGGGGATCACGATATCTTCATCGGCAACTTTTCCCTCTCGGATAGCTGTATCTAAAGCTGTGCTCGATATTCCAAACACCACGCAATTTTTTGCTAGCATATAGGCTCTTCTATCTTCTTGAGGAATTTGGCTATAAACGTTAGTTGTTCCACTGATGTTCAAACCTTGGCGTTTGTATTTTTCGGTAATGCTAACGAGAACAATAGCTCCTTTTGCCCAAATTGTTTGCGCTACTATATATTCTTCAGAACGGTTATTGTTCAATTTTCGTTCTTTTTCTTGAACAAATTTTATTTCGCTCATTTGTAAATCTATTTCGGGAGACATAAGTAAGCTCAATTATAGCACAGGAAGGGGATTGGTTAAGGCTACCCGTATTCTAGAAACTAATGCAACCCCTAGAGCCTTTTAAGGTAGTAATCAAATACTTCCTGGGGCG
>JBBTVO010000030.1:0-4857 GCA_038063195.1 Patescibacteria group bacterium
GCCGCCTCTCGGATTTGAACCGAGGACCTTCACTTTACAAAAGTGTTGCTCTACCGCTGAGCTAAGGCGGCATGAATTTACCTTCCTCCCGTAAAACTAAACCAATTTTAACAAATTTGGCTAGAAAGTGCTGGAACAAAACAGCTACTCACCCACGCCTGTCAAGCAGGCGAGCTCCGTCGCTTCGCTCGTCCGCTCCATGAGTTACTTCGGCGCACATGTAATTTTATCAAAAACATAAGAAAAGACCAACCCTTAATCTGAGGGCACCAAAAGAGGTGAAAAGAAGCTGGGAATAATTACGATCTTTGATACCGAGTTTAGTTGGATAGTTCCCCGTTATGAAAAGTAGGAAGGCTATCGTATTAGGCCTCACCTATATACGAACATGCCTCATCTCCCCATCTTTTTTAAAAAGGTGGAGATACCTCATATTGGGTGAATTTGTAGAGGAAAATTACCAACTATCTCCAATATCAAAGAACATGGATAGTATAAAACCATTTAATATAAAAAGTCAAGTCCGGAATCTTGACTTATAAGACTATTAGGTCATATAATTTAGTCAGTCGGCTAATAGCTGTTTTAAATCTGAAAAATATAAAAAAATATATCAGTAAAAAGTTAAGAGGCCACTCTTCCCTCCGGCTTATAATTTTGTGCTCTACCCTTGCCCTTTCCATAATCTTTGCAACAAACATAACCGTATTAAGTTCTACTAGTCCTTCTGTAAATGGAACACCCCAGATGAGCACGAAACAGATTATAGTAAAGCTTAAGAAAAGCGCAAATTCAAGCGACGTCAATAATGCGAAAAAAATAATCGGAAAATACGGCACTATTAAGACCATTACCAAACTATTTATAAAAGATATAGCCTACGCAGAGCTTAAGAAAATTACTCTGCCTTCTCAATTTGAAGACGTTTACTTGGTGCAATTTGCCAGTACGAGCAAAACTATTCTTAGACAAACTTTTAATAATCTTAAAAAAGACCCTGCTATTGAGAGTGTTCAGTGGAATTATGAATATAAACCTGCTGCAATTCCTAATGACCCCGAATATAATCTGCAATGGAGTCTTCCCAGGACTCAGTCGCCGCAAGGCTGGGATATAACTACGGGAAGTCCCTCTGCGGTAATTGCGGTAATCGGAACTGGTGTTAGATGGGACCATGAAGATTTGGCTGGGAATATCTGGGCAAATACCGGTGAGTCCAATGATGGCCTTGATAATGACGGCAACGGGTATATAGATGATACAAGAGGCTGGGATTTCCAGCAGAATGACAACAACCCGATGGACCAAAACGGTCATGAAACTGCAGTCGCGGGAGTCGCTGCCGCAGTAACAAATAATAGTACGGGCATTACAGGTGTCTGCTGGTCTTGTAGAATTATGCCCCTTAGAGTCGACTTTACTTCTGAGCAGGTAGCAAGTGCTATAAACTATGCGGTAAATAAAGGTGCAAAAATAATAGTTATGAGCTTTGGCAATTATGACCCTGCTACTTATGGAGCTGACACAGTTGTTGAAACTGCCATTAATAATGGAGTTGCCCAGGGGGTACTTATGATATCATCAGCCGGAAATGATAATGTAAATACACCAAATTATCCGAGCGCCCTGAGTAATGTAATAGGAGTTGCGGCAACAGACCAGGATGACCTAAGAGCAACGTTCTCAAACTGGGGCACTTGGGTGGATGTGGCAGCACCGGGAGCTGGATTAAGAACAACTTCACTTAGTAGTTATAATAATGTCACAGGTACTTCTGTCGCATCGGGTTTTGTAGCAGGGGTTGCAGGGCTTCTTTATTCAAAGTATCCGAGCCTATCGATTGCTGACGCAACCAGCATGATTTTGGCAGGAGTAGATTCGATTTCCCCCGACCAGCCCATTGGATCAGGCAGAATAAATGTATACAAAACAGTTCATGACGGAATCGCCCCAGCAGTATCTATCACAAATCCTTCTGATGGAGCTACTAT
The DNA here is from genome assembly GCA_038063195.1 of Patescibacteria group bacterium. Taxonomy (GTDB): domain Bacteria; phylum Patescibacteriota; class Microgenomatia; order Levybacterales; family UBA12049; genus JBBTVO01. Next base: position 1,992 of record JBBTVO010000030.1, read on the forward strand.
TTCGGGTTCTGTTAATATAACTGCAAACGCAGCGGATAATATCGGCGTTACCAAAGTTGAGTTCTACTTAGACGGTAACTTGGCTTCAACTGATACATCTTCCCCCTATTCTTATACTCTTGCTACAAGCGCATTGGCAAATGGAAGTCACACGATTACAGCAAAAGCCTATGATGATGCTCTTAATATAGGTACCGCAACAATTAATGTAACTATTGGAAATATCCCGACAGTAACAACGCATACGCCGTGGTTAAATTCAACTGCTGCCCAATTCTGGGGAGAAGCCAATACACATGGTTCTTTAGGAAGCGGATGGTTCAGGTATGGCCTGACTAACCCCGGAACATGTAATGATACATTTGGCACAAAGGCAACACAAACACCCGGAGAAGACCTTACATTCACAGCTACTGGGCCTGACGGCTCTATTTGGCCCGGAGGTTATTTAATAAATGTTCTGAATTTAAACCCCGGTGCGACGTACTATTATTGTTTTATAGTTCAAAATTCATTCGGGAAGGGATACGGCAGCTTGGTAACATTTCAGGCAAGATATCCACCACCCACTTGTAATAATGTTGTTACTAGCGTAGGAGTCCCGGTCACAATAACTGGAAGCGGAGGAGTACTACCCTACAATTGGTATGCCTATAACTATTCGTCTATTTCTGCTAATGGAGGACAAACCTTCACTGTATCTTACCCTGATACTGGAGCACACTATGTATATCTTATGGATAGCCGAGGAGATGGAAGCAGTGCGTGTAAAGTCACTGTAAACTAATAAATTGACTTTCTAGAAAAATGGGTAATATAATTAGGCTAGTTAGCATTTAATCTGAAAAATATTAAAAAGTATATTAACGAAAAGTTAAGAGGCAACTCTTCTCTGCGGTTGGTAATTTTGCTCTCAAGCCTTATATTAGTAATAGTATTTGCTACAAACATAACAGTTTTGAGTTCTGATATCGGCGTCCCAAACGGCACTCCTGAGGTAGGCCAAGAGCAAATCATAGTTAAGCTTAAAGAAAGTTTGGGATCAGATAGTGAGAGCACTGCCCGCGCAGTAGTTGAAAAATACGCCGCTGTTAAAAGCTTGAATAAGGAGTTCGTGGAAGATATACAAAGTGCTCAGGCAGAAGGAGAACTTTCCCAACTTGAAAATACATATACGGTAGAACTTACAGATACCAATAGCTTGTCAGAAGCATATGCGGATATAAAAAAAGACCCTGCTATAGAGAGCGTTCAATGGAACTATGAATATAAACCTGCATTAGTTCCTAATGATACTGACTATAGCGTGCAATGGAGTCTTCCCAGGACTCAGTCGCCGCAAGGCTGGGATATAACTACGGGAAGTCCCTCTGCGGTAATTGCGGTAATCGGAACTGGTGTTAGATGGGACCATGAAGATTTGGCTGGGAATATCTGGGCAAATACCGGTGAGTCCAATGATGGCCTTGATAATGACGGCAACGGGTATATAGATGATACAAGAGGCTGGGATTTCCAGCAGAATGACAACAACCCGATGGACCAAAACGGTCATGAAACTGCAGTCGCGGGAGTCGCTGCCGCAGTAACAAATAATAGTACGGGCATTACAGGTGTCTGCTGGTCTTGTAGAATTATGCCCCTTAGAGTCGACTTTACTTCTGAGCAGGTAGCAAGTGCTATAAACTATGCGGTAAATAAAGGTGCAAAAATAATAGTTATGAGCTTTGGCAATTATGACCCTGCTACTTATGGAGCTGACACAGTTGTTGAAACTGCCATTAATAATGGAGTTGCCCAGGGGGTACTTATGATATCATCAGCCGGAAATGATAATGTAAATACACCAAATTATCCGAGCGCCCTGAGTAATGTAATAGGAGTTGCGGCAACAGACCAGGATGACCTAAGAGCAACGTTCTCAAACTGGGGCACTTGGGTGGATGTGGCAGCACCGGGAGCTGGATTAAGAACAACTTCACTTAGTAGTTATAATAATGTCACAGGTACTTCTGTCGCATCGGGTTTTGTAGCAGGGGTTGCAGGCCTTCTTTATTCACAATCCCCTGCTCTTTCTGTAAGCGAGGCTACCAGCGCAATTATCTCTACCGCAGATGCAATTACCCCTGACCAAGTTATCGGCTCAGGAAGAGTTAACACTTTGAAAGCTCTCCAGGCATCAGCACCGACTCCTATTCCTACATTCACACCAACACCCACTCCATCTCCTACTCCAATTCCAGACACTACTCCGCCTACAGGGTCTATAACCAACCCTAGAAGCCCCGCGAGGGTTGGAGTTAATCTAAGCATAAATATAAAAGCAAACGCCACAGATAGTGCGGGAATACAAAAAGTTGAGTTCTATATAGACGGGAATTTGGTATCGACAGATACATCTGCTCCATATCAGCACACGTGGAGTACGACCGGATTGGCTTTGGGATCCACCCATCCAATCTCAGCAAAAGCCTATGATACAAGTAATAATTCCTCAACTTTTTTAGCGGGGGCTAAAATAATTAATGACCCTGATAGAGACGCATTTTCAACTGAAGTTGAAAACTATGTAGGTACCAACCCAAATCTTGCCTGCGGAATTGATGCATGGCCGGCTGATTTCAATAATGATGCAATAGCTAATAGTTCTGATTTTCTTTCATTCAATGCTCATTTTGGTGCAAGAGTTGGCGAGCCGGCTTATTCTGCAAGGCATGACCTAAACGCAAATGGGCTTATTAATGGGGCGGATATTTTGCAGTTTAATATAATATTCGGCAAAAACTGCAATACGCCGCTTTACTAGAATAGCGCAAGTTCTAGAAACGATCGCAACCCCCTGACGTAGTATCATTTCACTTCCTGA
>JBBTVO010000031.1:0-5076 GCA_038063195.1 Patescibacteria group bacterium
GTAATTTCCTCAAGAATATCAAAAACTTCAGGCGGTCTTTTTTCTATAAATCTTTTTGCCGACTTAATATTTGGGGCGTATCCCCGCAAGATTACCTCACGAAGTACAAATGGCTTAAACATTTCAAGCGCCATCTCCTTAGGAAGTCCGCACTGTGAAAGTGCAAGCTGAGGACCTGCAACAATTACGGAACGTCCTGAATAATCAACTCTTTTTCCTAATAAATTCTGCCTGAAACGTCCCTGCTTTCCCCTAAGCATGTCAGAAAGCGAACGAAGAGGCGAAGAAACAACCTGAGTTGATCTCTGAGACGCATCAATAAGCGCATCAACTGACTCCTGAAGCATTCTTTTTTCGTTTCTCAAGATTATTTCAGGAGCGCCAAGCGAAATTAAGTGTTTCAATCGGTTGTTTCTGTTAATAACTCTTCTGTATAAATCGTTTAAGTCTGACGTCGCAAATCTTCCGCCCGCAAGCTGTACCATAGGCCTAAGATCAGGCGGAAGAACAGGAAGTACGGTTATAATCATGGAAGTCGGAGAAACTCCCGCCTTTCGCATCGACTCGATAAGTCGCAGTCTCTTAATAAGTTTCAAATACTTCTGTCCTTTTGATTTTTCAGCTTCATCGCGGAGTTTTACTATCAAATCTGATAAGTTTAGTCTGTTTAAAAGCTCCAAGATTCCCTCAGCCCCAGTTTTCATGGTAAAGAAAACCGGTATGTCATATTCAAGAATTTTGAAATATTCATCTTCTGAAAGAACTGTCCCAACTTTAAGATTTTTAATTAGCCGAGAAAGTGCATCATAAATTTCGTCAACTTTCTTTTCCTCTCCTGAAAGTCTTTCTGAAAGCGCTGCGATTTTTTGTCTTTCGGTAAGATCGAACTCCTGAAATACTAGCTTTTTTTGTTCTTCTTTCATTTTTCCGGTCTTCAAATCCTTCTTCTTCCCATCAATTTCCTCTTTTATTTTCTTTTCTTCTATGGAAATTTCATTTTTTAATTGTTTTTTTCTTTCATCAATATTTTTGAGGAAATTTGAAAGCGCCTGTTTTTTCTTTTCTTCGTCAATATTTACAACCAGAAACGACGCGTAATAAATTACTGACTCAAGGCTTCTCTGAGACATATCAAGAATTAAGGAAAGGGGAGATGTTGAACCTTTGAAGAACCAGACATGAGAAACTGCCGCAGAAAGATTAATGTGTCCCATTCGCTCCCGCCTTACCCGTGATGTTGTTACCTCAACTCCGCATTTATCACAAACTACACCTCTGTGTCTTATTCTTTTGTATTTTCCGCAATAACATTCCCAATCTTTCGTAGGACCGAAGATTCTTTCGTCGAAAAGTCCGTCTTTCTCAGGACGTAAGGTTCTGTAATTAATAGTCTCTGGTTTTGTAACTTCACCATAAGACCAGTTAAGAATATCTTCTTTGTTTGCCAATACAATTTTTAAGGATTTGAAATCCAAAAGAGTAATATCTTTCATTTTTTTATTTTCTTTTCTTCCGTTGTTATCCATTTGCTTCTCCTTCAGTTGCCGCTGGCTCTTGTCCAACTTCTCCCGCGCCAATTTGCTCTCCCTGACTTACTCCTATTTCTTGCGCGCCTAATTCTTTTTCGAATTCTTTTACTTCTTTTTCAGTTTTTTCTTCTTCGGCTACCGTCTCCCCTGCCGGCTTTTCCTCTTCCGAAACATCAGGAAGAACAGTACTTACAGATTGCACTGGTACTGTTTCTCCTTGCGCCAAAACATTAATTCCCAATGCCGCTAACTCTTTTATAAGAACTCTAAATGACTCGGGAACCTTGGGTGTTGGGATATCGGTCTGCTTTACAATTGCCTCAAATGCTTTGGCACGTCCTACCACATCATCAGATTTTATTGTAAGCATTTCCTGAAGTATATGTCTTGCTCTGTGTGCTTCAAGTGCCCAGACCTCCATTTCTCCAAGTCTTTGTCCACCCATTTGTGCTTTTCCTCCAAGCGGCTGTTGGGTGACCAACGAATAGGGCCCTGTTGATCTAGCATGAGTTTTGTCCTCAACCATATGAATAAGCTTCATAATGTATTCAACGCCGACGACAACTCTGTTTTCATAAACTTCTCCTGTTCTTCCGTCATAAAGAGTGGTTTTCCCATCCTCAGGAAGTTTAGCCAATTTAAGAAGCGCAACAATTCTGTCTTCCCCAACTTCTTCAAAAACAGGAACTCCAACTTTGGTCCCGAGTTTTTGTGCAGCCCATCCCAAATGCGCTTCAAGAAGCTGGCCCAAATTCATACGGGCCAGAACAGAAATTGGTGAAATCATAATGTCCACTGGTGATCCGTCAGAAAGATAAGGCATGTCCTCAGCCGGCAAGATTTTTGAAATAACACCTTTGTTTCCGTGGCGTCCTGCGAGCTTATCCCCAACAGTTACGTGCCGGAATTGTGCTACTTCAACAATAATCTTTTTCATCGTTCCAGGCTCAAGCTCATCGCCCTTTTTCCTGTCAAGAATGTGGACATTTATAACTGTCCCTCTTTCTCCGTTGGGAACACGAAGTGATGTATCGCGTACTTCTCTTGCCTGTTCTCCGAAAATTGCACGAAGTAATCTTTCCTCGGCAGTAAGCTCTGTCTCACCTTTTGGTGCAATTTTTCCCACCAGAATATCTCCTGGGCCGACTTCACTTCCGATAACAATTACTCCGTCTTCATCAAGATTAGCCAAATCTTCCTCAGAAACATTGGGAATATCACGGGTTGTTTCCTCAGGTCCTAGCTTGGTATCAACCACCGCAGCTTCATATTTTTCTATATGGATTGAAGAAAGCACATCTTCCTTAACAAGTCTGTCGGAGATAACAATTGCGTCTTCGTATCCAAGTCCGTCAAGCGATGCATATGCAATGACCAGATTTTTCCCAAGAGCAAGTTCTCCGTTATCAGCTGCGGGTCCGTCAATCAAAAGGTCTCCTTTTTTAATTTTCTGGCCGGTTGTCACCATAGCTCTTTGTGTGTATGCAGTTGCCTGAGAACTTCTCTTGAATGAATCGATCGTAAAAGTTTCCTCCTGCCGTGTCTTTCCTCTCAAGACGATTTTATTTGCATCCGCATACATGACTTCTCCATCATATGAAGCTCTAACAACTCTTCCCATAACTTCCGCAACTGCTCCTTCCATGCCTGTTCCGACAACCGGACTTTCAGAATTTATAAGTGGGACAGCCTGACACTGCATGTGGGTTCCCATCAAAGCTCTGTTTGCTTCATCATGGCTTACGAAAGGTATGAGAGACGCAGCAGAGCCGACAACCTGTCTTGGTACAACATCGACATATTCAATTCTTTCTTTTTCCGTCTCTATAAACTCTCCTTTATATCTTGCCGGGACACGGTCGTGTTCAAGAATTCCGTTCTTATTCATTGCTCCTGCATGAGTAATGTAATGATCCCTTTCATCATCCGGAGTCATATAAATTACTTCATTTGTAGCTTTCGAGATAGTCTTTCCTCCGCTTTTAGCATGAACTATTTTTCTATAGGGAGTTTCTAGGAATCCAAATTCATTTACTTTTGCATATAATGCAATATAAGTTACCAAGCCTATGTTTGGCCCCTCAGGGCTTCTGATAGGACAAATCCTTCCGTACTGTGAGCTGTTTATATCACGAATGGAAAAGGCCGCTCGCTCACGCGAAATTCCGCCGGTTCCCATGACGGTTAATCTATTCAAATTATCAATTTCCGACAATGGATTGGTCTGATCAAGAATTGTTGAAAGCTGAGAGGTTCTGAAGAATTCATTTATCGATGCCATAATAGGACGCGCGTTTATAAGACTTGCAATTGTGACAGGCACATCTGGCTGAATAAGACTCATTCTTTCCTTGATACTTCTTTCAAGCCTTAGGATTCCAACTCTGAAAGCATTGGTTGCTACGAGCTCTCCAACTCTTCTGACCCTTCTATTTGCAAGGCTGTCGATATCATCAATTCCGTCTTTTCCCCGTGCAAGCTCTATTAAAAAACTGATTGCCCCAATAATATCATCAATTGTCAGAACCTTTTCTGAAGACTCTCTGAAACCGGGGGTGTCTTTGAGCTTCTTATTCATTTTGTACCTTCCCACTTTTCCTAAATCATAACGTCTGCCGTTGAAGAACATTCCGAAGAAACTTTCTTTTACTTTATCAACGACAATTGGTTCGCCCGGATGCATTTTCTTAAATATCTCAATAAGAGCCTCTTGTGAATCCGGAGTCTCATCTTTCTTCAAGGTGTTTGCGATAAAAGCAGTCTTTCCGTCTTCCTCAAGGTTTTTAAACTTTTCCTTTATATCTTCATTTGAAGAAAGTCCAAGAGCCCTTAGGAAAGTAGAAACTAGAAATTTCCTTCTCCTGTCAATCCTTACCGTAATTGTTTCGTGACGAGTCGTTGAAAACTCAAGCCATGAGCCGTGAACAGGACGGATTTCCGCAGAATAAATCTTTTTTCCTGTCACATTGTCCTGAAGAGCTGTAAAAAACACACCAGGACTTCTGACTAGCTGATTTACAATAGTTCGCTCCACTCCGTTTATAATAAACGTCGCTCTTTCTGTCATTTGGGGAATGTCTCCTAAGAAAACTTCCTGCTTGATGGTTTTGTTTGTCTTTTTATTTAGAAGCTCTGCCTTTACATATAGAGGAGCATCATACGTAAGGCCTTTTGAAACAGAAACTTCAGGAGAGTTTGTAGGTTTTCCGATTCTGTAGTCGTTGAGTGTTAGCGTCCAGCTTTTTTCTGTAAAATCATCGATAGGAGAAATTTCCTGAAGAATTTCGCTAATACCAGTTTCTGTAAACCATTTGTAACTTTGCTTTTGAACGAGAAGAAGATCTAGCTGCGGTAAATTTGGATAATCATTTCCCCAATTCTTTCTTACACTATTATTGCTGATAGTTTTGGCTTGCTTAGGCATCAGATAAATTCGGCTTACTTAACAAAAAAAATACAAAGGGCACCACCCCTTTTTCTTCTTAATTGATCTTTGGCGTTTTAAAATTATAGTGGAAGAGTCCTTGTGTGTCAACACTCAATTTTG
>JBBTVO010000032.1:0-25755 GCA_038063195.1 Patescibacteria group bacterium
ATAGGGACGTGGTGAAATGGTTATCACAGCAGTCTCCAAAACTGCTTTTCTCGGTTCGAGTCCGAGCGTCCCTGCCAGGCACCATTCGGAGCCTGGCTTCGCAAGAAGCTAGGCGAGAAGGTGACGCAGTCGGGTGCAGACTTGTACCCGACACTCTCACAAATTATTTTTCCTCTACGCTATAATTAGAATTGTGAAATTCTACTACGTATATATACTTCATAATACCTCTAAAAATTTTATTTATATTGGATATTCTGAAGATTTAAAAGCCCGAATCGAATCTCATAACTTAGGTAAAGTAAAATCTACAAAAGTATATTTACCGCTTGCTCTAATCTTTTATGAAGCTTATCCTTCAATGATCGATGCCAAAAGAAGAGAGAAATATTTAAAGTCCAACAAAGGACGAACAACTTTGATGACAATGTTAAAAGAATACCTCAGAAAGTAGAAGATTAGTTGCTTAGTGCGTGCTTATATTTTGATACAGTTATTGCTTCTGATATAATCGCCTCGTGAAAGAACGTACAAGACTTCAGCCAACAGGAGAAATTGATGTAGGAATAATTGGTGGAGGCGTAATCGGACTTTCTGTTGCCCGTGTTTTGGCTCATCCAGACAGACAGATTGTAGTGTTTGAGGCAGAAACTGCTATCGGGATGCACACCAGCTCCCGAAATTCTGAAGTTATTCATAGCGGCATTTATTATCAGCCAGACTCATTAAAAGCCCGTCTTTGTGTTGAAGGAAAACATGCCCTTTACGAGTATCTTGATCAAATGGAAGTGCCTCATAAAAAGATTGGGAAATTAATAGTTGCAACATCAGAGAATGAAATACCCAAGCTCGAAGCTTTAAAAACCCGTGCTGAAGCCAACGGCATCTATGATCTTGAATGGCTTGACCAACAGCAGGTTCGTGAGCTTGAACCCATGATAGAATCCGTAAATGGCTTGTTTTCTCCCTCAACGGGAATTGTAGATAGCCACAGCTTGATGATTGCGTTAAAAGGAGACGCCCAGCGCAATGGCGCTTGGGTACAGATATTATCTCCTGTTCTGGAAGGAGAAGTTCAAGAAAAAGGAGTGGCTCTTGTAATAGGAGGAAAAGATCAAAGTACCATTCTCTGTAGAGCTGTAATTAATTGCGCTGGCTTATCTTCTCAGGATGTTGCTCGTAAAATAGATGGATTGTCCAAAGAATCGATCCCTGATAAATTTTTTGCCAAAGGTCATTATTTTATGTTAAAAGGGAATTCGCCCTTTTCTCATTTGGTTTATCCCGTGCCGACTGAAGGAGGACTGGGGATTCATGTTACATTAGATATGGAAGGCAATACGAGATTTGGTCCTGATGTATCATGGGTGGACAGTGTAGACTACTCATTTGATGAAACCTGCAAGAAAGATTTTTTAGAAGCTATTGGTAAATATTACACTTCTATAAAAGAAGAAGACTTAGTTCCAGGTTATACTGGTATCAGATCAAAGTTAGTGCCTGCTGGAACTCAGGATCAAGATTTCCAAATTCAAGGGCCGAAGGATCATGGAGTTTCTGGACTAGTTAATTTGTACGGGATAGAGTCTCCCGGTCTTACCGCATCGCTTGCAATTGCGAAGCACGTTTTAACTATATTGGAAGAATAACTTATGAGATACAGAATCGCTTTAGTTGTAGGGAGGTTTCAGCCGTTTCATAAGGGACATTTGCATCTTCTTAAAAAATCTCTAGTCGTGTCGGATAAAATTATTATTGCGGTTGGATCTTCAAATGTTTCAGACGAAAATAACCCGCTTTCTTATAAAACCCGGGTGAAAATGCTTGAAAAAGTTATTATCGAGGAGGGGTTGCGCGGTAAAATTTTGAAAATAATTCCTTCTCCGGATGATCCAAGCGATGATATTTGGCTTCAAAAACTTCTGAAAAACGCGGGAAAGTTTGATATTGTAGTGGGGAATAATGATTGGACAAATGATATTCTTGAAAAAGCCGGATTTAAGATTTTAAAAATAAAATTTTTAAATCGAAAAACTTATCAGGGAGTTATTATCCGAGAACTCTTTAGAAAAAATAAAAAATGGCAAAACAGAGTTCCTAAATATCTCACGGATTTTATCCAAAAAGAATTCTCAAAATCGACTACTCTTTAGTTTTTACGAGCTGAAAATAGTTGCCGTCGGGATCTGCAAGAGTTGCAACATATCCATATTCTTCAATATGGTAAATGTCCGCAACAACTTTTACCTTCTCTTTCTTAAGACGGGCCATTTCTTTCTCAATGTCATCTACCTCGAGATTGAACATAACGCGGTCGGGAAGTACACTTTTGCCTTTCACCTTTGAATGGTCTGAGACAAAAAGTCCGACTTTGCCCAAATCAAATGAAATTCCATAGCTGTTATCATCGCCGTATTCCATCTCCTCGGTCATCTTGAGTTTCAAAACGTCTTTGTAGAATTTGCCTAGCTTCTTCGCGTCCTCACTGCCTATCAATATTCCTTCAAGTCCAATTATCATTTTCTTCACCCCCTTTCTTTCATGTTTAATCTTAATAAAAATCATATAAAAGTCAACCCCGATTTAATCGGGTCAACCCCTACGATCTGATACAATTTGCGCTATTGAAAAGCTTGTAAAATTCCTTAATAATATTAATTCTATGTTGACAAAAAATGACTTAGGTCAAATACGAAATATAGTAAGAAGCGAAGTTAAAGATGAGGTTCAACATCAACTGCAGAATCAATTAGAGCCAATTAAAAGCGAAACGAGCTTAATAAGAAATACGTTAGTTAGTGTGGATAAAAGATTGGTAAACGTCGAAGTAAGAATAAATCATGTTGAAAGTCAAGTTAGCAGTATTAAAGACCAAGTTAACACAGTTGAAGCCAAAATTACTAAAATGCACAAAAGTTTAAAAAAAGAGATAAAGATTGTTGCAAATACTCTCGACAAAGAGAATTTAAAAACAGTAAGGCGCGTCAGAAGAGTCGAGGAGCATTTGGGAATTCCCCTGCAGTAAATTTATTCTGCCCCTCTAATTTCTTTTGAAATGACTTTTCCTTCCGGATCCATTTTGTAGACGATGACTTGGCCGGTTGGTATTTCCAAATCCGCAATATCTTCATCGGAAATATTCTCAATATACTTGGTTAGCGCGCGAAGACTGTTGCCGTGTGCGACTATCAGGACGTTTTTACCCTCTTTTAGTTTTGGCAGAATTTCTCTCGTAAAATAGGGAACTGTGCGGTTGTAGACGTCTTTTAGGGATTCGCCGTTGGGGACAGGATAGTCAAAACTTCTTCTTAATTTCTTAAATTCTACTTCGCCGAGCTCTTTTTCTACTTCCCATTTGTTTTTATCTGTGTAATCGCCGTAATGCCTCTCTTTAATTTCGGGGGAGATGATTGTCGGAATTTCAATACCAAGGATTTTTTTTATTTCATCAAGGGTTTGCTGGGCGCGAAGTAAGTCTGATGTGTAAGCAATATCAAATTTTATGTCTCTGAGAAGTTGCCCTGCTTGTCTTGCCTCTTCGAAGCCCTTTTTAGAAAGCGGAGGATCAAGCCAGCCGGTCCAAACACCTTTTGCATTGTAAGTGGACTCGCCATGGCGGACAAAAACTAGATATGACATAAATCAGCAACTAGCCACTAGCGATTAGCAACTAGATAAAACAATTATATCAGATGCCGAGGAGATTCTCGGCAAAAGAAATAAGATTGAACATTAAATCTCCAAGTGAAAACCCGCCCACGGGAAAGACGAGAAGGAAAAAAATAATAAACATTCCAAAAGATGATAGGGAAAGATATGCGGCTGCTTGTCGATCGGAAAGAAACATGGCTATGATTTTCGAGCCATCGAGCGGAGGAATTGGAATGAGATTGAAAACCGCAAGAACTAAATTTAGATGAAGAATTCCTCTAAGAAAAGGTTCTCCAGTAATTTTAAATAATACCGCGGCAAAAAGTGCAATTGCGATGTTAGTTAAGGGTCCGGATAATGACACAAGAGCTAAATCTTTTTTTCCATCGCGGAGATTAAAAGGGTCTACAGGTACAGGCTTCGCCGCACCAAAAACAAACTGACCATTAGTCGAGAATAACATTACTAATGGAAGAAGAATGCTCAGGAAGGGGTCAATATGTTTTATAGGATTTAGCGTAAGTCTTCCCAGAAGTCTTGCAGTAGGATCACCCAATCTATCAGCTATAAAGCCGTGCATGACCTCGTGTAATATTACGGAGAATAAGAGTACTACTATAAAAATTGCTATATCTATCAAATTGAGATCCATATTGTTTAAATACTCGTATTATGATACCATAATTGGACGCAAATAGACTACAGACTACCGTCTACAGCTGTAGTCAGCAGACCGTAGACAGAAAGCGAATAAAAATGATTAGTGGAAATAAATGCCAGAATTGCGGAAAGGGAATAATGTATGGTCACAATGTATCCCATTCCAAAAGAAGAACAAAAAGAATCTTTAAGCCCAATCTTCATACAGCGAGGATTAGTGTAGGCGGTATCATGAAGAGAATGAAGCTTTGCGCCAAATGCATGAGACTTCTTAAAGGAAAAAGTACAAGAGATAGGAAAATTAAAGAGAAAGTTTCAGTAGAAACGGTTGTTCCATCTTTTCAGGAAGCATCAGCGGTAACAGTATAGCTTTTAAATTTCTAAATCCTAATTTCTAATTTCTAAATAAATCTTAATTCTTAAAATTCAAAAAATTAGAACAATTAGGTTAATTAGGAATTAGACCAATTTTGCGAAGCAAGTTTTTCCCTTCTGAGTATCCGTTTTCAAAGTCTTTGTAGCTCATCGGATTCTTACCTTCAACTTGAACTTTCCCTTTCGGCAAAAGCTTAATAATTTTCTCATTACCGTTTAAATCAGTCTTAAAATAAACTCCCGGCCATGGAAAATAAGCTCTTATCATTTGTTTAATCTTTTCGGCCGGTGGGCAATTTCCAATATCAATAAAGCCGTCTTTCCTACTCAGAATTTTTGTAAAAGAAGCTTTGGCATGGTCCTGCGGTACTGGTTTTAATTTGCCATTTGTATATTCATTGATAACTTCAATTAAATTGTCCGCACCGATTTTGAAAAGCCTCAAGTAAAGACTTTCTGCCGTATCATTTTCAGAAATTTTTTCTTCCTTTTGGAAAAGAACTGGCCCATGATCGACTTTTTCATCAAGTATTATTATTGAATTTCCCGTTTTTTTATCACCATTTAGAATTGCGTTTTGGACGGGAGAAGGCCCGCGGTATTTTGGAAGAAGGGAAGGGTGAAGATTAACTATTCCTTTGGGAAATAGGTTTAAAACTTCTTTTGGAATGATAAGACCAAAGTCTGCAAGAACAGCAAGTTCAGCATTAACTATTGATAATTTATTATTGACGATTGGATGGGAAAGTCTGGATACAGATAGATAAGGGATGTTGTTCTTTATAGAAAAAGACGGAACTGCATCATTTGGGTTTTGCTCTGTAGTAACGACCAATTCGAGGTTCAACCTCGAATTAGCTGATTTTAAGGTCTGAATGACAGGGATTACATATTTCGAAGAACCAAAGAATACTATTTTTTGTTTCATGCTGCAACTTCACCGATCTCTCCGTACGTGGTTTTAAAAGAGTCCATTGCAGTCTTGAGGCTGTCTTTATCTTCGCTGTATAAATCTTTCAATGATCTTTTTGTTGCTTTTAGTTCTTCATCAGGATCTACAGTTTGTCTTGCATTTTCCCAATCTATAAGGGTTACTCTCCTATTTTTCTGATCGTATCTTATGTGGTTTAATACATCATCTTCAAATCCTAGGGCTTGACGAGTAAGTGATATGTGTGCTTTTCCCAAAACATTTCCAAGTAGAAGCGAATTACCGCGCAGATCTTCAAGGGATTGGCCTTCTACCAATTCTTCTGCAAGCCAGTCGGGAGAACTGTGATATATCTTAGGTCCTATTCCTGCATCAGAGGCTTCCCGTGCCACTGCTTCTTCAGTCGGATATCGTATCGGTTTTACTACCATTTTTCTTTCTCCATCAGCTATAGCCAATACAAATCTTCTTTGACCGCCCGGATGAAGAATGTATGCTTTGGGTTTTACCTCTTTGTCTTTGTATTGTGCAGCAAGATCAGGGGATTCTTCGAACACTTGAGACAAAAAAAGACAGGCAACGCCATTCATGGCTATTTGCTCATCAGGGTTTACGAAATTACGGAAAGAGGTCGAGGGCATTCTTATTCCAGCCCGTTCTCCAATAGGAGTAAGCCATTCCAGAATATTTTCATTTGATTTATCGAGTAGAGCTTGTGTAAAGGGATAATCACGAGATGCCTCATTTCTGTAAAAGCCTTTGGTAAGATGCGATGCTTGATCGAAAATATTGACCAGATTCGGTCTTTTTCCCGCTATTCCAAGATCTGCTTGTGCTTTTCTAAAGACCCTAACTAGAAAATCCTGAGCTTTTTGATCAAGCGGAGGTGGTCTTAGGCCTTCGCGGCTTGTCTGTGCTCCTGCTTCACTCATGAGGTAATTATACCATTTTAGATCTCAAGTTCTTCAAATTCGTCCTCATTTTTTTCATTCTTGTGTGATTTATATAATGCGCCGCCCTGGTCAAGAACGCGTTCTGTAAAAAGTTTTCCATTGAGATGATCAGCTTCGTGCTGAATAATTGTCGCCATAAATCCTTTAAATGGCTTATCATGCCTTCTCCCTTTCTGATCCATGTAGGACAGAACAAGAGAAGGATTTCTTTTGACTTCTCCCCAAATGGTGGGAAGTGACAGACAGCCTTCGAGGCGTGCAGAATGAGATTTTTTCTTTTGTGCTTCCGGAATTTCTTCTTCACTTACAATCTGCGGATTTATAAAAATATGGATGGGGGACTTGTGAGTAGGTTTGGTTATAAAAATAGCAAGAGATTTGCCGATCTGAGGAGCAGCAAGGCCTACGCCCTCAGGGTCTTTGGCCGAAAGCAGAGCTTCTTCCATTTCTTTCAAAAGATCTCGGATTCCTTTGTTAACTTTGGTGATTTTCTTCACAGGTTTTGATAAAACCGGATGTGGTGCTGTAAGTATTGGTACCATTTGAAAGATTATAGCATGAAACAAGGCTAAAAAGGAATTATTAAATAGAGCTGGGAAAAATCGGTTCAGGAGTCTTCGGTATTCCTGTTATGCGAAGCGAACTACGCATTTGTCGCGCGGTTTTCAAATAAGCGTCAAACTCAGACTTACCATCCACAACTTTAGTCGGAGATGCAATGTATTCAACTACATAAGCAAATTCGTCTTTTTTAAAGGTCAGAATTTCATGCTTGAATATTCCTTCTTTGCCCATTCCTGTGATTATTCTTGACTCACAATTTTCAACTTTTGGGCCATGTTGCCTTCTGGGAAGCTGTGGAGTATCCAATGTTGTTGCTAAAAGATTTGCATAGCTGTCTAAATCCATAGAAGTTCTTTGAACAAATATCTGAACTTGAGGACAATCTGCAGAATTATCCTCATCGGAAAGAAAATAATCCACGTACGAACCATCGTCCTCTATATAAGAACCCGATGACCATCCTTTTTGATAGTCCATAGTATAACCGAGATGTGGAGAAGTAAAATCAACGTCTCTCTCTGTGGCACAGCCGAATTCTGCCCCAACAAAAAGTCCCACAGCACCTGCTCCTGCCATCTGAAGGGTTGCTCTTCTGCTAAAAATTCTGGGTACATACCGTTCTCTTACGTCTGTCATAAACGACTAATATATCATTTGAAGCAGCCAAAAGCAAGAAGAGGGAAGCCAGAAAGGGGAATCTGTCAACGGGGCTATTTCTTTTCAAGCATTTCGAGGGCTTGTTTGGTTTGAGTATCACCTGAAGAAATGTGGCTTAAAATATATCTCATCTGCTCCTTTGCCTTTTCAAGAAAACTTCTGTCTATTACAGTTTTACCGTCCTTATCATATGCCTTTTGGTTATAGAAAAGCCCAAGCGCATACCTTGCGTCTCTGTAGTCAGGTTTCATCTGAATTGTTCTTTCCAAATCCCTTATTGCGCCATCAATATCTCCGGTTTGTCCCTCAATTACTCCAAGATTAAAGTTAATACTTGCGTCGTTTGGTGCAAGCGCCTGCGCGCGTTTTACAGCATCAAGAGCTTGGATAAGCATGTTGGGGTCGACCTGAGAAAGTGTGTAGAAAATCCTGACTCTGGTTTTCCAAAAAACAAAGTTATTCGGATATGATGACACAATTTGCCCGCTCATCGCAAGTGCCTGCTGGCTTAAGGCTTGTGCTTCCTGAGCGGCGGTAGTAGAGTCTTTTATATCCGGAGATGAGAGAATTTGGGCGGCAAGTATTGCATTGTTTACGGAAAGCTCGTCCCTGAATAGCGGCTCGCCCGGACGCTGGGCCACCGCTTTTTGAAGATAGGGAAAAGCCTGCTGGTAGTATCCTACGCGGTCAAGATTATTCCCATAAGCATAGGCTTTATCGGCATTCCAGAAAACAAAAAGATTATAAATAAGATAGAGACCGATTAGGACAACGGCAGCTGATGAGATCCATTGGAATGGAGAAAGACGATGAGTATTACTTGCTTGTGGTGCAGTTTTTGGAAATGAGAAAATTTTATCTGAGTCGATAAGCCTTAGTACTGCAAACGCAAAAGCGGGGATTAGGAAAAAATAGATATTCACGATTACTACAGAAAAACCGAAAAAGTTGGTTATAAGAATTGTAACAAGAGATGCCAAAAATCCCAATATCAGAAGTCCGTTGGGGTTATCTTTTTCGCGCAAGAGTTTTCTTAAAGAAAGGTAAAAAAAGTATCCAATAATTGCAAGATAGCTTCCCAGACCAAATAGTCCAGAGGTCGCAAGATAATTCAAGAATTCGTTGTGCGCCTTGTTGTAAAGGAAATTCCACTCTGACGTAAGGTTCTGCCCAGCCGGTTTATATTTATAGTATGCAAACGCAAAAGTTTCAACCCCTGTTCCGAAAAGCGGGTTATCTTTCCATGCATTTATTGCGCCGGTCCAGACAAGAAGTCTGATTTTTCCCGAGTCTGTTCCGCCTAGTTCTCCTGTATGCTGTGGTGCAGGTTTTGCAGACTCCTGAGCTTTTGCGGCGGGCTTTGGAGGATTTAAAGCGCTCTTTAGCCCGCCATACGTAAATTTATTTAAAAATCCGAATGGAGTTCCAATTGAAAATGCAAAAACCGCAATTACTGCGAGAATAAAAATGGGCGAAAAAAGCTTAACCGTCTTTCGTCCGTGAAGAAAATAGTATCCAATAAGAAGCATTGCTACGGCAAGCCAAACCGCAAGAATTCCAGAGCGCGAACCGGAATAAAGAAGGTTGGTATAAAACAAAGCAAGAGTTAAAATATAAAAAATTGTTACGGGTTTTATTTTTGACGGCAAATCAAGACTTACTATCCCAAGTTTTAATTTTTTCCCAAGACTGTCTTTAAGATTGTTAATAATAAGAGCAATATTTATAGGAATTAGGATGCCCATATAAGCGGCAAGCCAATCCGGCTGTCCCAGGGTTGAAAATATACGAATTTTGGGCTGAAAGTCATCAGCCCAGCATGAGACATCCAGCTGTCCCCGGAAGAGAAAACAGGTTGGATCATATCCAAAATGCGAAGGAAGTCCCCAAAGCCCTACGATAAGCCCTGAGATAAGACTTATGTTTAATATTTTCTTCACAGCCTTAAAGTTGAGAAAATTATTTTCATTGTTTTCCTTCAGCAAAACATTTGAGACGAATGCGTAGTAAAGCACAATGTAAAGGATTGTGGAGAGGAGTCCGCCGTTGAACCTTGAATAATAGCCCCAGATAGAAGTGTGGTGGTCTAGCGAAAAAATTGTGGACATAATTTGCGAGAGAAGAAAAAGTCCGATAGGAATATCAAGCGGAGTCCGTTGGATTTCCAATCTGCCCGAAATGATTGATTTGACTATCCACGCGGCTGTAATAACTATTCCAAGTCCGAAGGCGACCCACATCTTATTAAACTCAAAAAGCTCTGAAGTATCTCCTGCAAGGACTAATGGGATAAGAATAAAGATAGCAAAGAAGGAATATTCGATGATGCGGTTGCACCATTTAATGAGGTTCATTAAATGATAATACTACAAATACTACCAATTTCAAATACTACAAATATCTAAATAAAAATTTGGGCAAGAAGAATTTATAGGACAGAAGACTCAAGAGCCGCGGATAACTTTACCAATTTCCTCGCCCATTGAGATTTGTTTTTCAGCTTCCGCAGTAACCTTTTTATCAGTCTTTCTTTTGTCAACCATACTTTGATTTTTCCTGATCGTGTCCCTCACTAGATTTACGTCTTCGATTGGCTCAAGATATCCTACGCCCACGTCTTTTTCTCTGTTGAATGAATAAGCATCTTCAAGTTTTTTTCCTCGGATCACACTTGGGGCCAAAGATAATGCGCCTACGCCCGGATGATATGCCCCAGTAGGGTGGTCAGTCTCTTGTAATAGTTCAGGATAATCTATCACGCTGGAAACAAATTCCGAAACCTTTTGCTCAGCGTCTCTATTGTTTACTCGCAGGCGTTGTGGACCGTCAGCAGTAAGTACTAAAAAATCCCTGAATCCTTCTGTTTGAGGTTCTTCCATAGGCATAAT
The DNA here is from genome assembly GCA_038063195.1 of Patescibacteria group bacterium. Lineage (GTDB taxonomy): Bacteria > Patescibacteriota > Microgenomatia > Levybacterales > UBA12049 > JBBTVO01. The sequence continues at coordinate 10,680 of JBBTVO010000032.1, forward strand.
AAACGCTCTCATGTCGACTCCATCTCTGTTGGAGCCAACTTTCACAGAATATCTTTCAGCTGGGGGTATGGTATCCAAGTAATCCATATTCTCTATCGCAGCCTCCCGTGCCTTGCGGACAGTCTCGCTTGCTTTTGCTGCAATAGAATCAGGTTGAGAGCTAAGGGTTGGCTCTGATCGTTCGCGAGTCATAGCGGCGATACTATCTTCAGACTGAAAAGGCATGCTTCTCAGGGGATCATCAGTAAGATCTTTTCGATATGCTTCAGGAATTATGTCCTCAGGTCTTTCTCCTGGTTTTTCGTCGCCAGCCATATATTAAATATTTCATTTTTCAATCTTGTTGTCAAGCGCTTCGCCTGCGGCGGATTAAAGACACGAACGATAAGGGTGAGCTAAAATCTAAAATTACTAATATACTAGTATATTAGTAATCGTCAAATCAACTAATTTCATTGACAAATAGCCGTCAATATTGTTATTATTAATACCATGAATACGCTTACAATTTCCTTACCGAGTCAGATAGCCAAGAAAGTAGATTTCGAAACCAAGAAGCAGGGCTTTGCGACCCGTTCTGAGTTCGTCGGAAGTCTTCTTAAAAGATATTTTACCCAGAAAGATTTGGTTTTTCAGGAATTTAAACCTCAGGCGCTTAATAAGATAAAGAATGATTTTGAGAAAACAGGCAGATACAATAAGAAATTCGTTGATAGTATGATAAAAGGTTTGTCAGCTTCCTCTGTTTATGCCAGTAAAGCCTCTAAATCGTAGCCTCGCAGTTTATCTTTCGAAGCATCAGCTTAGTGGGAAATTCCATAAGCAGATTGAAATTTTTACGAATAATCCCCGTCACCCGTCTTTGCATACTGAACTTCTTGAACCTAAAACGGCCGGTGTTTATTCGTTTAGACTTGATAAAAAATATAGAGTATTATTTATTATTGTAGATTCCCAAGCAGAGATTGTAGACATAAATTTGCATTATAAATAAACTTTTAAATCTCTCAGATTACTGCTATTATTAAAACTAGCTGTCCCGCTGATAGTTTTCAGTCGGGATCTCGCTTTGCGATGACTAGTGGCTAATTGTTAGTTGCTAATTTTATGAGTATTTTTGATAAATTCTTCAGTCTTTTCTCCTATGATATTGGTATAGATTTGGGAACCGCGAATACTCTTATTTGGGTGAAGGAAAAAGGTGTCGTAATACGCGAACCGTCGATTGTAGCGATGCACAAAAAGACCAAAAAGATGATCGCCATTGGTACGGAGGCAAAGAAAATGCTGGGGAAGACTCCGCCAAATATTCTGGTGATAAAACCTCTTCGGGGTGGAGTTATTGCGGATTTTGATGCAACCTCCAGCATGATTGAGTATTACATCCATTCTATTCATGAGGTTGGAAATATCCTGCCCCTGGCTTTTTCCAAGCCAAAAGTTGCGATAGGAATTCCATCTGCTGTGACCGAAGTCCAAAGACGTGCTGTTTGGGAAGCTGCTCTTAATGCCGGAGCACGCGAAGCATTTCTTATTGAAGAACCGATGGCTGCGGCAATTGGCGAAGGAGTTTCGGTTTTCTCATCAACCGGCTCGATGATTGTAGATATTGGCGGGGGGACTACTGAAGTTGCAGTAATTTCATTGGGAGGAATTGTGGTAAATAAGTCAATTCTTTCTGCAGGAGATGAGATGGATAGAGCGATAACGCATTACATAAGGCTTCGTCACGGGCTTATGCTTGGAGAAAAAACAGCTGAAGATGTGAAGATAAAAGTGGGAAGCGCATTTGAAGGCAAAATAAAAAATAAAAAATTAAATATAAAAAATATTGACGAGGATTCCAAAGAAAAGAAAGAAGAGGGAGGGGGGGAAGATTTGAAAACTAAGGAGGAAGAGATTAAAACAGAAGAAAATGAGAAGAGCAGAATTGCAGTAGTGCGGGGGATGGATATTGAGACAGGACTTCCGAAGAGTTTGAAAATTACGGAAGTCGAGATAAGAGAGGCATTGGCACCCGTGGTGTCTGACATAATTGATGCAATCTCAGATGTTATAGAAGATTCGCCGCCAGAGCTTATCTCTGATATTCTTGAGCATGGAATACTTCTTACAGGTGGAGGGTCTCAATTGCGCGGAATTGAAGACCTGATCGTAGAAAGAACTAAAATTCAGGTTGTAAAATCCGAAGATCCACTGACAAGCGTAGTGCGGGGGACAGGAAAAGTGCTTGAAGACCCCTCGCTTCTGGAAAGAGTTAAGGTTATAGGTGGCCTAAAATAATTTCTTCTGTACTTTTTTCCGAAAAAGTACCAGAAACTCTCGCCATGCCTCTTCCCTGCCTGCCGGCAGGCAGGTCATGCTTTTCAGATTAAACTCGCTAATTTACAATCTCCCCGTTAGGGGCCGCTCGTTTAATCCTCCATGCATTCGATGCCGGAATGGCGATTGAGATTAAAACAAAAAAAACCCTCAATGCCGGATTGTCAATGCAAGAAATGGTGCGTCAAAGTCATCGGCGGCCTCAAATAGAGACTAGTTATTAGCCACTAGCAACTAGTTAGTTTTCTGAACTTAAAATTTTCTAATCGCTAATTTCTAATTGCTAATCGCTAATTTGTGGGTTGTCAGAGAGCTTCGAAAGGTTTAGAATTTCTGTATGGTAAAAAGGAGTAAAATCTCTGTTGTTTTTTTTGTACTTCTTATTTTATCCATACTATTATTTATTTTTTCAAAAGCAGGATTTCTCTCAGGACCAGAGTCTTTGCTTGGCAAAATTACTTCGCCCATTCAAAGTATCACCTACTCAGCATTTAATTTTTTATCTAATCCTGGTTCTTCTTCAGAGAAGCTTAGGGAAGAGAACAGAATTCTTTTGGGGAAATTAGTTGAGCAGAATAAACTTATCAGGGATAACAATGCGCTTCGTGATCAGTTTGAAAAAGGCGGAGAAGAAAGAATGAGGCTTTTGCCGGCCAAAATAGTCGGTGCGCCAAGCTTTGTTCCCGGTATTACCGATCCTACAACTTTTACACTTGATAAAGGGACAAATGACGGGGTGAGGGTAGGCGATGCGGTGGTTATCAAAAATATTTTGGTGGGGAAAGTAATTTCTGCTTCAAATTATTTCTCAAAAGCAGACATTCTGACAAATAATTCATTTTCCGTTACGGTAAAAGATGATAGGTCGGGAGGGAATGGAGTGGTGAAGGGTGATGGGGGAAGGCAAATGCTTCTGGATAATGTTCTTCAGGCCGATGACATAAAAACGTCTGATATTTTGGTGACTAAGGGAAGTCAGGATGAAGCGGGGCGGGGAATTCCGCCGGATTTAATCGTAGGCAGAATTACATCGGTTGAGAAAAAACCAAGTGAGGTTTTCCAAAAGGGGAAAGTCCAAAGCCCGCTTGATTTTTCAAATCTTTCCGCGGTTTTTATAGTTGTAAATTGAAATGATTTTTCTTGTTTTGCTGTTTGTAATATCACTAGTTCTTCAGGGGTCGGTGACGACTATTCCTCTTGTTCTAGTACTGCTTTTAAATCTTGCAATTGCTACAAAAAAAACTTCTGTTTTTCTTATCGCGTTTCTGTGCGGCGTAGTCCTTGATATCATGCTTTCTAATCCGCTGGGGCAGTCGAGCATTTTTTATTTATTAATTCTTGCAACCGTGTTTCTTTATGAGCGCAAATTTGATGTCCAGACTTTTCCTTTTGTTTTCATCTCATCATTCTCCGGAAGCCTGATTTATCTAATTCTTTTTGACGGTCGTTTTATACTCATTCAATCTCTGGCAAGTGCTCTCATTGGTATTATTTTCTTTTTTCTTCTCATCCAAGCAGATAGATTCCATATACGCAAAAAATCTATAAGTCTTGAATATGAAAAATAAAAATGACGCAATATTTTCCGATTTTATAAGTACGAGACAGGCAACGGGCAGACGCAATCCCCACGGAAAAGAATATCATTTAAGAGAATTTTTCCTTCCTGTATTTTTGGTATTGATTGTTGCGGGATTATTTGCCAAAACATTTTGGGTCCAAATCATCCGCGGGGATTATTACAGAAACCTTTCTGATACCAACAGGATTAGGACAATTCCAGTACACGCGCCGCGCGGAGTGGTCCTTGATAGGAATGGTAAGCCTCTGGTTTATAACATTCCCGGGTTTCGGGAAACTGTGAACGGTAAAACAAAAGTTCTGACCAATGACGAAGCGCTAGTCCTTATCGCTCAGGGGAAAAAAGACCTCGAAGTTGATGCACTCCGATCCTATCCCTACAAAGAAATGTTTTCACATGTCTTAGGATATATCGGCCAGATTTCGCCTGAAGAACTAAAACAGCCTGAATTCTCAGATTATCTGGGAAACGACCTTATCGGAAAAATGGGAATTGAGGCCGAGTATGAACCGATGCTCAAAGGTGAAGATGGCAAGGAGCTTGTCGAGGTAAATAGCCTTGGGGAGTCAGTGCGGAAATTGGGGAAGACTGACCCAATTCCCGGAGAGAATATCACAGTAAATTTGGATTTGAACATCCAAAAGGCTGCATTTTCCGCGATGGAAAATGTCAAGAAAGGAGCCGCAATTGTCTCAACACCCAAAGGCGAAATCCTTGCTATGATTTCGAAGCCGTCTTTTGACCATAATTTTTTTACACTTGGAGCTACTTATAAAACAGCAACTTCTTCGGGTTATCAAAATTTACCAAGTATTTTAACCGACGGAGAAAGCCAGCCGCTTCTCAATCGTCCTGTCTCAGGCACATATCCTCCCGGTTCCACATTCAAGCTGGTAGTAGCGTCCGCGGGACTTGAAAATAAAATTATTGATGAGAATTTCAAAGTAGAAGACAAAGGAAGAATTACAGTCGGCGAGTTTTCTTTCGCCAACTGGTATTTCACGCAATACGGAAGGACAGATGGAGAAGTGGATGTAGTTAAGGGTATTCAGCGCTCAAACGATGTTTTCTTCTATAAACTCGGAGAAAAAATCGGAGTTGACAAGATTTCAAAGACCGCTTCGGAATTTGGCCTTGGAAAAAAACTTGGAATAGATTTGAATAGCGAGTCGACGGGGCTTGTACCAACTCAAAAATGGAAGCAGAAAGAAATTGGGGAGCCGTGGTATCTCGGGGACACATACCATTATAGTATAGGGCAGGGGTATCTGCTTACGACTCCGCTTCAGGTAAATACGTGGGCGGAAGTTATTGCAAACGGAGGGACTCTTTACCGTCCGCATATTCTTAGGAATGAAAAGCTCAACGAGCCATTGAAGACAGGTTTGTTAAATGATGAAACGCGTTCCTTGATAAGACAGGGAATGATAAATTCATGTTCTCCCGGAGGAGTTGCGTGGCCGTTTTTTGATTTCAAAGTCAAGAATCCAAGATTAAAAATAGATAACAAGAATTATTTTGAAGCGCCGCAAGCCACCAGTTCTGCAGGTTTTAAAGACTACCGCAAAGTTTCCGTTGCCTGTAAAACCGGAACTGCCGAGCATGGAGGAAAGAAAACTCTTCCTCATGCGTGGATTACGCTTTTTGCGCCGGCATATGACCCTGAAATTGTAGTAACAGTTCTATCCGAAGAAAGTGGAGAGGGCTCAAATATCGCAGCCCCAATCGCGAAAAAGATCTTAGAAGATTATTTTACGAGGAAAAAAGATTAACTGCTAACGGCTAACTTCTCACAACTAACTGCTAATGCTCAGTGTGTTAAACTTTATTCATGGCTTTTAGATTTAGGAATTTTAAAGTTTATCAAGACGCAAAATCCTTGCATATAGAGATAGCTTTTATGTTAAGCAAATTTTCCAGAAATTATTATTATCTTTCCGATCAGATAAAGAGAAGCTCGCTTTCAGTGCTATTAAATATCGCAGAAGGTTCATCCAAGCAATCGGATAAAGATTTTAACAGATATATTACCATTGCATTGGGCTCAGTTGACGAAACTGTTGCGAGTTTGGAAATTGCTTTCGAGCTTAAGATCATTAATGAAGCGCAATTTAATTATTTTGAAGAAAAGTATGAAATAATTTCAAGACAACTTGGTGGATTGTCTAAAAAACTAAAGAATAGTTAACAGTTAGCCGTCATATGTTAGAAGTTAGTAGCTAGTCGTTAGAGGTTATTTTTATGGAAGAAAGAAATTATTGGTTGGGGTTTTCGATGGCGCCGGGCATTGGTCCTAAGAGTTTAGATTTGCTCGCAAGGAATTTCGAAAGTTTAAAAAAGGCATGGAGTGCTTCAGAATCGGAGCTTTTACCAATATTAAAGCCCGTGCTCACATCCAAATTTCTGAAATTCCGTGATGATTTTGACCTTGAAAGATACAAGAAACAGCTTGAGAAGCAAAAAATTTCATTTATCACCCTTTTGGACAAGGAATATCCGAGTCTTTTAAAATCAATTACTAATCCTCCATCAGTGCTTTACGCAAAAGGTGATATAACTTTATTAAATTCTCCTTCAATCGCAATTGTAGGCACAAGACGAATTACAAATTACGGAAGAGAAATAACCGAATTGTTTGCAAAAGAACTTGCCAGTAGTGGTTTAACAATAGTGTCGGGAATGGCATTTGGAGTAGATGGAGCTGCGCACAAGGGAGCAATTGACGCAGGCGGCAAAACGATTGCGGTACTTGGCAATGGCGTTGATGTGCCATATCCGAAAGAGAATGAAAAACTTTATGAAGAAATCTTAGACTCTGACGGACTTATAATCTCTGAATATCCTCCTGGCACGCCGCCCGGAATCGGCACTTTTCCAGCACGAAATAGAATTATTGCCGGTATTTCAGAAGGAGTTTTGGTGACAGAAGGGGCAGAAGATAGTGGCTCACTTATTACTGCAAATTTTGGTTTGGAGTTTGAAAGGCGCGTTTTTGCAATTCCGGGACCGATAACATCCAGTCTTTCCAAAGCGCCTCTTGAACTTATTGAGAAGGGAGCGAGATTAGTAACGAGCGCCGAAAGTATACTCAAAGAATTGAAATTCGAAATCCAAAATACTAAATCCGAAACAAATTCGAAATCAAAAAATACAAAATTCAAAACCGAAAACAAAATAGAAAGGAAGATTTTGGAAGTTCTGGAAAACGAAGGTTTGTATTTTGATGAGATTGTCAAAAAAACCGGAATCTCATCTCAAATCCTCGGAAGTACGCTTTCGATGATGGAAGTAAAAGGAATTATCAAAAACTCCGGAAGCTTGTATTCCGTGAATAACTAAAGATGACAAAGTATATGCTAATATGGTAATATATTTATGAATACAACTTTTGAGTGGGATGAAGACAAAAATAGAGAGAACTTTAAGAAGCATAAAATATCATTTTGGGATGCGCAGAAAGCATTTCTTGATCGGAATAGACTTATATTTAAGGATATAGGTCATAGCGCCGAAAAAGAAACAAGATATTATTGTTTAGGAAAAATTAAAGGTAAAGTATGCACAGTAAGATTTACATACAGAAAAAATAAAATCAGAATTTTCGGCGCCGGATACTGGCGCAAGGAAAGGAAGATATATGAAAAGCAGATATAAAGATAATATTTTCGAAGGAACATTTGGGGAAATGATGGCTATAAAGGATTTTTTACCAAAGCCAAAAGATTTGGTTTTAAATGAAAAAAAGACTAGGGTGACATTGACTCTTTCTCAAAAAAGTTTAAGTTTCTTCAAAAGTGCCGCGAAAAAGCACAATGCTTCATATCAGGCAATGATCAGAAGATTGATTGATTATTACGTGGCAAATCAAAACGCTTAAGTTGCTGGTTTAAATTTTCTTCGGAAGCACGCTTTCGATGATGGAAGTAAAAGGAATTATCAAAAACTCCGGAAGTTTATATTCGGTAACCAATTAGGGGTGAGATGTGTCTGAATAATCATCTTCAAGTCTATCACTTTGCAGTACCCATTTCTCGCCTTCATATGAACCAGAGCCAATTTGATTCCATTCTTGCGAAGATTCAGCTTCTTTTCTTTGTTCAGTTTTCCAATCTCGATAAATCTGTTCCGCGCGTCTTTTGGCATCTTCTTTATATTGAGCTTGTGGCCCTTCCGTTGCACGTAGTAAATCAAATTGTGAAAGAACTATCGCTTCATATCTAGGGAACAATTTTCCTAAACGATCTTGCAAGCTTGTCCTTTCGTTAGTTTTTGGATTTAAAAATTTTATTCCTGCAAGTTGGTCCTTGGCAAATAAATGTTCGGGAGTATCTTTTATTTCCTGACTTTGTTGCGGTTCCTGGGGTTCTGGTTTGGGCTCCATAAAAATAGACTAGCTTATATATATATGCTGTCAATAGGGGAAGGCTTTAGTCCCACCTCGGAGGTGGATTTATAGCGGCACCTTGGGAAATTTTCTACCAATCTTTGTCTTCGCGTTTGCGGATTATAATTTTCTTTCCTTTTTTGTCCGGCTCAATCCACACAGAAGAAACGCCATCAAGCCCAATTTCCTGAAGCATCTTTTTATCTAGCGTTACGCAAACCGAATGTCCTACCCTAAAAACTTTCCTTACCATTTAAGTATGCTTTCGTTCTTAAAACGTACTAACATGTTAGTACGCAATAAATAATAACATATCTCTTAATACTTGACAAGGTGTTTATAATGTAAACTAAAATGAATGGAGTTTAGAATTTTATGAAGAATTTAATTATTGTCGAATCTCCTACAAAAGCGCGGACCATAGGAAAGTTTCTTGGGAAAGATTATGAGATAAAGGCTTCAATGGGACATATTATGGACCTTCCCAAAAGCAAACTTGGTGTTGATGAGAAGACTCTTGAACCTCAATATGAAGTGGTATCTGAGAAGAGAATGATAATTGCCGATCTTAAAGATTCAAGCAAACATGCAGATGCAATAATTCTTGCGACTGACCCTGATAGGGAGGGAGAGGCTATCGCTTCGCATATCAAAGATATGCTTGCTCAAGATAAAAAATTAAATATAAAAAATAAAAAATTATTGAGGATTGTCTTTCATGAGATTACAAAAGAAGCGATTGAAGAGGCTCTTAAGAATCCGCGCGAAATTGATGAAGCGCTCGTAGATGCGCAGACTGCAAGAAGAGTTTTGGACAGATTGGTAGGATACAAAATTTCACCTGTCTTGTGGCAAAAAGTAAGGCGCGGTTTGTCAGCCGGGCGCGTGCAGTCAGTAGCTCTTAGATTAATAGTTGAAAGGGAGCGAGAAATTGAGAAGTTTAAGAAAGAGAAATATTGGAGTATCCATGCGATTTTTGAGAAAGAGAAGAAGGAAGCTGAATTCGAACTGATAGAAATAAATGGAGAAAAATTAGAAACCCAAGAGACATTTGATTTATATGACGGGCAATACAGGATTACCAAGTCTACAATTGACAGTCTCAAAAAAGCCCAGAAAATTGTCGAGGATCTTAATAGTAAGAAGTTTACAGTCGCAGAAATTCTTCAAAAAGAAATAAAAAGGAGTCCTTATCCGCCTTATACCACCTCTACTCTTCAGCAGGATGCAAGCAGAAGGCTTGGATTTGCGGGCCGGCGCACGATGAGCCTTGCACAAAAACTTTACGAAGAAGGTTATATTACTTATCACAGGACTGACTCGGTAAATATGGCGGGAAGCGCGGTGGCGCAAATTAGGAGTTTTGTAGAATCACAATTTGGGAAAAGATATTTATCTCCTACCGTGCGGGTTTATAAAACCAAACAGAAGCTTGCGCAGGAAGCGCACGAAGCGATAAGGCCGACGAACGCTGTAGCTACTGTGGAGAAGGTGAGTAGAGATTTGGGAAGAGATTACGGCAGGCTTTATGAAATCATCTGGGCAAGAGCAGTCGCTACGCAGATGGCAGATGCGATTACCGAATCAACGACGGTATTTGTAACTTCTAACGAAAAACAACTAACTTCTAACAACCCAAAAGTTAGCAGTGAGAAGCCAGAAGTTAGCAGTTATTTATTGAAGGCAAATGGTTCGGTCCTTATTTTCGATGGGTTTTTGAAACTTACCCCGCAGGTTTTAAATGACAATATACTTCCAGACTTTGATAAAGATGAGAAACTTTCAGCGAAAAACATTTCCGAAAAAGAGCATGAGACTTTGTCGCCGCCTCGGTACAACGAAGCATCCTTGATCGCGACACTGGAAGAAAAAGGAATAGGCCGGCCTTCAACTTACGCGACAATTGTTTCGACGATTGAGGGGCGAAAATACATAGAAAGAGAAGAAGCAAGATTTAAACCGACTCCTATAGGAATTGCCGTAAATGATTTTTTGGTAGCTAATTTTTCAACAATTGATGATATTCCTTTCACGGCTGAGATGGAAGACCAGCTCGATGCAATTGCCAATGAGAAGAAGGAATGGAATCCGATGATTAAAAATTTTTACGAGGAATTAACTAAAAGCTTGGAAGCTGTAAAAGGAGCTGATAGAGTCAAAATTGCTACAGAAGAAGTTGATGAAAAATGTCCCAAATGCGGGTCTCCTCTTGTAATAAGATACGGAAAATTTGGGAAATTTCTTTCATGCAGTACATTTCCTGCTTGTGATTTTACCAAGCCATTTGTTGAGGAGCTTGGTATTCCGTGTCCCAAAGATGGCGATAAAGGTGGACAGGTAATCCTGCGAAATACCAAAAAAGGAAGGAAGTTTTATGGATGCTCAAACTATCCGAAGTGTGATTTCGCCAGTTGGAAAAAGCCAACTACTGAGCATGTTGAGCGAAGCGAAATCCCGAATGGCAACGACCATCGGGAGAAGCTAGAGGATGTTAAAAAATACAGACAATGATATTGATAATACGAAAAAAAGCAACAAAAGAAGAAATTGATAAAATGTCTGAAGATTTCAACGGATATGTAAAAGTGGTAGTTGATATTGAGAGAGGAGTTTTGGCTGGTGGTGGAAAAAGACATGTCGATGGAGAACAAACTTTGCTTACCTATGGATCAAGACAAGAAGATCTTTGGGGTGGCGGTTTAGATCTTGACAGTGGGGAAATTGACTATAATTCAATGATAAACGTCCGTCCTTCACAGCAAAATTTCAGCCGCGAAATTATGTCGCAAGACGTAAGAAGAGAATTTGATAAAATTGTCAAGAGACTACTAATATACTAGTATATTAGTAATAACAAATATGATTTCAAATAAGGATAAGGTATTGGATATTTCTGTAAACCTTGCGAGAGTAAGCGATTGGATTTTGACTCCAGAAAAGAAAAATCGAGTCGATCAGTTCATGGAAGAGACAAAGCAGTTTGTAGATGAGTTGTCAAAAGAAAACTTATCCGATCGTTTTAAGCCAACATTTGAACAATTTAAAAAAGAGTTTGTAAAATTATTGGACGAGCGATTAACTGCCGACAAAGAAGAGTGGGCAGAGAAGGCTCTTACTTGGGCAAATATTCTTCAGCACCGGTCAGGCCGTGCATGAAGTTTATTGGCTAGGGCATGGAGCAAATTCACAATTCGGTCCTTGTCTAGAGACGTACGATCCGTCCGGACAAATTTTGGCTTCTTCCGTACAAGCAACAGGTGTTGTATTCTGATCGGTAAATTTGAATGTGGAGAGAATTTGATCAATATGCTCGCGAATAGACAATCCGTATTGAGATAAAACAATCCAATAGAAATAATTTTTATATCTTTCAACTTTATAATATTCCAAGTCTGTAAGAGTTGCAGCTTCCGAAGCATTTCCGTCTGGCTTAACTTGAGTGACTACTATTGATGCACCGCTTCTTCCAGTCTGTCTATCATAGTATTTCGAAATCGTCATATTGTCATTCTTAGCTACAAAGATTGAAAACCCCGATATATCATCTCCTTTTGAAAATTTAAACTCTAGTTCGTCGACGTCTTCACTATATAAGCCTAAAAAAACAGAAGCTCTTTTCTCCAGATTAATAGTATATTCACTTGGATATTTAAAGCTTATGCTATATTCGGTATTTTCGTAGGTTTTCCATGTGGCGGTTTCGTCAACAGGGGTTGGTGTTGATGTGGGAGCGGGAGTCGGAGAGGGAGCAGGTTTTGTGAAGTTTGAATTTAACATGGCAAAAATTCCGCTCCCGATGGCAATTAAGATGACAACAAATGCGATTACGAATAATAATTTGCTTGAAAGAAAAGGCGGCGGGGAAGAAGGTTGATTTGGTGCTGGAGATGGACTGACAGGCTGGGGAGGAGGAATAGGAGCAGGATTTTGATTTGCCGGCGGAGTTTGAGGTTGTGGAGTTTGGTTTTGGTTGTCCATTAAGAAGATTGTGGCAAGTTTATAAAACTTTTGCAAGGATTACGAGAAGGAATTATTTTAAATACCAACCTAAAAAAGAAACATACGGATCATCGAATTGATCTATAAGTTGCGCTTTTTGCTCTCCCTTCTGTAGTTGGAAAAGGTCAGTGACAGCTGTTTTATCAACCGTTGGGTAATTTGCAGCAAAAAAGATTTTGTCTGCAAGAGGGTTATAAGTTAAAAACAAAAATAACGACTTTATTTCAGATGACGGTATGGAGCTAAGCTGTAGGATTTCGAAATCTCCAACTTTTATTGTTTTACCGCTTTCAATATCTAACTCCAGAATAACAAAGTTTGTCTGAGTACCATTTCTTCCCTGAATTAAAACTTTTTCAGAATCGGAAGAAAATATCGAAGGCCCGTCCCAGACAAGTTTATTTTCTAAATCTTCCGCCTCAATATCAGGCTCTTCGTGAAATTTAACACGGCTCAGATAGTTCGTGTCTAATTGACCAATGATTTCTCCTCCTGGGATTTTCTTAACCAGGTATTGTGAAAAATACTTATTACCGTCAGGCGAGATTAAAATGGTCTTACTTAAGGAAGAGCCAGGTCCGGTTGATATGTCTGGAATGGTATCAATAATTTCCCCATTGGTAGGATTAAAAACTGTTATCTCGGGTCTATCTATTGAAAATAATCCTGTTTGATTCCATAGAAGTCTGCCTCCTCCAATTCTTCGTGAAGGTGGATCTAATAACTTTAATTTTAACGTCCTACTAATTTGTCCGGTGTCTGTTTCATAAATTGAAATTGTCCGAGTTTGTTCCTGTAATTCTTTTTCTCGTTCGGCACTTATTTTTTTCCATTCTTCACTTTCAAATTCTAAATCTTCAAGCCCTTCTAGTAATTGATCATTCGTTCTTGTAACTGAAATTACTGCTATATGTTTACTATCGGGCGAAACAGCAAGTGATACGATTTTTTGACCATCTGGAGTTTTGAGAAACGGTTTGGGTGTTTTCGTTGAATCAATGCCCAAGCTATAGATGATATTTTCTTTTGGCGCCGAAGGTATTTTAGGAGATCCAACAAAAACCATTTGACCATCTTGTAGCAATTCACGAGGAACAAAAGTACCTTCATTTGAAGCTTTTAACCATGGAGGCATGAAAGTTCTAATCTTACCGTCACCATCTTTTTCTAATTTTCCTTGTGAAGACAATTTTACCAAACCTTCCTTGGTGTATATCACCCCAACCCAGTCCTTTTTAACCTGTTTTGTTATTTCGGGAGTCGAAGAAGATTTTATGGTCTGAAAATAAATAAAGCCTGCAACGATTAATCCGACAACTAATGCCCCGATTAGTAGTACGATTTTGGTAGATAAAAATGATCTATTAGACGGTGGGGAAATAGAGGATTGGGTTGCATTATTGACTTGAGAAGAAGGAATATCTTGAGTAGGTGGGTTTTGCGGGTCCATTAACAAGATTGTGGCAAGTTTAGAACACTTTTGCAAGGATTACGAGGAGGGTGAGGATGGCGACTTGGTTAATAATTCCCCAAGGAGCTTTCATTTCGTTGTCAAATAATTTCTGGAATTTGTAGAAAATCTTGAAAGGTTTAATACCAAATAAATAGTAAGGAGCGGTGAGCCAGTCAAAAGCTTGTGCTGTGATTATCATTATGAAAACATAGACAAGACTTGTTTGCGGAAAAAGAAAAAAGATTATTAAGTATGAAATCCCAAAGCCGAAAAGTACATCAAAGACTGCTTGAAGAGCAATTGTCTGTTTAGTTTTATTTCCATTCGTTCCTTCATCCCAGTGAGGAAAAAGATCTGCAGCTATATGTGAAGCAAGAGCGATAGGGATTGCGAGCGCAGGATTGCCTACTTTTGCCGCAATTACGGTCCCTATTATCGCGTGTCCAGTTGCTGTCATACTTCGAATACCTCAGTATGACCTTGAGTTTGGGCTTCGACTGAGCTGCGCCGAATGTCTCGAAAGGTCATAGTTTGGTATTGTGTATCAAGTATAAAGTATTAAGTATCTTACATCAACTTGACAAGACTGAAAATTTCTGACTATTATAGTAGTGTGACTGGGAAAATAATAGTTAGAACGAGTATAAGTATATTAGTACTATTTCTTCTTATTTGGTTGGTTTCGCAACCCGTATACGCACGTCACAGACGAGTCTTGGGAGTTTCTACCGAGTCAGCTGCTCCTCAAATTCCCCCGACAGCAGAAGGTCCAGGCTTGATTCTTCCGGACAGTCCATTCTTTTTCTTAGATCAAATTAAACAGGCAGCGCGTTTATTTCTTGCATTTAACCCTGAGGCAAAAGCGAAAATTCATAATGCTGTTGCGGGTGAGAGATTGGCTGAGCTTCGAATCATGCTTGCCCGCCAAAATAGCGACGGGATAGAAACTGCCCTTGAGGGAATCTCTGATAACTTACAAGAAGCCGCAGATAATCTAAGCGATGCCCAGCTTAGCGGAAGGGATATAGCAGAAGTTGCAAGAGAAATAAATAATGATATTAAAAGAAGACAGGAGTCTCTTGATATCTTAGAAAGTCAGACCGATGGAGAATTAGAATTGATGGTTTCAGCGGCTCAGGCATCTATTTTGCAGTCAAAAATAGAAGTGGAGGACGGTTTGCCCGATGATGAGCTTGAAAATGAGATCCGCGATGATCTAGACAGAGAAGTTGAGAGGCGAGTGCATGATGCTACGGATTCAGCCGAAGAGCTTGAGGATGATTTGGATGAGCTAGAAAATGAAGCGAGTAAAGCAGCGCAGAAATCACTTAAAAGA
>JBBTVO010000033.1:0-23768 GCA_038063195.1 Patescibacteria group bacterium
ATCCCCAAATCGGAAAAAGAATTATTGTCCACGAAAAAAATCCCGGAAAAATTTCGAGAAGTCTTCGGGTTTTTATTGGATAGAGTTTAAAAAATTTAGCGAAATATTTTGTCATAAAATTAGTATTATGTATTAAGTATTACGTATCAAGTATTAAGATTGAATAATTTCTCTGCGTTTTCGGTAGTCTCGTGTTTTACTTCCTCAAAGGGGACACCCTTGATTTTGGCTATAAACTGCCCGACAATTATAACATAAGAAGGCTCATTCCTACTACCGCGGTACGGCTTTGGAGTAAGATATGGACTGTCGGTCTCAGTTACGATTCTGTCTATTGGCGTTTGTTTAATCAGATTCGTAAGTAAAGTGTCTTCACCCGGGGCAAAGCCTTCGTAAGTAATATTTCCGTCAAAACCTACATAAAATCCAAGACTAAGAGCACTCTTGAGAAATTCAATATTTCCTGACATACAATGAAACATTCCCGGAGGATCAAGTAGATCATTTTTATAGTGATTTAATATTTCAATAATTTCTTTTCCCGCATGTCTATTGTGGATTTGGAGGGGTAGTTTAAGTTTCAAAGATAATTCTATTTGTTTTACGAAAATATCTTTTTGAAGTTGGGGATCTACAATTCCGTTTGATTGATACTTATAAAAATCCATCCCGCATTCACCAATCCCCACAACTTTTGAATTTTTTGCTAACTTTTCAAGTTTTGCCAACCAATCTTCTTCAAGTTTGTCAGCATGATGAGGATGGACACCTACTATCGCATAAAGTTCGCCAGCTGGCGAATCATATTTTTCCGCCAACTCTACAGCTTTTTGACTTGAATCAAGCTTGGTCCCGACATTTATAATTTTTGTAACACCTTTTTCAAACGCCCGCTTTATCACTTCATCCGCATCTTTTTCGAAAGAGTGAAAATTCAAATGACAATGTACGTCAATCATATTAGTAATTTATCTTGTAAAGAGTAGCATAGCTGATATTTCGTACTTTTTTAATTCTTCCAGCGCTTTCCATATTTCTAACAGCACTTTGGAAGTGTTCATTGGATTCCAAAAGCTGAGTGATAGTTTGGTTTGGACGAAGATCTAAGATCATATATTCCGGTTTGCCTGCAAATTCAAGCCACCAGCAATCTTCACAAATTCCATTAAAAGTTTTAATCCGGGGATAAATTAAATAGATCTCTTTTCTGTGTGATAAATGCGGAATAAGATTTTGTGTAGTCGCTAGGCCTGCATTTTTAGGAATTTGACTGAAAAGATTATTATTATCTTTCATCCATTCTTCACTCCTCCAATAGATGGGCTTTGATAGCTTGTTGAGTGGAAAATGAAAAATAAATTGCTGTGACAAGGCGATTATGAGTAATAAAAGTACAATTAAAGCTAGATTTAGATACTTTTTGTTCAACCTTCTAATAAATCCTAATGTGTCTAGAGTTCCTAAGAAGAGGAATATCGCAAGTATTGCATGGTGGTGGGTAAAAGGACTCCACATTCTGTTAAACCCAGGACCAGTAATAAAAAATTGAGCAAGATTTGTTGTAATTGCAGCAAGCGATCCCAGAGAGAAAACGGGCAAGAAAGAAAACCAACCGAGAGAATATATCCAAGTTTGTATTTTTTGTGGATCATTGAATAGGTCTTTTACAACTTGAAAAGGATTATGTGAAATCTGAGGGAGATACTCATATCCTACGGGTGATAAAAGACTTACGATTCTTGTTTCAATTAAACTTGAAAATATACCCAATACAATAAACAAAATTGCAGATTTACGATAGCCCTTTCTAAAAAAATATATAAAGCCTAGTCCAGCAAGCACTAATCCCATATCCTCTTGAGTGAAGAGAGCTAGGGTTAAAGATAGTAAAAATAATTTCTTTCTTTTAGCTTCTAGGAAGTAGATAGACCAAGCAAATAATCCTATTCCTATAACGATGGGGTGAAAGTCAAAAAAAATAGCAAACTGAATACCATAAAACAAGCTATACAGGAAGGCAATTGAAAAACAAACAAAAGGAGAAAATTTTCTTATTTTTGTAACTAAATATACTGCTACTGTTGAAAAACTTATCCATATGGATTGGAAAATTAACAAAATCTTGACGTTATCCCAGATCCAATACAATGGAGCAAGAAGAGGAAGAGTGAGTGTCAGATGGTCTCCTAGAATTAGCCTCTCCTTGATCGTGTTGTAAGGAAAAAGAAAATTTGAATATTGCCACACCGCCTGATCATAAATTCCTAGATCAAATCCGCCCGACTGAAAATGCATATGTCTTAAGATAGAGAGAGTGGAGTAAAGAATTGATAATATAATGACCCAAAGTATAAGAAATCTAAAATTAAACTTATCATTTATCAATAATCTTCGAAGATTTTCCATATTACTTAAGATTATAATCTAGGAAATAGTGGCTTTTGGGATGTTATTTTTGGACCTTTGAATTGTTCTTCGATTTTTCTTGCAGTCTCTGGAAGAAATGGTTCAAGAAGCGCTGCAATTTCCTGAATTTGGTCAATTGAATGAGCAAGAACACTTTTGATTTTCGGGTCCTGTTTATCTAGAAGCGCCCAGGGCTTTTCTTCATTAATAAATTTATCCAAATCCGAAATTTTAGTCCAGACGAAAGATAAAGCATCGTTAAATTTGAACTCGGAAATTGGGCCTGTATATTCCTCGACATCTATCAAGTGTTCTGAAATCCTACTCTCTGAGCCCATCTGTGTATAATTTGAATTTTCGCAAAGCTTCGCAACCCGGGCAATTAAATTCCCAAGCCCATTTGCAAGATCAGCATTGTACGCTTCTTTAAACTTATCTTCTGAAAAATCTCCGTCTGAAAAGGGAGAAATATGTTTGAGAAAATAGAATCTTAAGGCATCAGCGCCATATTTTTCTATAATATCTACCGGGTCAATTACATTCCCAAGACTTTTTGACATTTTTTGTCCGTTCACAGTTATATATTCATGGACAAAGATACTTTTCGGAAGAGGAAGCCCAGCAGAAAGAAGAAATGCTGGCCAGTAAATTGCATGAAACCTTAAGATTCCTTTTCCCAAAACATGAATATCAGCAGGCCAACTTTGTGGAGCTCCGCTTCTGTAAATATTAAGCGCATCGAACCAAACATACATTTTTTGTGTATCATCATTCGCAACGCTTACACCCCAATTCCTTGCTCTTTCATTTGAGCGGGAAATACTTATATCGGAAAGCCCCCGTTTTAAAAATGCCAAAACTTCATTTTTCCGTCTCTGCGAATAAATTTTTATCTTGTTATTTTCAATAATATCTTCAAGTTGTTTTTGATATTTGGAAAGCCTGAAGAAATAATTTTCTTCGCTTACTTCTTCAAGTTTTTTCCCCGGATGTTCGAAGCATTCACCATTTTCATTCAACTCACTCTTTTCGTAAAAAAGCTCGCATCCTACGCAATAGAGTCCTGTATAGGATTTTTTATAAATATCTCCGGATTTATTGCAAAGATTCCAAAGTTCCTGTGAAGAGCGGTGATGATCGGGACTGCTTCCTCTTTGAAAAACATCAAATTTTACATTTAGTTTTTCCGCCAATTCTTCAAAAAGCTTAGCATTTTTATCCACCAATTCCTGAACTGGAATTTTAAGTGCTTCGGCAGCCTGAACATTTTTGAGCGAATTATCATCAGATCCGCAAAGAAGAAGCACATCATCTCCAATTTGCCGATGAAATCTGGCAATTGTATCTGATTGCACAAATTCAAGCACATGGCCTATATGAGGCTTGGCATTTACATAAGGAATCGCATTGGTTATAAAAAATTTATTTCTGTTCATGGGCTAATTTTAACAGACAACCTTTTATCTAACAATAGATTGGGATTAATTTGCTTATTGAAAGATCATTACGGAAGTATTATAATTATAATGTTATGAATAGAACAACGCTTCAGATCCCAATGAGCACACAGTTGCGAGAGCAGGCGGAGAAGCAGGCATTTCAACAAGGTTTTTCTTCTCTCCAGGAAGCAGTAAGACTTTTTTTAAGTAAATTAGCAAAGGGTGCTCTTGATATAACTTTTGAAAAAAGCGTTCAATTATCTCCGAAGGCTATTAAGAGATACGATAAGATGATTGATGAAATTGAAAAAGGCAAAGTTAAGACTAAGACTTTTACTGATGTAGATACATTGATGAAACATCTCCATAGTGAAAATTGAACTTCATCCAGATTTTAAGAAGTCTTATAGGAAGCGCATTAAAAATAATTCTAAATTGGTCACAAAAACTAAAGATAGAATCGAGATTTATAGAGAAAATCCCTCAAATTCAATCTTGAAAGATCACGCACTAAAAGGAAGTGGAAATAGTATTAGAGCATTTTCAATAACAGGAGATTTTAGAATTATTTACAAGCGGATTTCAAAAGACCATATACTTTTTCTTGACATCGGTACGCACAATCAAGTTTATTAATGGTTTATTACTAAAGATATACCAGTATACCTGTAGTGAATATAATTACTAATATACTAGTATATTAGTAATTTGAGCTGTTTATTATAATAAACGAAGAAAAGCAAAGATTCGATAGAGCAATTCTAGCAGAGAAGTAAAAACCTAACAAGGATTTATTGAGTCAAATTAGTGCTAGTATAGATAAATCTGGATGACTCGACTGCCACCCTTTTCAAATATCGCAAAGTAACCCCAACCTAAGCCCTTATGATCTCCGTCGCTGTCGATTTTATTGATAGCCCAATCTTTGTTGATGCCTAATGCTATTATCGCTTCTTTAGGTAAACATCTTTCATTTTTATATAAACTTTGAATCCCTAAACATAACTTATTTTCCTTAAGCTTCTCTACGTAAAAATTAATAATGTCTTCAAATGATGAAGAACTTTTATAAAGCAAAATGACACTGTCGGATTGGGTAATGCTTCCTTGGCTGAAAGAGTAGGTCGCTACGAGTGTTTGGGGAGGAGATAAATTAATTTTTGCTTTCCAAATTCCCTTGGGAATTAAAAAATAACCAATTAAAAATACCGTAGTAATGAAAATTATAGCCCGTATTTTAGTTTTGTTTTTGATATATCTTGAGGGAAATCTAAATGTTAGAATTAATGCTAATACTAATCCCATAAAGAACATTAATAAGATTCTTAGCCACATTGCAGATACGAATAAAACAATCCAATTAAGATTTTGACTAAAAAAGCTATCCATAACTTATTTATTGTACACGAAAAATAAATCTAGGGATATGAAGAGGGCGAGGAGGATGAGGAAGAAAAAGACATGAGTTAAGTTTAGAATTCTTAAAACTAGATAAAGAGCTACGAATGCTCCGATGAAGGCTCCGCGGCGGAAGTTTTTCAGGACAAAAGAGGAAATTCCAAAAATAAAGACGAAGAGTAGCGCAAGGAAAATATAGCTCATTCCTAGATGGATTCCTCCAAAAGTGAATTCAGAATTTGGGGTTTGATTAAAAACTAAATAAATTAGTATTCCAAGAGAGAGAAGGCTAAGGAATAAAGCCGGCAGGAAATTCTTTATTTTTCTCATAATTAGATTTTAACACAAGTCTTTTTCTTCTCTTTTGCCGAAAAGAGAAGCAGAAACTCTTCGCCAAGTTGGTGCTCGTGCTTTTGAATCTCACTCATTCGTCGGGTGATTTCGGTCCACGCTTGTCAAGCAAGCGAGCTCCTTTCAGTCCGCTCCCTCCTCAACAAGTTTGTGAGGAATCCCCCTGATCTCATTCGTTCGATTCTCATGCACTGTGCTCCAAGAGGCGAAATACTAAAAGACATAGAAAATTCGGGGCTTGACAGATTTTAGCAGTCGTGTTATATTAGTGCTAATCCAAGCACAGCTTGTAAATTACAAGCACAAAATTACAAATTCCAAAAGTTTTGATATTTGAATTTTAGGGATTGTCCCGCTGGTAGTTTTCAGTCGGGATCCCGCATTTGCGGTGATAATTTATTTAGGATTTGGAATTTAGTGCTTAGTATTTAATACTTTATGCAGAATTTGACACAGAGGCAAATTGAAATTCTAAAGCATCTTATAGAAGAGTACATTGAAACCGCACAAGCAGTCGGATCTGAAACGCTTGAGAAAAAAAGAAACATCAGCGCTTCTCCTGCAACTATCAGAAACGAGATGGTAAAGTTGACAGAGCTTGGATACTTACAAAAACCTCATTCTTCTTCGGGGCGAACACCAACCTCCGAAGGTATGAAATTCTATGTCAATCAATTGATGAAAGAGAAAGAGATTTCAGTTACGGAAGAGGTGGAACTTAAAGAAAAGGTTTGGGATTATAGAGCTCAACAGCCAAGACTTCTTAAAGAAATTGCCAAATCACTTGCAGAGAAAACAAATGCATTATCAATCGTAGCAACAGATGAAGGTGAATTTTACTGCTCAGGTTATTCGAATATTTTGGACATGCCGGAGTTTTTCGATATAGATCTTACCCGCAATCTTTTAGGTGCAATTGATGAAATAAATTATTTTAGTAAGATTTTTGAAAATACGGAGAATGATGACGAGATTCACATTTTATTGGGAGAGGAGCTTGGACCAAGACTGGCTGCTGGACCATACGGATTTGTTTTTGGGTATTTTAAAACGGCAAAACACACGACAGGTGAAATTGGAGTAATCGGTCCTACAAGACTAAATTATACATATATAGTTCCGGCCGTACGATACTTTACAAATATGGTAAAAGAACTGGCCGAAGGATGGTAAAAATAGCAACTAGCAATTAGCGATTAGCAACTAGTAAAATGAGAGATGGGGAAAAAAAGTTTAAAAAAAGATACAAAAGATAAAACAGAAGAAAAAGATTTAGAAATTGAGAACCTTAAGAATCAATCCCGATTGGATCGGGATCAAATAGCAAGAACACTCGCGGACTATCAGAATCTTGAAAAAAGGGTCGCGCAGGAGCGGGAGGAACTTAAGAAATCTGCAAATAGCGGATTAATTCTCCGGCTTCTTCCGGCACTTGATACTCTGATACTTGCACAAAAACACACAAAAGACGAGGGAATAAATTTGAGTGTAAAGCAAATTTTTGATACGCTAGAAAGAGAAGGGTTAATAAAAATAGAAGTAGTCGGAAAAGATTTTGACCCCCAGCTTATGGAAGCAGTGCATGTAGCGGAAGGAGTTGAGGGGAAAGTTATCGAGGAACTCCGACCCGGGTTTTTGCTAAATGATAAAGTTTTAAGAGCAGCACAAGTGTCCGTAGGACACGCAATATAAAATATTAAAGATTAAATATAAAAGATAATATTGACTGAAAGGAACATATGGGAAAAATAATTGGAATAGATTTAGGTACAACAAATTCAGCAGTTGCGGTAATGGAGGGTGGATCTCCTAAAGTTATCCATTCCAGAGAGGGACGCAATGTAATTCCGTCAGTTGTCGACCCGATATCTCATGTCGTGGGAGATGTTGCCAAAAGACAGCTTGTCTTAAAACCTAAGAAGACTGTCTTTTCTGTAAAAAGACTTATGGGACATAAATTCAAAGATGAGTCTGTGCAATTTGACATGAAATGGCTTCCGTATACTGTCAAATCAGGCCGTGACGGTATGGCAGTTGTAGAAGTTGAAGGAAGAACTTTTACTCCTCAGGAAATTTCCGCCCAAATTCTTCAAAAGATTAAATCAGATGCGGAAGCGTATCTTGGCGGAAAAGTTACACAGGCTGTAATTACAGTTCCTGCATATTTTGATGACAGTCAAAGACAGGCGACGAAACAAGCAGGAGAAATTGCAGGACTTGAAGTCTTGCGAATTATAAATGAGCCGACAGCTGCAGCACTTGCTTATGGGCTTGATAAGAAAAACGCACATACAATTGCTGTTTATGATCTTGGTGGAGGAACATTTGATATTTCAATTCTTGAGCTTGGGGACGGAGTTTACGAAGTTAAATCCACCAATGGAGATACTCATCTTGGAGGAGATGATTTTGATCAGGTAATTGTAAATTATCTTGCCGATGAGTTCAAAAAAGAAAACAATGTCGATTTAAGGAAAGATCCGCAGGCACTCCAGAGATTAAGAGAAGCTGCTGAGAAAGCAAAGATTGAGCTTTCAAGTTCTCAGGAAGCGCAAATTAATCAGCCCTTTATAACTCAGGGAAAAGACGGACCGCTTCATCTTACAATGACTATCACAAGACCACAGCTTGAGAAAATTGTAGATGATTTGATCCAAAAAACTTTAAAACCGGTTGAAATGGCTCTTAAAGACGCCGGGGTAAAAGCAAGCGGAATTGATGAGGTTGTTTTGGTTGGAGGAATGACCAGAATGCCAAAAGTTGTCGAAACAGTCAGTAAGTTTTTCGGAAAAGAAGCAAACAAATCCGTAAATCCTGATGAAGTAGTCGCAATAGGTGCGGCAATCCAGGGTGGAGTCTTGGGAGGAGAGGTAAAAGATGTTTTGCTTCTGGATGTTACGCCTTTGACTCTTGGAATTGAGACTTTGGGCGGAGTGTCCACTCCTCTTATTTCAAAAAATACTACAATTCCTTCGTCCAAATCCCAGGTTTTTTCAACTGCAGCTGACAATCAAACGCAGGTGGAAATTAATGTTCTTCAGGGAGAAAGGCCTCTTGCAAATGATAATAAGACTCTAGGAAGATTTATTCTTGATGGAATTCCCCCTGCGCCCCGCGGTGTTCCTCAGGTTGAAGTGACTTTTGACATCGATGCCAATGGAATTCTTAATGTTGCCGCAAAAGATAAAGCTACAGGAAAAGAGCAAAGTATTAAGATAACCGGCTCAACAGGTTTGACCAAGGAAGAAGTTGAGAAGATGACCAAAGATGCTGAGGAGCATGCGAAGGAAGATGAGGAGAAAAAAGAAATGATTGAGGCAAAAAACAACGCGGATTCTCTTATATTTACAGCCGAGAAGACCCTAAAAGATGCTGGAGATAAAGCAGATGAGAATTTGAAGAAAGAAGTTGAGGAAAAAATTTCTGCTCTTAAGGCAGTTTTAGAAACCGGAACAAAAGAAGAACTGGAAACAAAGAGTAAGGAATTATCAGATTCCCTTCAAAAAGTAGGACAAGCGATGTCCAGCCAAGGGCAACAGACAACTAATAACGAACAACAGACAACAGATTCAGATACAAAAGCTGATGGAGAAGCGAAAACTGATGATTTAAATGAAGAGGAAAAAAAGAAAGACGAGCCGGTTGAGGGAGAGGTCGTAAATTAAATAAAATATAAAAAATTAAATATATAATATGGCCGCGGTGACGCGGTCGTTTAGTATAATAAAGAAATATGAACGACGATTACTATAAAACTTTGGGAGTTACGAAAACCGCAACTGCGGATGAGATAAAAAAAGCTTACCGAAAATTAGCCCTCCAATATCATCCGGACAGAAATAAAACGAAAGACGGAGATAAAAAATTTAAGGAAGTAACTGCCGCTTACGAAGTTTTGTCTGATCCTCAAAAAAGACAGACTTATGACCAATTTGGTCATCAGGCTTTTACACAAGGAGGAGCCGGCGGTGGTCCACAGGGACCTTTTGGCGGGCAGCAAGGCGGACAATACGGGCCATTCACATATACATATGGTACAGCTGGCGGGGGTAATCCTGATTTTGACTTCGGCGGATTTTCTGACCCGTTTGATATTTTTGAGCAATTCTTCGGCGGCGGCGGATTTTCCCGAGCGCAAAGACGTCAAGCATATTCACTGACTATAGATTTTATGGATGCTGTAAAAGGAGCAACCAAAAAAGTTACTATTGATGGAAAAACACAAACTGTAAAAATTCCTGCAGGAGTTGATAATGGTTCAAGAATCCGTTTCGGAGATTATGACGTAGTTTTGAGCGTAAGATCTGATGAGAGATTCAGAAGAGAAGGGCATGATTTGATTACGGAGATTCCTATTCCATTTGCCAATGCCGCTCTTGGGGAAACAATAACTGTGCCTACGATAGATGGAGAGATAAAAGTAAAAGTTCCTCAGGGTACACAGCCGGACACTGTAATTAGATTGAAAAACCGCGGAGTGCCGCATTTAAGAGGAAGCGGACGGGGAGATCAGTATATAAGAATTAAGGTCGTAATCCCAAAAAATCTTACAGGACATCAAAAGAAATTACTTGAGGAATTTGAGGAAGAGAGTAAAAAGAAAAAGACTTGGTTTTAAATCCTCTTTTATGCTACGATAATTGGGTATGATTCCTGTGGCTTATGCCGCCTCATGTCCGGCCGGAAATACATCCACTGATATTGGTTGTATTCCCAATGACCCGATACAATTTGCGTCCAAATTCTATGCAATTGGCCTTGGTCTTATCGGCGGAGTTGCTGTTCTTTTTATTATTTACGGCGGTTATATCATTCTTACTTCTCAGGGTGATCCAGCTCAGCTTGAGAAAGGGAAAAGTTATATATATTATGCAATCGCGGGAGTTCTACTTGCAATTTTTGGATTCGTATTCGTACAAGTTATAGCAGTTAACGTATTGCGTATTCCAGGTTTTGGATAAAATGAAAAAATTTCTGCCCAATTTTAAAATTTTCTTTTTAAGTTTCATTTTTCTATTTTTTCTCTTACTTAACTTCTCGCCGCTTTTCGTAAATAGCGCTTTTGCAGCTGATCCTCCGGCTTCTGTTCCTGACGGGACATGGATTAGAGACCCTGATGTTACGTTTGCAGGAAAATCTGCGGCAAGGTCAGGAAAGTTTCTTGACTGGGCAATAGCTAATTATCAGTGGTCTTCGGTATCGGGGACAAGCGGTAATCCTCTGGCTTCTTTTTGGCAGACAATAGAGATTATAGTCCTTGCGTTTTCTGTTCTTTTTGTTCTCGTTACGGCTTTCGTAATAATCGTAACCCGCGGAAAAAATATAACAATAATGCGTTTTATTCCCCGCTTCATAATGATAATTTTACTCATCGTCCTTTCGTTTTCCATAGTCCAATTTTTATATCAGATAAATGACGCTATTCAGGGATTCTTCTTCAAAAACACTGCGGGCGCGGTTATTTCACAAAAAGATTTATTATTTGTAGGATTTGATTATAAGAATTTTCTGGGTTATAGAGTTTCTGGTATGGAATTTGATGAATCTGCTTTTGTTTCACTACTTCTGGTAAAGCTCACCGCGCTTACTTATTATGTAATGGTTGGAGTACTCCTCCTTCGGAAAATTATTCTTTGGTTTTTTATAGTAATATCCCCTGTTTTTCCCCTTCTTCTTTTCTATTCCCCCATCAGAAATACCGCCAAAATCTGGATAGGAGAGTTTTTCCGCTGGCTTTTGTATGCACCTCTTTTTGCAATATTTCTTTCAGGGCTTGTACGTATATGGAGTTCACCTGCCGGAATTCCTCTTCCGTTTAATTTTAATAAACCAGAAGAGTATAAAACATCCATTAGCATATTATTGGGAGGTCCGGGTCAGACAGTAAACCTTTCAAACAGTGTAAATAATTCCGATACATTTGCACTTTATGTAGTAGCGCTTCTTATGCTTTGGGTAGTAATTATTCTGCCATTTCTTCTTCTTCAGATTTTCCTTGATTTTATTCATGAATTCTCTTTCTCGGAAAGCAACATGATAAAACAGATGATAGCAGGAGGAAGTTCTATTATAGGAAGAGGGCCCAATGGCAAACCGCCTCCGCCGCCTTCAACTCAACCCTTAGGCAGTGCCAAGCCATTGCCGTTCTTCCCGGCTAAGATCGCAATACCAGAGATAAGGGCAAATGAAGCAGTAATCAATGCGGGAGCGGCGATTTCTCAAGGAGCTCGGGTTCACTCTGAAATCCTTAATCTTACTAACTTAACAATTCCTACGATGAGAGATGTCGCAACATACGAGACATCACTTTTGTCCTCCAATATCCAAAGTCATCAGGAAATTGCAAGAGTGCATGAGACTCTGGAGGGAATTGCCGACCCAAGACGGGTAAGTGTATCTACTCAAAGAGAGAAATTCACCAATATTAATGAGAAATTGACTCAGAGTGCGCAAAGAGGTGATCCTTTGGCAGCCTCCATACTTACTGCGGCAAGTTCAGTAGTGAGTAAAACTTCGGTTATTGATACGGCAAGGCTTTCAAAAGTCTTTACCGACATGAAGAATTTGGAGCATGTTTCGTCTTTTACAGAAAGACAGAGATTAACTGAAGTTAAGAAAACACTATCCGATGCGGCACAAAGAGGTGATCCCCTAGCTACCTCCATACTCTCCGTAGTTAATAAGGAAAAGATACAAGCGGGCAAAGTTGATGTTGATGAGAACCTTAAAATCCAATTGGCGCAAGCCAAAGAAAAAGGAAGTCAGGTTGCTTTGTCAGTCCTTGAGGCCGCAGGAATCAGTGAAGTCAAGCTGGCCGGAGCGAATGCATTTTCCGACCAAACTTCAATCACCCAAACTTCTCAACTTTCAAAAGTCTTAACAGATGTTAATAACATAGATAATATTACATCTGCTGAAGAAAAACAGAAATTGACAACAATTAAGACAGCTTTGTCTGAGGCAGCCGATAAAGGCGATCCTCTGGCTACATCAATACTTTCTGTAATGCATAAAGAAACTGCGCATGAAGGAAAAGCCGAAATCGATGACAATTTGAAAATCCAATTGGCGCAAGCCAAAGAAAAAGGAAGTCAGGTTGCTTTGTCAGTCCTTGAGGCCGCAGGAATCAGTGATGTTAAATTGGCTAAGCAGGAAGCGTTTCCTCAATCAAACAGAGTCCAGTCTGTAAATGTCGAAGATTACGAGTCGGTAAAAAAGATTTGGCTTGAGAATTACAAAAAGCTTGATCCGCCAAAAACTATTGATGGTAAGCAGAGGAACAGAAAAGAGTGGGCATTAAATGACATAGATAAAATAAGTGAAACCATCAGCTTTCTGGCTTCAACAGAGCCTCAAAATGTCACAAAAGGTATGGAGAGAGTAGGAACTATCCTGCCGTTCTTATTAATTGGAGGATTTTCCCAGACAGAGGTAGTCACTTATCTTAAGGCCAAACTTGAGGCGGCAAAGTCGGTAGTTTCTGATCTTGATAAAGCGCAGAATGAAGAAGATACAATGCTTGGCAGGGAAACAAAAAAAGAGGGAGCTCCAAAAGAAATGGAAGCTCAGGAAGAATTAAAAGACGAATTACCGGAAGAAGGCAAAACAGAAGACAAAAAAACTCGGCCTGAAGATAAAAATTAGCAAAAAAGATTTAATTAATGATATTATAATAGTATGTTAGGAAATTTATTTGGTTCAAGAAAATACGAAGTAAATACTCAGCCGCCAGCTCCAATTCCTCAAATGCCGCCACAGAATATGATGCCGGGCAGCATGGTTCCCGGTTCTACGCCGATGAATCCACAAGTGAGGCAGGGACTTTCTGTGATGTCGCATCTTGATACAAGACTTACGCAAGTTCTAAATCTTGCCAAGGAAGAAAGCAAGAAAATGAGACAGCCTTTGATAGAGCCTGAACAACTGATGGTAGGACTTTTGTTTGATCCCGAAATATTTAAACTGATGTCTCAGTTCTCTGCCGATCCATCTAAGATTGTTAAAGAAATTCAAGGGAGAGAACGAGCTGGAGATTTTGTCGGAGAGCCGGTACTTAGCGAAGCTTCAAAGAAAATTTTTGACGATGCCTATGCAATGATAAAAGGCAGGGGAGTTGAGTTTATCTCACCGGAAGATATTTTATTATCTCTTTTTTCCGCAGCCAATTCTTCTGCGATTCTTGCGCAGCAAGGAATTAAAAAAGAAGATCTTGAAAAAACCTTATCCAAGACCACCAGCTATACACAAGGAAAGAAGTCTACTCTAGAAACTTTTGGTGTTGACCTTACGGCTCAGGCGAAAAATGGCGAACTTGATCCAATTGCAGGAAGAGATACGGAAATTGAAAGAACAATTCACATTTTACTAAGAAGAACCAAAAACAACCCAATCATTATTGGTGAAGCAGGAGTAGGGAAGACTGCAGTTGTTGAAGGTCTTGCTCAAAAAATTGTAGAAGGTAGTGCTCCCAAAGATCTTCAAAATAAACGAATAATTCAGCTTGATTTATCTTCGCTTGTGGCGGGAGCCTCTCATAGAGGGGAATTTGAAGAAAGACTCAGGAATGTTATCAAAGAAACACAAGCCTCATCCGGAACTGTAATTCTTTTTATCGATGAAATCCACAGTCTGATAGGAGCGGGAGACACAGAAGGGGCACTTGATGCGTCAAATATTATAAAACCATTTCTTGCCCGCGGACAGCTTCAGATAATCGGAACAACTACGACTACAGAATATAGAAAATATTTTGAAAAAGACAAGGCTTTTGAGAGAAGATTTCAGCCGGTTTTAATTTCTGAGCCTGATGAGAAGGTGGCGGTTGAGATGCTTAAAGTTCTTAAGCCAAAATATGAGAGTTTCCACAAAGTTGTACTGCCGGATGCCGCACTTGAAGCTTCTGTAAAGTTATCAAAAAGGTATATAGGAGAGCGTTTCCTGCCTGATAAAGCAGTTGATCTTCTCGATGAGGCTTCAGCTGAAGTAAGGCTCGGGATTGCCGCAGGTAAAAAACAAGACAATAACGTCAAAGAAGAAGATATCCAAAAAGTTGTTTCGGCATGGACAGGGATCCCTATTACAAAACTTACAGAAAATGAGAGCGAGAAGCTTCTGCATCTTGAAGATACAATTCACAAAAGACTTATTGATCAGGAAGTCGCAGTGAAAGCAATCTCAGAAGCTGTACGGCGCGGACGAATTGGATTATCAAGCACTACCAGACCTATTGCGTCATTTATTTTCCTAGGCCCCACAGGAGTCGGAAAGACAGAACTTGCCAAAACGCTTGCTGAGATTCTTTTTGGCAAAGAAGAGTCGATGATAAGACTTGACATGAGTGAATATATGGAAAAACACGAAGTCGCAAAATTAATTGGGGCCCCTCCCGGCTATGTTGGTTATGATGAAGGAGGACAGCTGACTGAAGCGGTGCGGAGAAAGCCTTATTCAATAGTTTTGCTTGACGAAGTTGAGAAAGCGCATCCTGATGTATTCAATATTCTCCTCCAGCTTCTTGAGGATGGAAGGCTTACGGACAATAAGGGTAATACGATCTCATTTAAAAACACTATTATTGTTGCGACTTCAAATATCGGAAGCGCTATGATTCAACAGGAACTTGAAACTATAAAAAAAGACGGAAAAGTACCAACGCCTGAGGAATCTGCCAGGAAATTTGCCGATTTGTCAAAGCTCGTAGTTGGCGAACTACGTAAGTTTTTCCGGCCAGAACTTCTTAATAGATTTGATGAGATCGTAATTTTTGAGCCACTTTCGCGAAAAGATATGACAAAAGTTGCAGAGCTTGGAATAAATAGCACGAAAAAGCTTCTTGTTGCGCAGGGATTTGACCTTGCGCTTTCGCAAGTTGCTCTTGATAGACTGGCAAAAGAAGGATATGACCCGGTGTATGGAGCAAGGCCATTAAGACGTCTTATACAGACAGCAATCGAAAATCCAATTGCAATACTTATAATTAACAAAACTTTCGTAAAAGGGGATAAGATTCTTATTGATTTTAATGCACAAAAAGAAGAATTTGTTTTCTCCAAAACGACACCAAGTCCTGCTCAGGCTCAGGCTCCAGGCTCCGGTCAGTCTCCTTTGCCAAATCAACCTAACCAACCGCCAAATCAAGGTATCCCTCCTTCCCCAAGTCAAGAACCTCAGCAGATGGTCGCACCAAATCAAATTTCTCAACCACAACCACCGGCTCCGCCAACACCGCCTGCTACGGTAGCTCCTTCCGTAAATGATTACCCAATTCCACCTGTTAATCCACCTCTTCCTCCGCAGGGCTCAAATGGTACAGCTGTAAATCCCCCGAATAGTGACGGAACCCAAATGCAGCCTTCATAAATATGGAACCCAAAAGCCCTGATAATGAAAGTAATCTAAATCAGGAAGATTCTTCTACAACTCAGGGAAGCAAGCTAAGTCAACTTTTGAAATCAAAGTTTTACATTTTGTTTATAGCTATTACTTTGGTTGTAATTATTTTTCCGGTTTTATATTTCTCGACAAATTTAATAAAAAATTACTCATCAGTAAGTCCCACTCCAGCTCCTGTTGTAAGTCCTTCTGTTAGTCCCACCGAAGATGCCAAACCTACGCTTGCGCCTTTTCCTTCGAAAGGAGATTATGTAGAAAACCAGCTCATCGTTGAGTATAAAGAAGGAATGAGCCCTGAGGAACTTCTAGACAATGATGAAAGAAGTAAACTTGCCGATTCATTAACGGAGCTAGGAGTTACTTTACAAGAAAAAATTTCTGAAACCGATGATCCTAAGCTTAAGAACTTTTATGTTCTCACTTTTAAAGATGGAATAGATGTAGAAGCGGTAAGTAGTAAGATCTACGCAATTCCTCAAATAAAAGGAGTAGAACCAAATGGCAAAGTTGGAATTTTTTAATAGATTTTGGACAAAAAAGTTTGTTGTTTTTGGAATAATCATAATCCTGCTCTTTATAGCAGGATTAAGTTTGGTACTTAATCTACCTCCTACTATCAAGGAAACTCCATACAAGGTTTATCCGGCGGAAGGCGAATACGTACATGGAGAGGTAATTGTCGCATTCCGCGCAGGATATATACCTAAGATACTTAATAAGGAAATATTGGAAGAAAAAAATAAAAATATTTTTGAAAAATTGCATGCCGGAATTAAAAACGAGAGAGCCCCTGAAGAGAAAATTAAATTAATTGAAAATGAGTTTAATAGGATTGGTATAACAAAATATGAGTCTCAAGTAGAAGATAATATTGAAATATTGAATAAATTTTACATACTTTATTATGACCCGAAAATTCCTATTGAAGAAATACAAAAACACTTGGGAGATTTTCCTTTCCTTGAGTCATCTGAGCCCAATTCTATATTGACAGTTTTCAATACTCCAAATGATCCATATTATTCTCAGTTATGGGGAATGCAGAAGATTCAAGCGCCACAAGCATGGGACATTACAACAGGATCAAATAATATAGTGGTCGCAGATATAGATACTGGAGTTGACTTATCTCATCCCGATTTGTCGAATAATGTTATATCTGGAAGACAGTTTGCTACTTGTGATATAACAGATGACAAGACAGGAGTATGTACGCGTCAATATAATTGTCCTCGTTCTGCAGATGGATATTGTGATGATGATCCTATGGATGATGCAGGACACGGAACTCACGTAGCAGGAACTATTGGAGGAATAGGCAATAATGGGATAGGCGTTGCAGGCGTAAATTGGAATGTAAAAATTATGCCAGTTAAAGTAATGGGCAGTGATGGTCAAGGCAATACGCCAAATATACAAGAGGGCATACGCTACGCAACGGATAATGGGGCAAGAATAGTAAATCTAAGCTTAGGAGGAACAGGAGCATGTACTTCTTCTTATCAAAGTTTTGTAGACTACGCAATTTCAAAAGGAGTTGTGCTAGTAATAGCTGCGGGTAATTCCAATAGAGATGCGTTCAATTCCAGGCCTGCAAATTGCAATGGAGTTATTACTGTCGGAGCCACTGGTCCTAATGATGAAAGGGCAAATTACTCAAATTATGGCTCAGTAGTCGAAATAGCTGCGCCAGGTGGTGATAAAAGTATTTCAGGTAATGTGTGTGCTACATCAAGCTGTATCCTTTCGACTATTCCTGGGGGAGGATATAGCTATAATTATCAAGGCACTTCGATGGCGACGCCTCATGTGGCTGGAGCAGCGGCGCTTCTTTTGTCTGTAAATCCAAATCTTACTCCCCAGCAAGTTGCAGCTTGTTTGATAGATAATGCTGATCCGATCTCTACAGACAAGCCAATTGGGCATCGTCTTAATATTTTTAAAGCAATTTCTGCTTGCGGCGGAGGAAGTATTCCTACTTTGCCTCCTGCAACACCTACGGTCACGTCAGTTCCTGGATCCTCACCTACCCCGACTATTACCAGTGCGCCGGGAAGATACACAATTAGTGTGCATGTTTATAATGATAATAATAATAGTGGGCGGGAGGACAGCGGGGATACTTCTTATCAAGGCGCAACTGTAGATCTTACCGGACTTGCGTCTTCAGGCGGATTTACGGATATCTCAGGTAATATAACTTTTCCAAATCTTCTTTCGGGAAATTACACTGTGAGAGTTACGGCACCATCACAACCAGCGCAAGTATGGTCGGATCTGCTCACTAGCAACATGAGTCTAAGCGCAGGTTTTCCCAAAATACCCCCTATAACTCCGCCGGTTATAGTAACAATACCGGTTTTACCCACTTCAGCTCCATTACCAACACAGACTCCTATACCTACATCAAGCGTTCCTGGTTCAAGCCCAACACCTATTCCTACACCACAAACTACTTACACATGCAAGGAGGATCCAAAATGCACCGCGCAACAGAAAAATTTACAACTGTGTTCTTTAATTTGCTTTCCCCAATAAAATAGCAACTAGCGATTAGCCATTAGCAACTAGTTTGATTGAAATTTAATCTTAAAATACATACACTAGAATAAGCAGATGTTTTATCTAACTCTTCCTTTGGTCTTTTTAAAATTTTGGTATCTTGAGGCGCCAATAAAAATTCTTAACTTTTTCTCAACGCTTAATCAGTCTCTTCTTTCGCTCTTATCCCTCCCGCTTCTTATAAAAACTTTTTTCAAACCCTGGAAAAATGAATACAGAAAAGGCCTCGTACTTTTTTCAATAATTATGGGAATGTTTATTAAGACATTTGCAATTATGGCAGATATTATTATTTTTCTTTTTGTTCTGTTTTTTGAAATTATATTTTTTGTGTCTTTCATTCTATGGCCGGTTGCCACATTGATGCTTATATTTAATTGACATGAAACAATACGCAAAATTTTATTCCGTATATAACTCACCGCTAATTATTTTAGTAAGAATATTTATACTTATTGTCCTTTTTTGGTTCGCGATTACTTCAAAGCTACATACGCCCTTACTTTTCCTGTCGGTCTTTTTAATGTTTGAAGTATTTTTCCGCTTCAAAATCTCTACCAAAACTCCTCTTCTTAAACTTTCAGACAATGATGGCAAAGATATGCTGAGCTCGGCAACGCTAAAAACAATGAGTATTCTAATTTCAAGTAAAGATTCGTCTTCGATTGTAAGAAAGCTTTTAAAATTGTGGTCAATAAAATTTGTTTTGGAAAAATCAGACGTTTTAAATGTAAGAGATATACAGGTTGTAAATATTGATAAAAAAGATTTGATAAGAGACGCGTTCAATCTTGCGAAAAATTTAAAAGGAACTTACATAACCCCGATTGATGTTTTCGCATCTTATGTTTTGCTCACGGAAGATGAAACAAAAGTACTTTTCAATAAAAATCTCAAGAAAGAAGAGTTTCTCCAAATAGTTCTTTGGGCAAGGACGAGATTTGTGCACGAAGAAGTGCTCAGGCCTTATAAAGTGGAATTCTGGGGAGAGGGAATTGCAGAGGGGTGGGTAACGGGCTGGACTATTGAAACCCAAAAATACATGTTTGATCTGACCTCAGAAGTTCTTAAAAGGCGACCGATTATTTTGGGTCGGGAGAAAGAATTTGAAGAACTCATTGAAGCCATGTACAAGGGGAAAAGCGCACTTCTTGTGGGAGAAGCAGGTTCAGGAAGAAGAGAAGTTGCAGAGACATTGGGCTTTGAAAGTTTTGCAGGCAATTTAAGCGGAAGTCTCTATCATCAGAGACTTTACCAGCTTCTAGTAGATGCACTTATTGCAGGGACAGAAAACGCAGGCCAGCTTGAGCAAAGACTTGATGAAACAATTGCCGAACTTTCTCATGCGGGAAATATCATAATTTTCCTGCCAAGCTTCGAAAACATACTCGGCTCTTCTTCTTTTCATCTTGATTTATCTGGTGTTTTGACACCTTACATCGAAAATGGAGCGATAAGGATAATCGGTACGATAACTCCGGGGGCTTACAAAAAGTTTGTCGAGGGGCGAAAAACCTTCTCAAATAATCTCGAAATTATAAAAATAGATGAGCCGGATGAGAACAATGCTTTACATATGCTGTTTAAGAAATCAGAAGATCTTGAGACTTCCAAGATCAAGATTTCGTATAAGGCGATAGCCGGAGCTCTAAAATATTCCAAAAAATATCTGCCCGACAGAGTTTTACCGGGAGCTGCGGTAACTTTACTGAAAGATACTATAGAAACGGTAACTCTTTCAGGGAAAACAATCGTTGAAGAAAAAGATGTAGTTGAGAAAGTTGAAGAGAAAACAAATATCGCAATTGGGAAACCCGAAGGAAAAGAAAAACAACTGTTGTTACATCTGGAAGAGGAAATTCACAAAAGAGTTATTGGACAGGAGGAGGCAGTGGGTGCAATTTCAGAGGCGCTGCGTAGGGTAAGAACAGGCTTATCCGATGTAAATAAGCCTATCTCATTTCTATTTATGGGACCAACCGGAGTCGGAAAAACAGAGACTGCAAAGACACTTGCGAGGATTTATTTTGGCGGAGAGGAAAAAATGATAAGGCTTGATATGAGTGAATATACGGGAGACGATTCTCTAAAAAGACTGCTTGGTTCTCTGCCTGGTGAAGGAGAAGCCGAGGGAGAACTTACAGACCAGATCCGCAACAATCCATTCTCATTAGTTTTGTTAGATGAGTTTGAAAAAGCAAATCCGCAGATACTTAATTTATTCCTTCAGATTCTTGATGATGGGAGACTTACCGACAACAGAGGAAGAACTGTGTCGTTTACAAATGCAATTATTATCGCCACATCAAACGCAGGATCTGAATTTATCCGCGAAGAAGTTGAAAAAGGGACGAAGGTGGATAAGAAGTTTCAGCAGAATTTGATAGACCTTCTGCAAAAACAAAACACCTTTAAACCCGAACTTCTCAATAGGTTCAACGGCGTAATAGTATTTAAGCCTCTTGGAGTAGATGAGATAAAACAAGTCACGCAAATTTTACTTAATGAACTTAAAAAGAAAATGAAAGAGCAGGACGTGACAATTGATTTTGATGATTCAATAATCGAAAAAATTATTAAAGAAGGCTTTGATCAGCAGTTTGGAGCAAGGCCTATTAGTCGCTATATTCAGGATAATATTGAAGACCCAATTGCGAAGAAGTTACTTAAAGATGAGATAAAACGTGGCGACGAAGTTACTGTTTCCGTAGATCAGAATAATAATATCGTTATTTAAGCTTAATAAATTCTTTTTCCGAAGATTCTGCTTGTTTCATAATTCCTTTCACCAATCCCTTTTTCAATTCCTTCGTATGTATAGGCACTGGGATGATTCGTTTTGATTTGGGATGGTACATCATAAGATGACTGCCGGTTTGTCTTTTTTGTATGTATCCAAGCTTTTGAAGGATTTTGACAATTTCTCTTGCTTTAAACGAAGACATTATAAAGTAGCGGTTGGACTTTGTATTGAAACCTGCGTAATAACTACCTCTGGTTGTTCCTGAGGCATTTCTTGTCCTTCTTCTTTAAGCACTTCCAAATAACCTTTCATCGCGTCTTTGATCATGGAAACTGCTTCTTCAAAAGTTTCCCCCTGAGTTACACAGCCCAGTAGAGCAGGCACACTTACTACGTATCCGCCTTCTTCAGCTGGTTCAAAAATAGCAGTATATTTTAAGATTTTTTTTGACAGATGTTTGCTTTTCATGTACGCTGATTATAACACAAGATGAGTTTGATAAAAATGCTGAAAGATGAAATAAAACGCGGAGACAAAATCACAATCTCAGTTGATCAAAGCGGAAATATTATTCTGCCTTGATAGTTTATATATTGTTATGCATCGAAGAACGACTGCCCATCTTCAAATTTTTCAATAAGAATTGGGGCTTGATCTGGGGAAGTTAATGGACGATAATCGCGATTTTTTCCTGCCATGAATCCATCAAAAAGACCTTCTGTGATTTCATTGTGTGATTGTCTAAGAAGCGTGTAATTATTTGAGGTGTCTTTTGCCGGCCAGAAATTTTCTACAGTGATGTGAAAATCAGGTGAAGTTATTATTATTTTGGGATCCCCATAACTAGCATCACTTAATAAATCTTCTCTATAGTGTGCAGTTTCTACGGGAGTTTCATCTGTAGAGTTAACGTTTGAAATTATATCTCTTGCTATCCGGTTTGTTAATTGGGTAGTTGTAAATAATCTAATTTTTTTCGGAGACTTATCCTCTTGGTCTTTATCTTCATCTTCAATAACTCCAAATACAGAGAAATAAGAATCACTGTAGATCGAATGTGCTAATCCAAAAGCTACCCGACGCACAGCTAAATCCTCTACAGATGTAAGTTTATTATAAAATTCTTCACGCATTCTAATCATCTGCTTTTTCCATTCCTTCCTTTTTATATCAAGGTCATCTCGAATGGATTCCAATAAATTATGCAGAAGAGTCTGGTCTTTATTATGGAATGGTTTGCCTTCTATTATGACACCTTCCATCCTAAATGTTTTTCGGTCAAAATCTATAGCAAAATCTCTTGTTCCATTGCTATTATCATGGATTAGAAGAGTGCCGGGAGATCTATAAGGATTCCAATTTACACACAATAAGTCTGTTTCTTTTAGATTTAGAGAATCAGCAGCGATTTTTGCAACGCCTCCATGCACTGAGGAAGAAATTAAACTTTTAGCTAGAGAAGAAGATACATAATAATCATAACCTACCTTCGGAGCTAGCTCGGTTATTTCATTGAATAAACCTTTAGTTTGCTCTCTTTGCTGTTCGGCCGCTGTTGGCCGCCCTTTTACTAATTCTCCGATTGATCTCATAAGATTTGAGCAGTGGGGCTATTTTATGCCCAAGATTTAAAAAT
The DNA here is from genome assembly GCA_038063195.1 of Patescibacteria group bacterium. Taxonomy (GTDB): domain Bacteria; phylum Patescibacteriota; class Microgenomatia; order Levybacterales; family UBA12049; genus JBBTVO01. The sequence goes on from JBBTVO010000033.1 coordinate 22,928, forward strand.
GTCAATACACAAAGCGTTGCTAGAGGCAGGCAAATTTGGTATACAAGGCCATCATTACAATATTTTATTTTTTGCTCTAATAACATCGAGAATTTATTCAATGTATTATATATCGATACATGATACATTATTTTGCATTTAAAGGTTAGTTGATATTCTGGATAGATATTCTGGCAAGATGAAATAAAACGCGGCGACAAAATCACAGTTTCTGTAGACCAAAACGAGGATATTAGAATAAGTTAAGATTTTGGCAAGAGTTGTATGTCACAATATCTTCTGGGACTATCTCCGATTGCGAATGTTTCATATCCTCGTCCGACATATATCGGCAAACCACCTTTCCTAGCCAACTCATAAGTCCATTGATCTTTTCCAAACGCTTTTGTATTGAACTTAATAATATTCTCTTTAAGCTTATTGCTGTATCCCATAAAGCCGTTAAATACTAAAAGTCCATTTGCTCCCATTATGATTCCTTCAATTAATTCGCAGGCAATAATATCTTTTCCAACAGTAGGAGTCTTGCTTAAAATATACATTTCAAAATTTTCACTCTCAATTGCTGTAAAATCTGGTTGTCCCAATCTCTCTTTCACCTCGGCATATTTTCCTGTTTCTTGATTAGTAGTCATATTGGCCAGATTATGTAGTAAACTTTCATTTTTGTCAATAGTTTTGGCGTTGCCTCGGTGAGGCAAATTTGGTATACTCTATCAACAGGAATTTAAGATTAAAAGATTTAATGAAAAATAACTAATCACTTAATTCTTCTACATCTTTCTTCCTGAAATATTATGCCGGCATTACAGAGAAGTGAATTTTCACTCGCACTAAATCA
>JBBTVO010000034.1:0-5357 GCA_038063195.1 Patescibacteria group bacterium
AGCTGGTAAACTGATTCTTTATAGATTCCCGCAAATTTTATGCGTAAACATCCTATTGCCCAGATCACAACGCTTTTTATAAAATACTGGTCTTACTTTGCCGCATTTCTGACTTTTTTCTACCTTTATATAAAGAATAAAGTTCTCTATTCTTCAAGGATTTTTGAGAATTATAAGAATGGACTTGTAAAGCTTTTTATGATGAAAAGGGGACGGTACAGCCGTTCCTTTTTGCATTTGGCGATTATGGGCGTTCTTGGTCTTGGAGTAATGCTTGCTCCATTTCTCGCCAGTACTTATCCCGTATTTTCCAATGCAGCTTCAGTCTCTGCCCTTAATTCTCCTTCGCAAAATCAGTCAATAATAGTAGGTGAGGATGTTATCAAGACCGATATTTCCCAAAAACCCAGAGATAAGGCTATAACTTACAAAGTCGAAAAGGGAGATACAGTCTCGACCATTGCAAATAAGTTCGGAATTTCAACCGATACTATAAAGTGGGAGAATGGTCTTACAAATGACAATATCGGAATAGGGGATGAGCTTATAATTCTTCCTGTAAGCGGAATGTCCCATAAGGTTGTTTCGGGTGATACGGTTTATTCTATTGCGAAGAAGTATGATACAGAAGCGCAGAGGATTGTAGACTTTCCATTTAATGATTTTGCCAATCTTGAAACATTCTCTCTGGTCGTAGGACAAATACTTATAGTGCCTGATGGAGTTAAGCCTGCCGCAATACCAAGTACGCCAAGACGTCAGACTTATATCGCTTCCGGACCTGTTTCTGTTTCTTCTGCGGGCTTTACTTGGCCGGTTAGAGGAACAATCGGGCAGTTTGCATCCTGGTATCATATGGCCTTAGACATTCTTGCTCCTATGGGCACGCCAATTATTGCGGCAAATACCGGTACAGTTTCAAATGTTGTTTTGGGATCTTATGATGGAGGATATGGGAACAACATATACGTAACAGGAGATGACGGTACGATAACTCATTACGCGCATATGAGTGGCGCCAACGCGTCAGTGGGTGATAAAGTTACAGCAGGAAAGTCTGTGGTGGGATGGATAGGCATGACAGGGAGAACCACAGGTCCTCACGTTCATTTTGAAATACGAAGAAACGGCTCCCTCGTAAATCCTCTCTCCTATCTTCAGTAGAAGTTTATTATCATCTTCTTGTAATCTATAGATGTGGACCCGAGGGGAATCGAACCCCTTTCTACTCCATGCCATGGAGTTATACTACCGGTGTACTACGGGCCCTTGATCAATCATCAAATCAGCTAATCAATAAATACCCAATCATCTAAATTGTGGACCGTGGGAGAATCGAACTCCCGTTTCTGCAATGCGAATGCGGTGTATTACCACTATACTAACGGCCCGAGATAACTATTTTAACACAGATTGTTTGTCGAAAAAATATTTACTGTTCTTTTGGAGTTGGGGTGGGAGTAGGCTTTTCTAAAGGTCCGGGGATTTTAACCGGTGGGTCTTGCGGAGGAAGCTGTGAAGAAGGGGTATTTACATTAAGATCCTGTCCTTCAGCTGCCGGATTGGGTCCTTCTGTCTGTGTACCTCCTGCAATTTGTTTCTGAAGAGCTGCAATTTCCTGATTTATCCTATCAAGGTTGGGCTTGTCTTGTGCCACAAGTCTTTGGACTTCCTGATATTGTGCAAGAGCATTATTCAAGTCTCCTTTTTCCTGAAGCGCGTGGCCTAAGTTATAGTAAGCATTTGCCAAGTCACGTTTAAGAAGAGCCGCAGTCTGGAATTGTCTTATCGCATTGTCCCATTGGCCGAGCTGATAATAAATTCCTCCGAGATTTATATATTCCTGAGGATTGTTGGGATCAAGAGCGATTGCCTGCTGGGCTGCTAGAATTGAGAATTGGTCCGCATTCTGGCCAAAACCGATCAGACTTCTGTATACGGATGAAAGATTCTGCCAATTAAGCATAGTTTGCGGACCATAAGTCAGTGAAGTCCGTCCGGCATTTATAGACTGCTGGATTAAAGTCAAGATAGTCTGCTGAGTTTGCGCAGAAGGGGATGAGCCTTGCGGCTGTTGAGACGCTATGGAGTTAGCGATTGCCAAGTTGGTTTGTGAGAAAATTCTGTAATATGCGTCACGGTAGGGGAAAATAGAAATTGCCTTTGCCTGATTTTCATAAGTGACTGCACCGTTATTTTGAGAAGCCGCGACCAAAGATTTTTGAAATATTGTATCTGAAACAACATATCTTCCACCGAACCAACCGATAAGGCCTACCAGAATTATCATGAGTCCAAGAATTATTGCAGGAAGTACCGCATTTTTTTTGCGTGATGGAGCAGCATCAAAAGATATAAGCCCTTTCTGAAGGGCGACAAGTTCAAGTTCTACGTCTGAAAACCCTTCAGTATGTGATTTCGATGAAGACGCCCGGATAGATGAAGCAATTCCAAGAAGTATGAAAAAAAGTGCTATGATTGAAAATGAAAAGGGGAGAAGAAGTGCCGCCGCAGAAGCCAAGAACAAGATGCTAAGTACAAAGCGGTTTTTTAAAATCTTATACAAAAGAAAGAAAAGAGATATTACTCCCAAAATTCCTGTTGTAGCAAGAAGTTCCATGGCCAAGCTTGAGCTTCTGAAAAATGTAAGATTCCAGATATTTGCATTATCGTTATATGCCGGCTGTTTGAATCTGGTAAAGTCAGTTATATAAGTTCCATAACCTGAACCGAAAAGGAATCCCTGAAAAACTCTTCCCGTATCCTGGGAAATTTCCGCAAAGCCGGTTTGAAATCCTGTCTCGTATGGCAGCATGAGAAGCCCGCCGGCATTGGAAGGAGTTTTGAAAAGCAAGTAAGATGATGTAAGAAGTCCTATTGCAATTATTATTCCGCATACAGCAAAAGCAATTGCATTGTTCTTGCTTTTTTCCGCTCCGCCTTCAAAACTGACTGCATCATTCGATCTCTGTCCTCTTCGTATCTTAAGGACCGGAGAAGCAAGATAGATAATAAGCGGTAATAAAAGTACAAGATATAAGACTTGATCAAGGAGTGAGCCTAGAGGAGTGAAAAGTTGGAACCGCGTAAAAGCAAAGGGAAGGACGTGGATTTTAAGGAAGCTTAGAACCTCAAGAACAGATACTACGACTGCGCCCGCTACAAGAGAAGTCGCGAGAATTAAAGAAGAGCTTTTGTCTTTTGCGATGTTAACTATCGCAAAAAACGCAAGAACTGAGAAAAAGAATGGCACAAAGGAAATAAGCGCGTCAGCTTTGTTTGTGGCAAGAATTGATGAAATAAGAACGACCGCTGTAAGAAGCAGAACCGGAATATCAAATGGAGTTCTTTTTATAATTACCTGACCCTTAAGGAGAGACTTGATTCCAAATACAAGAATAACCAGAAGAGTTATTCCGCCAAGCAGAATTTGTTTGGGCAAAGTGTACGCGTCGGTAGTAACCGTAAGTACAAAAATGGGGAAGAGGAACAGTAAAATTCCCAAGCCGAAAAGTGATGCGCTTTCAAGATAAGAGGAAAGTTCATTTTTTTGTTCCATATTTCTAATTTATCAGTATTGTTATTGTCATGTCAAGAATTTAATTTACTATAATCCAATTAAATGGTATTTCTTTGCTCAAAGGACTGTTTACTCCAATTGTGAACGAGACATTCGGCACTTGGCGCAAGAGATAAATAACTATATTATTGGTATCAATCCGCGGGGTTACGTAAATAAGAGAACGGCTGGTTACCAATTTATTATTAATAGTTAGTTCTCTCTGACGTGCAGAAATTGTGGCGATTCCTGCTGAGCCTGTTGCTATGATTTCAGTAGGAGAAATTGCATAAGCAGGCTGAGCGAGGGATAAATTAAGTTTATTAAATGTTCCGCTTCCTGAAGAGGTCAAGTCGCCGTTTTGATCGAGCGTAAGCAGAGAACCTGATTGGGTGGAGCCTCTTATGATAAAAGATTTTCCGTCAATATCTACGACAAGGTCTTGGCCTGAGAGAGGAGAGATAATATTTGCAGAAAGGTTTCCGTGTACGCTTACATCTCGGGCAAACTCCGCATTACTTCCAAATTTTGCGTTGCCTTGTGTATCAATATATATTAAGCCACCCATTATTGATAATCCGCTTTGCTTAAGAGGCTGAAGTTCAAGGTCTATCCCAAAAGTGTTAATAGAATTTCCTGCAAGAGTTAGATTGCTATCAATTTTAAGCTGGCCGAAAATTGAAATATCGGAAAAGCTTGAAGGGCTTTGCACAATAAGCCCGTCAGAGAAATTCCCTGTTATGGCTTTTAGATTTCCTACATAAGCAAGCTGGGATGATAAAGTCGCAAGGTCAATATAACTTGTAGGCTGTAAGCCTTCGATGCTATCCGCAATTATCCTGCCAGCCCGCAGAGTTCCCGCAACTGAAGCATTTTCTGAGTTTAAATTTTCCGAATTTACAGTTTGAGTTTCCAAACTTCCTGCGGCAAGCCTTCCTGAAAAGCTCGCATTACCCTCGGAGTCAATACTTGCCACAGCACTCTGGCTTGCGTTCTCTATGATCAGGGAAGATTTATCAGGAAGCCTTACTATTACATTTGGCTTATTGGAAAGAGGGCTGATTACATTTGTCTTTACCTCAGTAAGATTTCCTATAGGAGAATTGAACTGTGCTTGATTTATAGCGCTTGCTATGTAATCTTTTATATTTTCCCCTGCAATTTTTATTTCTTTTGCATCAATTGAGCCTACAACTATTTGTCCGGCATTTATGACTCCTGCTGTAAGATTTGCGATTATCACAGTTGCAAAAGCGTCAGACTTCGCAATCGTTTCTCCGGCTGTGCCTTTTAGTTCATAAAGACCATCTTGAGTCTGCTCAAGTAAAATATTTTTTAACTTTTCTGATTTTTGCGCAAGAGTCGGTTCATAATGTGAAACATTTAATACTATATATATAGAGCCTTCACAGATCTTTCCTGAAGTATCTATTAGACCAAAGTCTTGTGAGGGATCAAAAGGACAATCAGAGGAATCGAATTTGCTCACAGCTCTTCCTACCATCCGGCCTTCCTTATTTGCTTTTACTGCTACTCCCGGAATGTATGAGGCTGTAAGCGCATCGCCGGCTTTTATATCCCCGTTTATATTTGATACTACGGTTTTTACTTGTCCGGTAAGTCCTACGGCGATTGATCCGCTTCCCAAATTTTCCCCGCCGAGAAAGGTTGGGTTTTCCGAAGTAACTCCGACTATGCTATCGTTACTTGTATTGCAGGTTGAGACAAAGCCTAGGCTATTTAAACAAACCACCATTCCGTACTCTATTGATTCATTTTGATCTTTTTTGAGATATTC
>JBBTVO010000035.1:0-21855 GCA_038063195.1 Patescibacteria group bacterium
TTCAACACTTCCATATTTTACCTGAAAGTGTCGGATATTAAACTTTAATTAAGCGCGGGGTTGACAATTTGGTTTTTGCGCGTATAATATCCCCATTATGGTAGCAGAACTAAAAAGAACCTACGCTGGTAAAAAACAAGAAACAATTTCAGTTGATGACCATGGTAAATTCTTGGCCGGTGGTGAATTTTCAATAGACGTGGATACACACGAGCATCATACCGATGCCAGAGTCTCGGGTAAAGGTTTAACTATAAGAGGAGATGGAATTAGATTGGAAGGAACAATTTATCCAAAAAATGTTGAGTTTGTAATATTTGCAGGAAAGCCATTGTCAGTAAAAGGTAAAAAAGGAAATAGAATGGTGCTTTCTCATATACCTCAAAAACGATCTTAGTTAACTTTCTTGGAAGACTTGAGGTTTTTCCAGATTAGGATTGCTGCGATGAAGATCCCCAAGGATGTTAGCTCCGAAAAAAGGCAATATTGGCAGGAAGTTTTGAGAATTGCGAACTGGATATAGATCAGAACTATAGAAACCAGCATCCCTGCATCTGCCAGAACGTATAAAGCTTTAAAGAATAAATCTTTTGGATTGGTCAAAAGCAAAATTGAAACCCCTATTACCGAAATATAAAAGCCCGCACCGAAAAGCGCAATTGGAATTCCAAAAACCTGAGAATATGAGCTGGTAAGTACTGTTTCGCATCCGTTTGTTACAGTACAGGGTGGGATTGCATCTTTATAATGAAGTATCGTAAGATACGCTGAGTCGAGGAATCCCAAGAAGCCAAAAAGCAGGATTGCGTAGATTACGAGTTTAGTTTTTAGCAATTTCATCCTCAATTAATTTCTTGAAATTATCATAAGTTCCGGGAGTTGTGATTTTCTTGTTATTGAGGAAGAAGGTTGGGGTAGAGTTAACTCCTATATCAGTCCCTTCGGCTAAGCCTTTTCCAATAGCAGATTTTGCCTCCTCGGAATCCATATCTGTCTTGAACTTCTCAACATCGAGGCCGATTTTTCCTGCGTACTCTACAAAAATATCGCTTGGACTATTATTTTCCGCCCAGTCATTTTGAGTACTGAAAAGCATGTCATACATTTCTTTAAATTTATCTTGCTTGTACGCAGCGTATCCGGCTTGGGATGAGATCAAAGCATTTTTATGTATCTGCGTGAGAGGAAAAAATCTGTAAGCAAAATAAATCTTGCCTTCATATTCGGTAAGCAGCTGGTTGACGAGCGGATGGTATGCGGCACACGCAGGACATTGGAAATCCGAGTATTCGATAAGACTAACTTTTGCACTTGGACTGCCTATTGTAATATCATCTTTTGAGATTGGCGGAGCAGTTACGTCTTGCGAGCTTGAGCCTGGAGTGGAATTCGAAAGTGCTACGAGTCCCCAGATAGAAGCTGCGAGAATGAGCGCAGCTCCGCCCCAGATACCAAACTTCTTAAACATCTCGTTTCTCTTTTGCTTTTTGAGGATTTCCTGATACTCAGTTTTCTTCTGCTCTTTTCTTTCTTTCTTCGTAAGCTTTGCCATAAGAGAGATTATATATTATTTTTGAGGAGGGATAAAGAGGGGAGTAGGATTTTCAACTTTAAGACTATTAAGTCTTTTCATATTTTCCTGAGCTTTTCTGAAATCTGCTTTTGCCTCATTGTAAGTCGGAGTAAATACTTCGATCTCTCTTGATACATCAGAGAATGTTAGATAGATAAATCCTACGCCTGTTTGGTATTTGGATTTTTCCGGATCCTGACTATCTTCGAAACAATTTAATCCTGCATAAACGCTATGTGCTGCCAAATTCGTACCTCTTAGATATTCTGAGAACGGTTCGGTCGGGAGCTCTGCAGTTAAGTTTCCTCCTGTGTTGATAGTTGAATTAGGCGCAGATTTTACGAAGTATTTTAGTTCATCCGGGACGCGATATTGAGCCATACTATCTGCATCAATATTTGCTATCCGATCCTGGTTTATATAAACAACTACTAGAGAAAATCCATTTGTAATTACAGCATCAATCTTCCATCCGCTAGATTGATTTATGATATTCTCTGAAGTTCCGTTTAAAAGAGTCTCCATTACTTCCGAGCTCTCATCATGATATATTTCCACGGGAAACTTACTGGGTTTAAGTAGTTTGTTTGATTCATCGTAGACCCAGCTGCTGCCTTCTCTCAATCCCCCAGGATTCTCCTTTGGCTTATCTTTTCTTTCAGTTCTTACCATGTCGCAATATTACAACTGCGCTTTTCAATTGTCAAGAAATTGAAATTATTAACTTGATGTATCATATATCGATATATCATACATTGGTCGTTTTCCACTTAACTTACTGTTGGATCTAGTTTGTCAAGAATATTGATTTGTTTTCAAAAGCTTTTATTTTTGTTAAACTATTATCTATTATCTAGTTTCTAATATCTAACAATCAATATGCTGCATCATCATCCCGTTCACAAAACGAATAATTCAGTGTTTCATAAAGCCTTGAACTTTGTCATCGCAATTGTCGCCACTGCTTCGCCACTCATCACACTCCCTCAGCTTTTTGATATTTATACCAAAAAAACTGCAAGCGGAGTCTCATCGATTACGTGGCTTATGTATATTTTTACTGCGGCCATTTGGTTTTATTACGGAATAATTCACAAAGAAAAAGCCATCATCATCAACGGTATCTTGGGAGTAATTCTAGCTTCTCTTATCTTCTTCGGAACTATAATGTACGGATAGCTTAAGTTTTGTATTGGAGGACTAGGGTGTAAAATATACTTTCGATAAACTTATCCCTTTTATTTTTAAACCTCTGTGACTTTCGTTGAGCCTTTCTCCGCCGAAAAACTCAGGCTGATCAAAGTAGCTTAGTTCAGAATCCGGACGGATGGATCGATTGAGCCATTTTAGAAAACCGGAATAGAAAGTTCCATAAGAAGAGAAGAAATATTCACGCGGAGGACAAAAGGCTTGTCCTTGATTCCTTGGAAAAGGAGCCTGATATTTGACGTGGTCCAAAAAGCCTGATTGGGCTTCTTTCAGAGTTTGCGCATCCGCAAAATCAATAGGAAATAAGTCTTTGACCTCAGTTCTATTAATAACTCCGGCTATTGCCGCAGCCAAAGCAAGATTTCTTACGGCCGGATCTAGATCTACTTCATCAAGAGGATTTGCTAGTGGGGACCTATCGGGGTCAAGCTGCATCCTAAGCTGAGAAATCTCTTCGCAGGCATCAAATGCCCGGGATTGGTCTATAAATTCCCTAGCAGACTGAATTTCGGCAACACTGACCATTTAATTTTCCTGCCTTAGTTTGATTAAAGTCCTTTTAAATCAGAAAGTCAATAGTCGTAGACTCAGAGCTTGTCGAAGGGTCGGGGTGGAGGGAAGTGTAAAAAACCAAAAATTAAAAATATGTTATAATCAATTTAATGAAAAAATCATTTATGGAACTGCAATTTAAAGTTTTGATAGAACAAGATGAGGACGGTTTGTATATAGCGTCTGTTCCTGAACTTCCCGGCTGTTATACTCAGGGAAAAACTCTGGAAGAGGTAAGAAAAAGAATTAAAGAAGCAATGAATTTGGTACTTGAGTCTGATAAAGATGTGAGAAAAGAGAAAATATTATCAGCAAAATCATCTTCGCACTTCTCCAGTATCTAGAAAGATAATGTGTGATACTCAAATCTCCCGCGATGAATTCGAAGAGTTAAAATAGTAAATGCGTGTCGGGGTGGAAGGGATTATTCTTCTGGTCTGTTTCTTTTTAATCTTGAAGAAAGGAACGCTATTCCACCTGCACCAGCCAAACTTGCGCCAGCAATTCCATAAAGAAGGTAGTCAGGATATTGCTTCTTTTGCTTATCGTTTGGTGTCTCTAGTTGTAAATCAACCGTTTCAATCTTCATAGTATAAATACATTTAGCACGCGGTTCCCCTGGAATTCTTGTGTTGCCGGGGGTTTCACTACCTTCCGCCAATCGCAGTTCTTGATTACAATCTCTCACTGGGTTATATGTATCAATCGGTGTTCTGCTTTCATTTTCATCAGGCAATATCTCTGATAAACAATTAATATCTTTTCCATTTATATTGATAAAAAAAGATTTTTCAATTTTGTCTTCCGGGGCACAAGTTGGGGCTTGGGTAATCAATTCTGGTGCTGGAGTTAAAATGGGGGTGGGAGTTGGGGATTCAGCTAATGCTTTATCTATTGAAAATAACATTGTCCCAGCTGCAATAGCAGATCCAATTCCTAAAAAAATTTCCTTTCCTTTTCCCATTTCTTGAAGTATATTTTCCGCAGGGAATTTTGTCAATGGTCGGGGTGGAGGGACTCTTTCGCTAAAGCTTCAAAGACTAAGGAATTGTTCACTTTACGGGAAGCCCCCGCCTTGTCGTCGACGAAAGAGTTACACATAATTTTTGATTAAATTTTCGAAAAAACTCTTTAGTTCTTCCGGTTTGGGAACTTCTGATCCAGGCGCAGGAATAATATCAAAATTTCTTAAATCATCAAAATAAATTAACTGCGTTAAAAAGATTTTTTCTTCAAAAACGCTTCCGTAGATTTTTTTGGCGGCAGATATAAGCGTTGGTAAATTGATATAGCCATTTTTTAGTATCGTATAAAGATCAAAGTAATCTCTATACTCTCCTCTTCGTCCTATTGTGTAAGCTTTTTTTATTGCAATGTCCTTTATCCCAAATAACTTTAATCCGTTCGTAAGCGTTTCTATAGGGAATAAATGGCCGAAGGGATAGTGAAGAAAGGTAATTTTAATACCGTCTGTGGTAAAAAAAGTGAACTCCTCAGTGCTGTCAACAGCAATATTATTGATTGGTAACGCTCCGGAAAGCTTCCCGGGAAGATTTTTGGGTATCAAAGATGTGCTGAAAAAATCAAAATCAAATGATTTACGATGTAATAATTGCAGAGCCAAAGCGGTTCCGCCGCCTAAAACATAATCCTTTGTGTACGGAAGAAGCTCGTTTAGAACAACTTGGCGCTTTTTATTCAATACGCCTGGGTGTATTTTTAAGATATTTTTTTTCATCAATCGAAGATATGTGTAAGATAATATTTTTAACAAAGTTGAGAAGAGGCGCGGTGTATATTTTCTTAGGGTATTTAAGAAAAAGGGCTTTTAATTTCTCTCTTCCTACTATTTTTTTGAGAGACCTTATGTCGGAAAGACTGCCAAAGGCTAATATTTGATGAATAGTATCGGGAGATTTTTTACTCTTTGTATTGGTATACCATGTATAATTCATAAACATATTATACCAGAAATAACTGTCGGAGTGCTGGGAATCGAACCCAGTGTCTCTTCGTCCCGAACGAAGCGTGATGCCAGTTCACTACACTCCGAAAATTAATTCAAAATTTAGAATTCAAAGGTCAAAATTAAGACAGAAAATTAGAGATTACAATTTGCGTTCCCGGCGGGAGTCGGACCCACATCAATCGCTTAGGACGCGACTACTCTATCCGTTGAGCTACGGGAACATTTGATTGTATTCTAGCACAAAAGAAAGTAGAATTAAAAATATGACGCGAGGCGAGATTATCCGTTTCTTGGTTCTGCGGACAATTGGGAATTTTCTTCTTCTTTTTGCTATCTTCGGAGTTCTGGCAACCTTCGGACCTTCTCTTTACTTTGAACTTCACTATAGAATTGCCCAGGCACGCGGAGTAGAGTATTCAGCACCAGAGGAGACAGACTCGGCCTTCGGAGAATTATTGAAAAAAACAAATCCCGAGAAAATCGCGGACGGCGGTTTTGGAAAACTTTTGGCAGGACCCAAGGAGCAAATATTGATACCAAAAGATACAGAGTTTAGTATTTTGATACCTAAAATTGGGGCAAGTGCAAAGGTAATTCCAAATATTGATCCTTCCAATGAAGCCCAATTTCTTGAAGTCCTTCAGCAGGGAGTAGCACATGCGCTCGGGACTTATTTCCCCGGGCTTCCCGGAAATATTTATCTTTTTGCACATTCTACGGATAATTTCTGGGATGTCGGGCGGTACAATGCGGTATTTTATTTACTCAAGGACTTAGCGCCGGGGGATGATGTGATAGTTTATTTTGAAAACCAGAGACACAATTATGTAGTGACTGAAATAAGGACAGTTGATGCTTCTGACGTTTCGTATATAACCAAGAGTAATACGGGAAAAGAAGTCTTGATTCTTCAAACCTGCTGGCCGCCCGGTACTACATGGAAGCGTATTTTAGTTTTTGCAGAGCCTAAGAAATAAATTTATCTTTCTTCTCTTTTACCGAAAAGAGAAGCAGAAACTCTTCGCCAAGTGGTGCTCGTGCTTTCGAATTTCACTCGCTTGTCGGGTGATTTCACCCCCTCCTCAACAAGTTTGTGAGGAATCCCCCTGATCGTGCTCACTCAATTCTCATGCACTGTGCTCCAAAAGGCGAAGCTAAGGGGGTATTTGAAACCGGATTGTCAAATCAAAGAGCAGACGAGTGGTTAATTGTCAATTGTTACTTGAGGCTGATGGTATAGAGGTTAGCGGGGCTATCTGAGTTGCCTAGATCTGTGAGAATTACGATTCTTGAAGTGTCTGTCCATGGGAAAACATACTTGTCGAGGAACGGCCCTGCGTAAACTTTGATAGAATTGGTTCCATCATAGTCCATAATGTCGATATTTTTGTCATGTACATAAATAAGATGCGCTGAGTCAGGAAGCCACTCAAGAAGCTGAGTAGCTTCATTGAACCCTTCTTTTATAAGATAATTCCGGTCTTCTTTTACATCATAAACATAAATTGAACCTTTCTTAATACTTCTTTCCTGAGGCGTTGAATTAGTTCCAATAAGAGGCGGAGTTATTACTACAGGTAGGTTGGCCGAGGTTGAAGCTGAATAAAGTACTTTGGTCTCATCAGGGGAGAATGCAATAATTTTGAAATTCGCTTTTACCATTCCTCTTGCTTTGGAAGGCAGGTTGTTCATTTGAGACTTATCCCTATCAGTCTTAATTTTCAGCCATGAACTCTTGATACTTTGAAGCGTCGCTGTGACGTCGCTCGGATCGTCATTGAATGTATTTGGTCTTAGGACGTAAGTCGATAATGCACCTTGGGCTGAAATTGAAGCTGTAAGTTCTGAGCCATCAGGCGCCCATGCGAGCATTGCGCTTGAGAAAAAAGCTGTTGTGTTGTCTGCAATCTGAGAAGAAGAGCCCTGAAGAGTAAGAATCGGACGGTTGGTGCTATCGAGTATATAGATCCCGTTTTTCTTAATGTCCTGGGTTGATACAGTATAGGCGATTTTGGTATGGGTAGGATCAATTACGGGGTTATTCACTCCTAGATTGGTAATACTTTCGAGTTTGGGCGCTTTGGGGAAAAGAAGGGCATCGGCTTTGGTAACTACACCTTTGTCTATATTAACTTTTTTCTCCCATGGAAAGTAGCCTTGTTTGAAGATTTTAACCTCATATGTGCCCGGAGAAAGATTGACCTGACTGTCCGTAGCCGTTGTAAGATGACCATTTATGAAAACCTGCGCTCCGTCTGGACTGCTCGTGGCATCCAAAAGACCGGTACTTGAAAGATCAGCCTTGCCGTTATTAAAAGAGAGCCGGACGCCTTTTCCATAAAAAACTACTCCTGTTGTTGCGATAATAAGAAGTAACAAAACTATTGCAGTAAGAACTACTTTCTTCATAAGAGCCATTATACCCTGCCTGCAACGCCATCGCAAGCATTTTTTAAAAATTAATTCAAAAACTTACCGGCTTAAACATAGGCCTTGCAAGATATATGAACTGTATATATAATCGATGTGCAGGCCAAAAAAGTATTTTTGATACACTAAAATAGTATTTTGATACACTTACAGAACTAAAAACTGCTAGCAAATAACTTATAACTTTTTTATTTTAAATTATGTTAAATAAACGCATTGGAATAGATCTAGGTACGGCCAATACTCTTGTTTACCTTGCCGGAGAAGGGATAGTCCTTAACGAGCCTACAGTGGTTGCAGTTACAGCTGAGGAGAACAAAGTTGTCGCAGTCGGTAAGGAAGCTAAGGAAATGCTGGGAAGAACCCCCGGAAATATTATTGCCCAGCGTCCGCTTCGGGACGGGGTAATTGCCGATTATACAATTACGGAAGCTATGCTCTCTTATTTTATAGATAAGGCGGCGGGTAAATCGCGCTTTTTCAAGCCTGAAGTTATGATTTGTATTCCATCAGGTGTGACTCAGGTGGAAAGACGTGCGGTTCTCGATGCTACAATGGCTGCAGGAGCCAAGATTGCCTATCTTATTGAAGAACCTCTCGCGGCGGCAATTGGTGCTAAGATTCCGATCGCACAAGCTGCAGGGCACATGGTGGTAGATATAGGCGGAGGCTCTACGGAGTGCGCGGTAATTTCTTTGGGCGGAGTTGTGGTGCACAATTCTGTAAGAGCAGGGGGCAATAAAATAGACGAGGCAATTGCAGTATATACAAAGAAAAAGTTTAATCTCTTAATTGGAGAAAGAACAGCAGAGCAGATAAAAATAGAAATCGGAAATTCGGTCATTGAAGATTCTTCGAAAAATTTAAAGAAAATGGAAATAAGAGGACGTGACAGCATAACAGGACTTCCCAAAACAATAGAGCTTAATGAGTTGCAGATAAATGAGGCGATAAATCCAGTGCTTCTGGATATAGTTGCCGCAGTTAAAGGAGTTCTTGAGCAAACACCGCCGGAACTTGCCAGTGATATTATAGATAAGGGAGTTGTGATGAGCGGAGGAACTTCGCTTCTTAAAAATTTCGATAAGTTTGTTACCAAGCTCACCGGAGTCCCATGTCATTTGGCTGAAGATCCGCTTCTTTGTGTAGTAAGAGGTACCGGAGTTGCGCTTGAAAATATAGAACTTTATAAAAGAAGTATCGCACGGAACAAATAAAAAAAATCTTCTAAATTATCCTATAACTTTTTAATTCACTTTTATAAAACCATGCTTAGAATAATTAACTTTACTAATTTTCACATCCGGATAGAATTATAGTAATTAGACCGATATGGTAGATAAAATTTGATATTTTAATTTAACTAGCCTTATAAGACCGAAATTATTTTGAACAAATAAAATATTCAAAATAGGCAATTATAAGCGTTTAATTCATTATGAATAAAACTTATAGTAATAATAACAGTTTTAAGAAAATAAAAATTCTAAAAATTGGATTTAATAACCTAAACTATTTTCAAGTCCTAGAGTATTTACTAAAAATTCTTGAAAAAGACGATAGAAATAGATATTTCGTTACCCCTAACCCCGAACTTTTGGTTGTCGCCGATGGAGACAGTAGTTATGAAAAGATACTAAACTCAGCAGATTTAGCTTTGCCCGACGGGATAGGGGTAGTATGGGCGTCGAAATTACTGGGAAGACATCTTAAGCATAGAATTGCGGGGGCAGACCTTATGGAAAACGTCTGCAGAGATGTTGCCAAACGGCCTATAACAGTGGGCTTTTTAGGAGGCAGACCCGGCATAGCAGAGAAAGTCTCCGAGTGCTTGACCAAAAAATACCCCGGATTAAAAGTCGGACTGACATATTCAGGCGCTCCGGACAAAGAAACGCTGGAATATATTAAAGATGAGATTGAAAAAAATAATGATGGAAAAAAGCTAGATATTTTATTTGTAGCCTTCGGTTCTCCAAAACAAGAAATATGGATTTCAGAAAATCTTAAAAGTCTTCCGGTAAAAGTGACAATCGGAGTCGGCGGCGCTTTTGATTTCATAAGCGGTGAGATAAAAAGAGCACCAGTATGGATTAGAAGAACCGGACTTGAATGGTTCTTTAGATTAGCTATCCAACCCTGGCGAATAAAACGACAGCTTGCGCTTTTAGAATTTGTCTATCTTGTATCCAGAGAGAGATTTCGCTAAGCTATTTTTAGTTTATTATTAGAACGTGTTCTCTGATTGTTGAAAGTTTTTATATTTATGAAAATTGCCGTTATATCAGGTATAGATAAGCCTACAGTGCGCAACAGTAAAGGTGGAGTTGAAGTATGGACAGCAAATTTTGTTGCAGAGCAAGCGAAGCGTAATCACCAGATAGATTTATATTCTGTTCGCGGATCTTTGAATGGTCAAAATATTCAGCTTTTGGAGATATTAGATAAGCCTCTTGCAGATTATTACACGGATAAGTTCTTTACAACTTTGCCTTTAGAATTTTCGAAGCGAAAAGAACAATTGATGGCTACAATTTATGGTTCAGCATTTTTGCAGATCAAAGCAAAAGAAAATGAATACGATATTATTGTGGATAGTTGTTCTTATCCATCATTCACCTTCAATACACACTATTTTCGCAAACCAACCATCATTATCGGACACTTTCCGTTGAATTTTGCTACAAGGTTTTATTTTGAGAATTTTCCGGTTGCAGTAGAAACCTCGTCTGATTATTTTGTTTTCCCTTCGCAATATCAATTTAACCAAGCATCTTTTATCCCTGAATCTTTGAAAGTAATTATTCCTCACGGTATTGACTCTGGTCAGTTTCGGTTCGACGCAACTGGGGGAGAAGATATGGTATGGCTTAGCCGATTTCATCATATACGGATGGATAAAGGCTTGAAGCAGGCAATTGTTTCATCAAGTCACCTCAAAAAGAATTTGAAAGTTTTTGCTTTTATCGAGCAAACCTCAAAACAATATTTTGATAGTAATATTAAGCCTTTAATGAAGGATCACATATCCCTTCATGAAGTAGGTGAAGATGAACAGATTAATCGTAATGAAGTATTTGGGTCATCGAAACTATTTTTATTTCCTATTCAATGGGAAGAACCGTTTGGTTTAGTCATGCTGGAATCAATGGCAAGTGGCACGCCGATCATTGCGTTTGCCCGGGGTTCTGTCCCTGAAATAATTGAAGACGGAAAAACGGGCTTTATTGTTAATCCTTCAGATTCAGATATTCGTGGCGATTTTATTATCAGAAAGACTGGTATGGATGGGCTATATGAGGCAATAGATCGAATATATGGACTGTCTGTAGAAGAATATGCAGCAATGAGAAAACAGTGCCGGGAAAGAGTTGAGCAGAAATTTAGCTTAGAACATATGGTAGATGGGTATGAACAGTTATATAAAAAAATAATTTAATTCTAATCTATCTCTCTGTATATAGGAATAAAATTTGATATACTTCCTATATAGATTTTATAAGTAATTTCTGGAAAAGCTATGACAACTAATCAGGATCTTAAAGACTTTTTTAAAAGACGCGATTTTAAGCTTATTATGGCAGCAGATGCCGAGCCTCGAATCCATCAAAGAAAAAATGAAAAAATGACAACTATCGTGCCTGCAGGAGGTGTCTCAATCGCGCTTGACCCAATCGCACAAATTTCGCAGGGGGTTTTCGTAGCAAGAGGTAAGACAAAGGAAGATAGAGAGGTTGTTAATGGCTCAGGAAAAATTAAAATAAGCGGAGACCTTGGTACTTATGCGCTCAAGCGGGTATTTATAAACGAAAAGGAGCAGGATGACTATTACAATGGATTTTCAAACCAAACATTATGGCCTCTCTGTCATGTAGCATATGAACGGCCGGTTTTTGAGAAGGGCTGGTACGAAAATTACAAAAAGGTCAATCAATATTTCGCAAAAGCGATTACGGATGAAGTAAAGCCGGGTTCTTTTATCTGGGTTAACGACTACCAGCTTGCCTTAGTTCCGAGCTTAATAAAAAAACCTAAAGATGCCACTCTTGCTATGTTTTGGCATATCCCCTGGCCCACGTGGGAAATTTTCAGAACCCTTCCTGAGAAACTCGAGATACTTGAAAGTTTACTAAGCTGTGATTTCCTGGCATTCCACCGCGGATACCAAGTAAGAAATTTTCTGGATACGGTCAGGCGTGAACTTGAAGTAAGAATTGATGAAGAGACGAGTAGAGTTTATTATAAAAAAAGAGTTACTACGGTTAGAAACTTACCTATGGGAATTGATACCGATGTTATCAAGTCTTTGGCAAAAGAAACTCCTCCGAATACGTTTGTAGGAAATGTTGTAAGGAAATTGATAGGGGAGAAGAAAGAGCGCAGTGAGCTTGATAAATTCTTTGAGAAAAATAAAGTAATTGTCGGGATAGACAGGCTTGATTATACAAAAGGACTTGAAGTCCGTCTTAAAGCGCTTGATAAGTTTTTTGATAAATATCCGCAATACATCGGAAAAGTAACATATGTGGGAATAATTGCGCCATCCCGTGAGAAAATCCCTTCATATCAACAACTGCGCGCACAAATAAAAAAGCTTGCTCATGATATAAATCTAAAACACGTAAAGCGGGGCTGGCTTCCAATTCACTTGATTTATCATATTTTTACAAGAGAAGATATCATAAATTTCTACCAAAAATCAAAAATCTGCCTGGTTACGCCTCTGGATGATGGAATGAATCTGGTATCCAAAGAATTTGTAATGGCCGCGTCCCGTGAGAAGGATCCGGGGATGGTGGTCCTTTCTCAGTTTGCAGGCTCGGCAATTGATCTGACATCGGCTCTCATAATTAATCCGTATGATATAGATGAGGTTGCAAATGCTATTAAGGTGGGGCTTGAGATGCCAAAACAGGAGAAGATAAGAAGAATGAATAAAATGGCAGAAGCGCTTGAGGAAAAAAATATCTACACTTGGACAGAGGATTTCGTACGAGCAGCTCTTGATGCCTCGAGATAACAACTAACAACTAACAAATCACAACTTACAATTTTTGCTTAAAATTAGCACTTTATACTTAATACTTTATACTTTATACTAATTTTATGGCAGATTTTAAATTTGTTCAGGATAAAGCATCCGGAAAATGGATAGTTCTTGCACCCCGGCGCGCAAAAAGGCCTGATGTAGCAAAAGAAGCTTCACCGCTATGCCCATTTTGCGTAGGAATGGAAAAAGAGGAGCCTGATGTTTACAGAGTGCCTGCCCGCAACGCGAGCGCTAGCGAGGCGGGCGGGGGTGGGGAAGCCGGCGATAGTAATTGGCAGGTACGGGTTATTCCAAACAAATTTCCTTTTGCTCCAATTCACGAGCTTATAATTCATTCTCCTGACCATCATAAGAACTTTGATGAGCTTCCGATAAGCCAAGCAGAAACCATCATTCAAGTTTATAAACAGAGATATAATACTCACAAAGCGTCAGGACAGGCTTACCTCTTTCATAATAGGGGAGAAGCAGGAGGAGAAAGTCTTCCCCATCCCCATACACAGCTTGCCGTAGTTCCTCATGATGTGGTTTTGGATATTCCTCCTTTGAATTCAGATGAGGATGAAAAGATTGAAGCCGGCAGTTTTTTTATTTTCTGTCCGCCCACAAGCCAGTGGCCTGATGAGATTTGGATTGCGCCGAAAACGAAAGGCAAAGTCTTCGGGGATATTTCAGATGAAGAAGTTTCGGACTTAGCCTTTATCATTAATAGGCTGATTAAAATTTTGGATTTGCGTCACGGCCACGAATTCCCTTTTAATTTCTATATTTATCCGGGAAATGATTGGTATATGAGAATAATTCCCAGAGTTAAGACTCTTGGAGGATTTGAAGTCGGGACAGGAATTTTTGTAAATACCCAAGACCCAAATGATACATTTCTTTTCCTTAAAGAACATTTTGATACACCTGATGAAGAGAAAATTAAAACTCATCACCGCGCCGACTACGGGAGAAGTGTTTAGATTCCAGATCTATAAATAAGTTAAATTGTCTTGTCAAGACAACAAAATCAAGGTTCAACCTCGGTAATATGTGAGACAAAAAGGAACTGTAAGGAGATTAAATACTTGGGCAGTTGAAGATTTGAAAAACAACTATACTGCTTACAAAGAGAACAGAAAGTTGGTAACTGGATTGAAAAAAGAAGGAAAGAGAGTTATTAAAGCTCAGGAAACCGGTAATTCTAAGTCTCCATGGAATTTCGTTCAAGCTTAAAATCCTTACTAGACCGAGTGTTTAGCCCTCCAGCAAATAAATATAAAGCCGACATCCAAACACGCCTAGACGTTTTGGCTTTCAGGTTGTTCTGCTATTCCAAATGACCAATCTAGTTCTTGCATCCAGCGTGGAGCTGAGATGTCTCCAATTTTACTGACTTTGTGCATATCTAAATCATTTTTCGAGTCAGCGGAAATAAATACAGGAGGGGCTTCATTTGTTTCCAGAGTAGCTAAATTTCTTATATCATGAACTCGGGGATCACCTTCAAACATTAAAGAAACAATATTGGATATGTAAATTAAGCTAGCTGTTGTTTTAAAATCAGGTAAGCCTTCAATTGCTTGAACAAAATCAGGATTTAATATGTCTGTATAGCAAACTGCAATTTCGCCTTCTTGAGCTAATTTCTTTAAGACAGCAAAATTATCAGTTACGACTTCAGGGATATTGTGTCTGGTTTGAGCATTAGCGGAGATCATGGGAGTATAGAAATCTCTTTTTAAGGAAATATGCCAATCTTTTAAGCCTCTTCTAAACGTTTTATCTTTTTGAGTAATTGCGTCTGCTATTTTCCAATAATCCTCTTGAGGCATCTTGAAAAAGTTATTAGTAAATTCCTCTGGCCCTTCAGAAGCTAAGAGCATCTCCACCATTACTCTTCCACCAATTACTACATATGGATTTATATCTGCAATAACTATACCTTCGGGAGGCTTATCAAAGGCTTGAAGTAATGTAAAAATTCCTCCTGTTCCTACTCCTATTAAGTACCCATTAGGCTCGGAATCCCTTAATTCCTCAATAAACATTGGGTATGCTGCTTCTGATGTTCTGAAAATAGCTGCCATACCAGCATATTTATAATCCTTTGGTCTTCCTCGTGTTTCAGCCGATGAGCTGAGCATGTAATTCCCTACGGACTGTAATGTTGTGATCGGTTGGTTCCTTTCTCGATTAGTTATAAATCTTCCAAGAAGACCTTCATTATCTTTCATGTGGGGAATTATATCACTATAAGACTAAATTTTCAATTAATAAGCGCTAGGCATTAATGTCGGTGAGGCCGAGGAAGATGTGGACCTCATTAGAAATTACCTTTAAAACTCCTGTATCGATCTTCATTTCCTTATCTTTGCCATCAAGCATGTGTATGATAATTTTGTTTTTGATGACCGAAATGAAATTTTCATGCTCGGCCAGTATATCAAAAATGCCCTTGTCATTATAAGAAGTCACTGCTTTGACCTTATCATTGAATGAAATTCCTGTTTTGGTCTGAATCTTAAGAAGAATTACTTCCTCTTTGTTCGCAGAATTATTATTGGGTTTTGGCTGTTGTGTGTCCATTTAATAAATCTTTGGAAGAGCCAATGTATAAAAACTTCTCTTCCGCTATCTCGTCGTATTTGCCGTTTAAGATATCATCAACATCTTGGACTGTGGTAAGCCTCGGAACATAAGCGCCCGGTCTTCCTGTCTGGCTCTCAGCGACGTAGAAAGGCTGTGTCATGTAGTTCTTAAGCTTTCTTGAGCGTTTGTATTTAAGCTTATCATCAGGGGAAAGTTCTGCTTCTCCGACCAATGAAACAATCCTTTCGAGTTCGACAGATTCCTTGAGAAGGTTTTGCGCCCGCGGTGCCACTTCATTGTGAAGTTCTCCTACCTGCTCCGAATTTAAATTAGAAGAAGTTGAAGAAATTAGGTCGACCGCAGGAAGATGCCCTTCCTGATAAACGTTTCTTGAAAGAATTACTGTCGAATCAAGATAGGGGAATATAGCTTGTACTCCCTGATCGAGTATATCGTCATTTGGGACATAGATTGCCTCAACAGAACTTATTGAATTATTATCAACCGAAACAAGCCGTTCATGAAAAGATGCCATTTCGGAGGCAAGAGTTGCCTGATAACCATCCTCAGACGGAATAGTATTCATAAGAACCGCAAGCTCATTTCCGGCCTGAGCAAAACGAAAAACATTATCGATAAAAAACAAAACATCTTTTTTAAGATTGTCCCTAAAATACTCAGCCACAGTTGCCGCAGTATAGGCTGTTAAAAATCTTACTGCGGGATTTTCTCCCATAGGACCGAAAACTAAAGAGACTGCAGGAAGTACATTTTGCTCAGCTAAAGTTTGGTGTAATTCGTGTCCCTCTCTTGTTCTTTCTCCGACTCCGGCAAATACCGATACGTTCCTAGTCTCCTTTTTTTTAAGAATAATTACATTGTGGATGATTTCTGTAAGAAGGAGAGTTTTGCCTACTCCTGCGCCTCCGAAAAGTCCTATTTTTCCGCCCTTTACAATCGGAGAAAAGAAATCTATTGCTTTTATTCCCGTTTCAAGAATTTCCTGATGAGTAGAAAGATCGCTATATGAAGGGAACTGTGAGTAAATAGGTTTTTTTTCTGTGTGTTTTATTTCTCCCATTCCATCAAGCTCTTCCCCAAAAATATCCATAACTCTTCCTAAGACGCCCTCTCCTACGGGAATTAAAATAGGCATTTTGGTGTTTATGACTTTTGCGCCTCTGTATAAATTGGTAGTTTGAGAAAGACACAGGCAGAAGTACCGGGAGGGTCCTGATGAGCGTACCACTTCCATGCGGGTGGATTTATCATTGTCAAGAAAAACAAGGTCATGAAGGTTCGGAGGCGTACCAAGAAATTCTACCTCGACTATATGTCCCTGAATCCTCAAAACCTTGCCGTAATCCTTATTCATAGATTCGATTTTACTCATTCTTCGATAAACTCAGAATCCTGAGCCTGTCGAAGGACTATGACCCTGAGCTTGGACTTCGACTGAGCTCAGCCGAATGTCCCGAATGGGTCATATTATTTCCATAAAGCCATACTTGAGAAAGTTTCAAGCTGTTTCTTGTTCATAATTCTGTGTCTTACCTTTTCTTTCTCAAACGCAATTACTTTTAAGATATCCCTGATATTTTCAACCCTAAGCTCTAGAGATGTCATTCTGGATGCAAATTTTGCGAGTTGGGACTCAAATACTGTCTGCTCAAAAAGCGAAGCAAAAATTTCAGCTTCAAAAAATTTCATAATCTTATCAAGCGACGGCTCGAAAAAATATTTCACCTGGGTGCCTGAGGCAGACTGAGGCAGAGGATCACCTGAAATACTTGTTACAATTGGCTCCTGAGTTATTACATTTTCAAATCTTCCATAGACTATAAAAACTTTCTCATAAGTAATTATATGCGCAATTATTTTTTTCAAATCCTCGTTATTTACACTTGAATCAGGCATATTAAAGAAAGAGTAAGGGATTTTGGATCCGCTGTTTTTTAAATATTCAAGACCAACTCTTCCTACAATTGCCGCATCGGCCTTTTCTTTTTTCATAAGATCCAGGAACAGATTAAAAGTCTTTCTTACGATATCTCCATAAAGACCGGTGTTTGAAGACAAAAGAAGAAATAGTGTCTTCCCGTTCCTTTCTATAAATGTAAGCTTGCTTGGATCTTTTATTTTCTTGATATGCATTCTCTTGAGCACGTCATCTCTATAAGAACTTTTTACCTGCTGGAAAATATAATTAAGTTCATCGATAAAACTTCGGCCCGCAAGAACCGAAGTTCTGGCATTCTGCATTCGGGAAGCCGCAATTTCCTCATAGGTCTCAAGGATGTTTTTAAAAGTCGAAACTCTGTTGAATTCCTCTAATACCTCACGTCTTGTTACCATATTTTTGTGCAGATAATAGTATCTGCGGTCCCTGGGTTTTTATCATTCTAAGAAGCTTATTAAACGAATCATTTTGTTCAACCAAAGTATCTACCAGCTGCTGAATTTTTTTATCCGAGCTATATGCCAGTATAACTCTCTGCATATCCTCTCGTATCGCTATCAATTCTTTGTTCTCCCAGGAATTTTCCCATAGCATCGCAAATAATACTATTTGCAGATTAATCGGCACGACTTCGTTGGTGTACTGACTGAAAAACTGAATTATTCTGGCTCCTGTAAGAAGAGTCGTTCTTATATTTTCATTAAGCTCAGCTCCAAAATGAATAAAGCTTTGCATTTTCTCGTATAGATTTAAAAAACTTATGATTTCGCGGTTTATCTCGCGTCTCAAATTTGACTGAGTTTGTCTGCCTACACGGGTTACGGAAAGAAAGGGATTTATTGCCGGGCGGCGGCCTAAATAAAAAAGATCTTTGTCGAAATAGAGATGGCCGTCTGTCATAGACATTAGGTTGGTTTCTATATAGCCTGATAAGTCTCCCTGGGCAGTCTCTGCAACCGGAAGACACGTAATTGATGCTTCTCCTTTGTCTGTAATGAAATTTCCTGCTCTTTCCATAAGCTTTGCATGAGTGTAGAAAATATCGCTCGGGTAAGAATTCCTTCCCGGAAAGCGCCTGCCAAGAAGCGAGAGTTCTCTGTAAAATTTCGCATGAGTCGATAAGTCATCTAATACCAGGAGTACATCTTTCCCCTGATCCCTGAAGAATTCGCTTATTGTCATCGCAGTATATGGAGTTAAGTGAATAAGCCCTGTGGCATCTTCAGAACCCGAAGCTACAATGACCATTTTTTCCATAACTCCCTGTTTTTGGAAAAATTCTTCAATTTTTTTAACATCAAGTTTTTTCTTTCCAATCGCCGCATAAACACAAATATTACCGTGCCTTGTTTGATTTAATATCGTTCTGGTTAGGAAGCTTGTTTTACCTGTTTTTCTATCTCCCACAATTAATTCTCTCTGCCCATGTCCCAGCGGAATTGCCATGTCTACGATAAGAACTCCTGTTTCAAGAGTTTTTGTTATTGCTTTTCTTTTGGTTATGCCTTGCGGAAGGGAATTGACAGGCATTGTGAAAGTGGGCGATTTTGATGGTTTTGTGCTTTCTATAGAATTTCCGAGAGAATCAATTACTTTCCCCAAAAGCTCAACGCCAACGGGAACTTTTAGTATCTCATTGGTTCTCGTAAGTCTTGTGCCGGGCTTTATGGAATTTTTAGAGAAGATAAGAATTTCAACAAGTTCCGGTTCAATAGAGAAAACCTGTCCGAAATCTCCTGTTTCAAAAATTACTATTTCTTCAGGCTTTACATTTGGAAGACCGCTTACATAAATTATTGCGTCAGCAACCTGCTCGACATAGCCGATTTCTTCTATTTCATTAAGGTAGGAGTTGAAGTCTTTCATTTGGGAGAAATACTGCCTATAAGCTCATTTTTCTTTTTTGTAAATACCTCTGCGAGGCTTTTTCTTAGAGAAAAGTCTTTGTATCTGCCGTTTATTGAAATAACCGCTCCTCCCAGAATTTCTTCGTCCTTATCTATATCAAGAAGAGTATTTGCTTCCAGATTTTGATTTATCCATTCTGAAATATGGGAAATTATTTCACTGCTTGGGTCTATTGCGAGAGTAATTTTTACTATTTTCATTTTTTTTATCTCGTCTCTGGTTTGTACCAAAATCTTCTCACACGAGGCATTATCAGCTAGGGAGATTTTATTATCAGATAGTATCTTTTTTATTAGATTTGAAGTGGAGCTTCCTGCTGATTTTGACAAAATCTCCTCAAGGTTCTTATTTTTCACTTTGTAGAAGTTTTCAAGAATTATGTCAATTTCTGAGCAAAAATTATCTGCTTCGGCAACAGTTCTTATATCATTTGATATTTCATATATCAGCTTATTCTTATCATTCATAGGGCAGTAAAAGACTTGCTAAATACTATTCTTCGCTTTTTCAAGCGCATCGATTATGAGCTGTTCGTGCTGAGCAAGAGGAATGCTTTTCCCGATAGCTTCTTTTGATACGCTTTCTAAGATTGCGTATATTTCCTCATCGATCTTCTTAAGCATCTCAACTTTATATGCCGAAACTTCTTTTTGGGTTTTGGCATACTCTTCCTCTATCTTTTTCTCAACTATTTTCTGAGACCCAATTGTCTCTTGCTGAATAACTTTTTCATAGTCATCAACCTCTTTTAAAGTATCTGCTTCGATAGCTTTTGATGCATTTTTTGCTATTTCGACAGTGTTTTCCCGGAGAAAATTTAGTTCTTTTTTATACTCTTGCAGAAAATCCTGAGAAGCTTTTTCAAAGTAGGAAGTCTGTTGCTTAATAAGAGTTTCCAAAGCTTCATCAAGCATTTTTCTTGAATTATTATTCAGACTCTGGCCTCCGGTTATTATCTGCTGTGCTTTTTGCGTAGCTTCTTCTATAATATCCGCGCTCTTTTTTCTGGCATTCTCAAGCAAATCTACTGCTTTTTCGTCCATACCTTTGAAAAGTTCATCGTATCTTTGCTCGCGGAGCATCATTTTCTTAAGCACATGATAGTAGGAGATGCTCAAAGCAAAAAGTGCGATGGAGAGTACAGAAATAGAAGCTATAATCACGAAGAAAAAAAGCGGTGAAACTACCATATGAAATAATTTTACCCCGCACGTCTAATAAAGTAAATAGATCATACTAAGATCGAGTCTTCTGTGGTTGGAGTATTTACATGATGTATTAGTCTCCTTTTGCAAACTAATATTATGCCGCCTTTTTGTTTTGGAGAATTTCAGAGAATGTCCCCGGACTTACAATCTTAATATCTTTGAAATGCTTAAGATCTTGTAACCCATGGTTTCCTGTTACGACAAATGAAGCTTTTCCGCTTTCAGCAGTCGCAAGTACTAAATCGTCTTCCGGATGAGTGGCGACATTAGGTATTGGTGTTGTTATCGGGACTACTCTCGCTCGTGTTTTAACAAGACTTATAAATGACTGTGTTTGTTTTGGGGTCAATCGAGAGGCGAAATAGGGTTTTGCAAGTGTTCTTTCTAATTCATTTATAAGAGGCCGTGAAGTGATCATTTGAACTTCATCATTGATCCAGGCATCAATCATAAATGAAATTGGCCCATGCGAGTCAATTGTCCCAGATGCAAGAGTATTAGTGTCGTAAGTGGCCTTTGTCACTGTTATTTGGAAGGTTTATTTAATTTGTTTTCTCTTCGAACTTCTGCGATGGCTTTTTTAACATTCGCCTGTATTTGTTCGGAGCTTTGGTCCTTAAAGGCGGCTCTCATCCTATCTATAACAGCAAAATCTTTTTCTTGCTGTTGTTTTATTTGTTTAAGCTTCTGATAATCTTGCGCTGATACGATAGCGGCAATAGGAATACCGCTTTTCTCAACAAGAACCTCTGTTTCACCACGAAATACTTTGTTAAGAAGCTGACTCCAATTTGACCTAACATCTGATGCTTTCATCGTCTGTGTCATATTTGTACAATGTAGCACAATTTCGTACGCAAGTCAATTGCACGAGGGGATTATAGCAGAAGTTATATATCAAACCATATCAGCAGGCTTCGAGTAGCTTTGTTAGAACCTATTATAATTCATATCAATATCGATCTGCCGCTTGACAGGAATATATCTATTATATATACTTTAGGTATATATGAATACTGCAGTAATTATAACAAAAACTGAACCAGAAGTAAAAATAAAAGCCCAAAAAGTGGCAAAAGACTTGGGACTTAGTTTAAGTTCGTTGATTAATGCATGGCTTAGGCAATTAATTAAAACAAAAACAGTAACCTTTAGTGCGTCTTCGGAAGAACCAAGCGACTACCTAAAACAAATGATTCATCAGGCAGAGAAGGACCTTAAGGCAGGAAAAGCGTCTCCCTCATTTAAAACAGGCGAAGAGGCAGTTGCGTGGCTTGAGAAACAGGGAATATGATAATCAGGTACTCTCCTGCATTTCTTAAAAGCTTAAAGAAAGCAGATGTACGAATCCGCAAGAGAGTTAAAAGAAGGATAACGATTTTTTCCAAGAATCCCAACGATTTAGAATTAAATAACCATCCA
>JBBTVO010000036.1:0-10641 GCA_038063195.1 Patescibacteria group bacterium
ATTTTGAAGTATTAAAAAGCTTAAGGACTGATTGGAGTGCTTGCTTTATTTCTTGCAACTTCCTCCCGGATACTTCTCTTGAGAATGATTGGCAAGAAAGTTGTAGTGATCGGATGCTTGTCTCTTAAAAATTTTCCTTCAAATATTACTACAGCTTTTATTACTGGTTCCACAGCTTCTGGGTCAAGAATATCTACACCAAGCTCTCCTGCTGTATCCATGGTAATTCGATGAAGCCTAGCTGATAAGTCCTCTGATATTTTCGTCTCTTGTTCTGCTCCCATAAAAGAAGATTTAATCACATTATAAATATTTTTCTGCTAAAATCAAACTATGAAAATAAGGCACGCAACCAAGAAAGATCTAAAAGCCTGTGAAGCCTTAGGTAAAATTGATGAATTTAAATTGCCCGACGGAAGATTCATGAAAGCGCAGTGGCTTGAAGCATATCTTGATCCAGATTATTACTTGATTCTTGAGGAAGAAGGTAAGATTATCGGATTCATAGCAGGAGAAGAACTTAGAGGAAATGGCATGTTATTAATGTTTCTTGTGATTGATAAGAAAGTTAGAAACAGAGGTCTAGGATCTATGCTTCTTGAAGATTTTGAAAAGAGAATAGAGAAAAGAGGAATTACTTGGGTATTGCTGTACGGACCCACATTCAATAAGAAAACTTTAGATTTTTATGAAAAACATGGATACGCAAAGGGTGATACATATCATGAGTTTTTGAAAGAGTTATGAATAAAAAGCAAAAAGCGGAGGAAATTCTGAAGGAACTTAAGAGATTATTTCCCAAGATTCAAACTGCATTAGAACATAATACACCTTTTGAACTTTTGGTCGCTGTGATTCTTTCTGCAAGAAATACGGACAAGAAAGTGAATGAAGTGACGGAAAAACTTTTTACGAAGTATAAAACAATTGATGATTTAAAAAATGCTGATATTAACGCCTTGGAAAAAGATTTATCTCAACTTGGACTTTTTAGACAAAAAGCAAACTTTGTGAAAGAAACTGCGCGCATAATTTCAGAAGATCACAATGGAAAAGTTCCTGACAAGATGGAAGATCTCGTAAAACTCCCTGGAGTCGGAAGGAAAACTGCAAATATAGTTCTTGGAAATGTTTACGGAATCGTAGAGGGAATTGCAGTGGATACTCACGTCACAAGACTATCGAGACTTTTCGGATTAACAGAAAATGGTAATCCTGACAAAATTGAAAAGGACTTGATGAAAATTTTGCCAAAAAGCGAATGGTTTGATTTTACCAATCGTATGATCGCCTACGGCCGCGGATATTGTCCAGCCCATTGTAAACACTTAACATGTCCACTGAGAAGTTTTATTAATAACAAATAATTCTAGCAGCACTATAATAATACGTATTATTATAGTCTATAAATATACATCTTTATTTTTAATATTTAATCTTTGATATTTAATATTGTCTCGCCCCGCCCACTGCAAACATCTAGATTGTCCTCTTCGAAACTTTATCAAATAATCTGATAGGAAATTTCTCTTTCTTTGGGGCCGTTGAGTTCGACAAGAATAATTCTTTGCCAAGTTCCAAGAGTTAATTTTCCATTTTCAAAATTTATTACTAAACTTGTTCCAATGATACTTGATAAAATATGGTCTTCCGTGTGGGATGGATCATGCGGATGGCGGTAGGAAATTTTTGGCAGCATCTTGCGGAATGCCTCGAGCAAATCCTCGTCAGTCCCCGGATCAAGATCCGCAGTCGTCAATGCGCAAGTAGTATGAAGAATATTTAAAACTATTACACCGTCTTTATTTTTTGAATTAGCAATCAAACTAGAAACTTTGTCAGTAATATCAATAATCTCGTTTTTATTTTTTGTAGAAATTACAAATTTCATAAATTCTCCGATTATTTACTAATATACTAGTATATTAGTATTTAACAACTTTTTGCCTCACTCTGTTATCTTTTATTTTCCAATCTTTTAAGAGCCTTGTCTTTTGCGATCGGATCAATTCTCGTCCGTTTCATTGTTTTCTGAAGTATATTAATAGTAGTATCATAAGTCTCCCGGTCGACAGGATAAGGAATGGCATCTTTGCCACCATGTGCAAAGCTATATCTTGCAGGATCTTCATATGATGGGTCTGCCCCATAAATAACTTCTCCGACAAGCGACAATGCGCGGATAGTCTTTGGGCCAACTCCTTCAATAGCAAGTAAATCTTCGTAGTCTTTCGGGCTTTCATATGTCACTTTCTGTAAAATCCTATCGAGATATTTGCTTTTCGTAAAATCTTCATGGACAACTGGATGTGTTGTAAAATGCGGATCATTTAATTTAAGGAGTGTCAACTGTTCTCCATCTCTAGAATCTTGTCCTAACGGAACTTCAAGAGAGATCATCTGCGAATAATCCGAAAAGTGGCTTCTCAAAAGCTGTATGTCTTTCATCAAAGTATTGTATCCGGATGCAACCAGCTTTTGCGATAAATCTCTATTTCCTTCGCTTTTTTTATCCACGAGATTTAAAACATTTTTCTCAAAAGCCTGTGAGGCAATGCCTGCATGCGGTTCATCTATAAAATCCTTTCCATATTTTTTATTTTTAATATTTGATTTTTGATTTTGCAATTCATCAAACCAATGATATCTTCTTGCAGTAGAATTCCCAGTATTCATCCCTTGCTGAACTACAGCCCAGCTGTCAATCTCAGAAAGCAATCCCGGTTTTTTACTTACTGAAAAGAAAAAAGCGTGATGATAAATTTGATATCCGTCTTGTATGAGACTTGAGTCCACTTTTGCAGCCATTTTGGAGCTATACGAAAGTGTTTTTACTTTTGAAGAGTCTAATCCCAAACGCTCGCCCCAATCCATAATTTCTGTCGGAGTTTTTCTCGAAGTTTTCCCTTTTCCTCCTGCGATAAATACACCAAGCTCTTCTTCCTGTCCTCTTATTGCTTCTTTGAGAGCTGCAGTTAAAATTGTAGTTAATCCTGAAGCGTTCCAATCAAAAGCTAGCACAGTTCCAAGACTTTGAAACCAGACAGGATCAGCAATTCTTTTTACAAATTCTGTGGGTCCGTATTCCTCGACCAAAACCCGCGTCATCTCACGTCCCAATGAAACCATTCTCTTAAAAAGCCAGGGAGGACACTTGCCAGTATCAAGTGTAAATGTGGCTACTCCTCTTCTCATAGGCAGAAAGCATAACTAACTTACCACAAAGAGGATTTTTTCTCAAGAAAGGATTCGGTAAGAAATTACTTTGCTTTCTCAAAGGCAAGAGAGAAGGAATTAATGCAGTATCTTTTTCGTGTCGCGGTGGGACCGTCATCAAAGATATGACCCAAATGCGCGCCACAAGTTCTACAAGTTGCTTCAATCCTTCTCATACCAAGCGATAAATCATCTTCAAACTTCACGTTGTCTCCGACAGATCGGTCAAAAGACGGCCAGCCCGTGCCGCTATCAAATTTATTGTCGGAATAAAACAAGGGTGTTTTGCAAACTACACATTCATACATTCCCTTATCGTGATTATCCGTGTACTTTCCCGAGCCGGGCGGCTCAGTACCCTTGAGGAAACAAATATTGTATTGCTCAGGAGTAAGTCTTTGCTTGAGCTCTTCAAGCTTCTTGGGATCCATAATTATATATAGTATGCTATAAATTGAGGCTAAAGTAAAGCTAATCTTGTTTCCTCATTGACATCATAGGCCAAAAGGTGTATAAAAAGCGGGCTAAAATGAATAGAACCGAAGCAATGGTTCGACCTATACGGAAAGAGCCTCCAAGAGCAAAAACGCTTTTGCTAGCTCCAGTTGTAATAGTAGCGGGATTCTTATTGTCTAGTTGTGACAGCGGAGAAGTTGTTAACTCTGCAACTACAGTCACTCCAAGTCCGGAAGCAAGCGCTACGCCATCCTATGATCTTCAGATGCCACCCAAACCTGCAGCAGGAACATCATGCAGTGATGTTCTGGAAGAATTAAATAGAGAAACTGGGGATGAGAATTTTTTTCAAGCAGGTAAAGGACTAATTTTTGATATAAAAAGCTTCGCCAGACCTCCCGAAGAAACTCTTAATGGAACTATAATTGTCGGAGGAGTGGAAAATCAAGCGCAATTTGATGCAGTGATTGAATCGGAGGAGCCAAAGCTTGAAGATTGGTATTCCGGCACTCAAGTTGAGGATCAATTAAGAATTGACTGGATGGCAGGAAGCCCTTCAGGCCGACCAGGAGTTTATATTGTCAACGAAGAAATTACATATCACAGAACGGGTCCCGTGAAAGGCGCTGTTTGCTTAACGGAAGAAGAGGTAAGTGGATAATGGTACTCTCAGATATCAAAAAACACTTTTCCGTTTTATTAACATTTGCTCTGGTCGTTGTTTCAACGGGCTCTGCAGAGCTTCTTAATTCTACTCCATCTGCTGATTTGTCAGCAACTGACTCTGCCGGCGTATCAACACAAAGTGCCGCAGTAAATGTAAAAGAAAATTCCAGCTTGGCTGTTGTTGAAAAAGATACTATTTTGCCCGATTTTGAAGAAAAACTTTCTGAGAAAACAGACACTAGCGGTACGTATTTTGTCGGAGAAATAGTGGTGAAATTTAAAGACGGAAGTTCCAAAAAAGATCAGCTTGCGTTAATTCGTAAAAACGGGCTGAAAATAAAAAGGAAAACAGATAGCGGCCCATTGATTTTGCGAGTCGATACCGGCGACGAGCAGAGAATGATTGATGTTTTTAAAGCTGACCCGAATGTTGAATACACAGGCTTAAGTTATGCTGCCAAATCGCAACTCTGGGGATTTGGAGGCGGATCTTCAGGATCACTTAGTGGCTGTAGTAATCCAAACGACCCTTATTTTTGTATGGATAACCTCAGGTTTATCCAGCTTGGGGCAATCGACGGATGGGCTTTAAACCGCGGAAGTTCCAGCATTACCATCGCAATAATTGACACTGGGGTTAATTATAACCACGTGGACCTACAAAATAAAATTTGGAAAAATCCCGGAGAGTCCGGCGGCGGAAAAGAAACCAATGGAGTAGATGATGATAATAATGGAAAAGTTGACGATTGGCGAGGCTGGAATTTTACGGGTGACGGCCAATTCCCCAACAACAATCCGATGGACGACTCTGGACACGGAACGCTGGTTGCGGGTGCGGCGGCCGCAAGTACAAACAACGGCTTAGGGATTGCCGGCGTTAATTGGTATGCAAAAATTATGCCTTTAAGAGTATCATACGCGAATGGATCAATTCAAACCAATTTTGCTGCAGATGCCATTAAATATGCAGTCGATAATGGCGCAAAAGTTATAAACATAAGTTCTAACCTAGACGTTGAGCCCTTAGTCACATATAAGAATAACATAAAATATGCACAAGACCGCGGTGTTTTAGTTGTTGCTTCTTCTGCCTACTACAACTACGACCAGAATTGTTTTATAGGTTATCCGGCAGGATATACGGATGTTATTGCGGTTTCTGGTATGGGAACCGACGTTACCAATGTAGCGGGCTGCGCAAACACTAATAGTCAATATTCGCCAATAAGAGTGTCTGCTGCTTCTGGAAATACATGGACCACCACTAAGGACGGGGGATACACTGTATATGTATTCCCTACCACTTCCCTTGCCGCACCTGCGGTGTCCGGCATCGCTGCAGCACTTCTTGGTTGTTACGCAAACTACTATATAGTGCGTGAATCATTCAAATACGGAGTGCTTGACTATGGAGTGGCTGGATATGACTCAAAATACGGCTGGGGAGCTGCACATCTTTATTGGCAGCTTAAATGGGCTTGCAATCTTTAGCCTCGAACTACTAACTCTCAAGATAGCCGAGCACTCTCCACAAGAAATAAAAGGACTTGGCTGCATCAATTAGACTGATCTTTGGATTTAAGTCTGCAGTTGCAAAACTTACTTCTTGAAAAACCGAATCTTTTATATTTTTATGATATCCCTCTGCATGTGTGTAAGGAAGATACGGACTTGGTTTTTCGCTTAGAATGAAAACTTTGGGCCTGAAATCTTTTACATAGGTTGAGGCAGAAAGAGCTTTCAGGTAATCTTTTTGTTTTTGCGGAGCATTTGATAAATAATAATCTGATTTTTCCGGATCTGTGTTGGTAAGCTCAAAATAAGTAGCCTTGGCTTCTTCTGTTTCAAATTCTATTTCAGGATCAACTTTTTCATACTCACCCCTTGAAAGCTTTTCTTCTCCAATACTTACTAATAAATCTGAAAGTATCCTCTTATCATCTTCATCTTCAAGCTGAAATATCGCTTCCCTGTTGAATACTTCGACAGTTTTTGCATGAGGAGCCCAAGGCTTTCCATTTATTTGCTTTGTCGTAATTTCCTTATATAAATCGTTTAAATCATAGTAGGGGTCAATTGTTACAAAAAAATCCACTTTAGTCTTAAGATCAGGACTTTGGGCTGAAATAAATGCTGGCCCGCTTGCTCCGCAAAATGTCATAAAACCTGTTTTATTTTGATCAACCAGATTATCGAGACTTATAAGATATTTATATGAATCTGCAAATTCTCTTGGGCTATCTCTTGTCAGCCTTCTCTGGGAAATTGTCGGAATGTTTGGCACAAGAATAATTATGCCTGTGCGGGCAATGCTTGATGCAATTTTCGCAATACGGGGGTCACTTTTGTCAATATCAAGGCCGATTTGAAGAACTGCGGCCGGATGCTTGCCCCGTGAATTTGGGATATATAAATCTGCATAAATTTCTTCATTTCCGGATTTATAACTTACCTCTTTCAAAATTGGTTCTTTTGAGAAAAATTTAAGAGGTTGGATTTTTGAATTTGGGATAAGATCTGTAATCAAAAGGACAGATTTATAAAATGCTCTTGAATAGGGGTTAAAAATTAGAAGAATAATTGCAACAATTATTATCTGCGCTTCGTACTGCCTGAGAAATCTTGTTATAAACTTGGGCATTTGCGGATTATAAGCCTAATTTTACCTCTTTGCAAGCTTTGAGGAATCAAAAGAAGATTGTTTCTCGAGTACAAATATTACGTGCTCTTTAATTTTACCTTTTTCAATAACTTCTCCCCAGGACATTCCAATTGGAGTTTTGCTTCTGAATGGATTAATAGTATCGGCAAGCCTAGCGCTCAGCGTAGTAAAACCAGGGGTCCTGAGGATTTCAAAAGGAACATTTGCGTCAAAATAAGTGCTTGTAACATTTCCATCCCGATCGAAGCTATGCATGAGCTTAACTTCGTATCCTATTGTATTCCCAACGGGAATTCTTCGTGCGATCAAATCTTCCCCGCTCCCTCTTACCGGCCATGCATCAAATGCTTCCTTACCGAATATTGCCATGTTAAGAATAAATTCTTACTATATTATACACCCGTCTGTCAAAGCTTCTATTTGTGGCTTCCTGAAGGAGGATTTTTCCTGCCTAATTCTCTTTGCTCTAATGCCTCGGAAGTTTCAGATGTAATTGATTTTAAAAATCTAACCTCCGCATTTTTCCTTTCATCAAGATCGAGCTCAACTGTTTTTGTTTTATTCGAATTTGTTACTATAAACGGACGTTTGTCGTTTACGTCCTCCGGGTCCGGCACTGCCCAAACAGGAACTCTAAAATATTCCCCTTTTCCTCCTCTTTGAATCTCGAAATGTCCAATCAATCCGCCAGTCTCTATTTTTTGCTGCTGCTCTTCTGAAACTATCCCAGCTTCTGCCATATCTGTATTTTACCAAATCTGATCAATTTATGCTAAAATTACCTACTTATGACAACGAGCCCAGAACAAATGAAATTTGGTGTAAGAAAACCAGATACGACAAAAGCAAAGTTTAGTTTGCCAAAAACCCCAAAAGAAGTGCATGAGCATGAAGGTCCGTATTGGCTTGAAGGAATGGTATCTTTGACAGAGGTTGTGCGCTCTTTTTCTCAAGGACAGGAAGGATCACAAGACGACATACCTGGCCGTCTTGCTTTAGGCAGTGCTGTTGGACGTATAGTCATGATAGGGGAAATGATTTACGGAGAGAGAGATTGGTATTGTTCGGATGAAACTGAACATCCGGAAAAATCAGTAAAAAAACTCCTTCCAGATTCATATCCGACCGGTGGAGATTTTCATGATCTTCGCAGATTTCTTGAAAAATTCAGGCCTATTTTTCAGAAAGCAGAGGAAGGACACAGGCCTTATGAAAGAGAGGAAATAAAACGGAAGCTTCACGATGTCTGGGTTGAAATAGCAGCAAATTTTGATCTCGGCAGTTATTTTCGTCAAAGCATGATGACAAATACAAACGGCATCATGCTTCCATCGGGTAAAACGGCTACTTCGGAAGACGTAGCTATGATTGCAAAAAGAATTATTGATGAAAGATTCGATACTTTAGTAATGAATGATCCCGATTATTATGGGGTTTACCAACCTGGGTTTGCATTCAGAATGTTAATAGAGGGGAAAATACGTCATTTATACGCTCGTCCTGATAAGATCGACGTTTGGAAATCCTATCAAGCGACAACCCAGGGAAGAGAAAAGAAAGGCCAAATCGTTACGAAAATAATGGTTGGAGATTTTAAAAACTCAAGAAGAGAATTGTTTGAAAATCCCAACAGCCTCAGAGGAAAAGCAATTAGATTAACCAGAATGGTCAACGAAAATATTGCTAGAAAATTTGACTGGAACCTTCTAGTAAGAAACTCCCGAACACATGGTTGGTCAAGAAAATCTCAGAGGGTATTTTTAATTACATCCGACACGCCTGACAGCTTTCCTCCTGATCAAACAGGAACAAGGTTCATATGTTTTAACGAAGAAGGAGAAGAGATGATACTTGAAATGCCTAGATTAACAACGGAAGAAAAGGAATTGGCGACTCAAGACTTGAGAGATTATTTTGCGAAGGCGGCTTAGTTACACTGAAGTTCTGCGAGACACTTATCTTTTGCGTCACCCGAGAGATAATTACACATTGCGCAGTTATTTTGGGGAGCAGTCTGGCTTTCGCCTGCTGAGCCTGTTGGGGTTTTTACTTCTCCGAAATTCTGAAACTTAACATTTGCCGGAGGGGTAAATACGCTTTCATCTGCTGTCCAGCCGGAACATTTGTAGTCAATATATTTATTAACATCAACTGTTTGAGAAGAGGAGCCCGTCGGAACTGCTTCTGCAATTTTATCAGGGTTAAATTCCATCATAAATCCCGTGGTTTGTCCCTCTGTCCATGTATAGCTTTGATTGTCTTTGACTATCATGTGCATTATGTAAGACTCCCCGCTCACTTGTGAGTCAAAATCTCCCCTCATTTTTCCATTTGCTACATAAACCGTGCCTTGCGAATCAGCTTCTGCGATCTTGTCTGTGAAGGTACACTTCTGTGACTGTCCTGCGGT
The DNA here is from genome assembly GCA_038063195.1 of Patescibacteria group bacterium. Classification (GTDB taxonomy): domain Bacteria; phylum Patescibacteriota; class Microgenomatia; order Levybacterales; family UBA12049; genus JBBTVO01. The sequence continues at coordinate 9,414 of JBBTVO010000036.1, forward strand.
AAGAAGATCTTTCATGCTCTTTGGGGATATCGAATCTCCGCTTGATGACTGGTTGGGAGATGTTTGAGAGGAAGGAGCCTTTGCTGAGTTCTTGCTCATTATATAAGCACCTGAGCCCAACACTATGAGCACGAGAGCAACTATTGCGATAATTACATTCTTATTCACTTAGCCTATTATATAACAACTTTCTTGTTTGTAAAGACTTAATTACTTATCCCGCTTCTGTCCTTGAAGATACGGCAGTGCTCGCAATTTTCACTTGAATTTGGCATATTATTCGAGGAGAGACACTTTTTTATTTCTTTTAGAGTTTTCTCTATCCAAGTACCATCTCCTTTATGCGGAACTATGCTAAGGTCAAAGGTCAATTTTCCGTCAAATTTGTCAGGTGTCTTAAGCGCATTTGCGAAAACGAAATATCCCGTATTATTTACTTTAAAACCAAGCTGTCTGAATATCCATTGATAAACTTCCATCTGGCGCTTATAACTTTGCTTGTATTCATCATCGAGAGAAATTTCTTTGGTCGTAGATGTAGATTTGTAATCAACCAGCAAAAGCTCTTTCTTTTTATTTATCCAAACATCGTCTATAATTCCGCAGACTAAAAAGTTAGTTGGTTTATGTAAAACCGAGGCGCCGACATACCTATAGCTGTCGTCACGCCATGTTGCCAAATCTGGATGACTGAAAGGCACTGCGTCAATTCCGTATCTATCCATAAGCTCATGTTTTTCCCCGCTTTCCCGCAAGATATCGAATTCTTTCTTGAGAAGCTTATCTACCGCGTTGTTCAGAGAAAATCCTGGCATGCCCGGCCTTCCAATCCCAAGTTTTCTATCTATATAAAAGCAATAAGCGCACTCAAGAAATAGATCGATTTTGGATCTGCTTATGGAAAATGGGTCGCGGGATGTGGGGTTATAGAGGAATCTTCTTTTTTCTTTTACCCAATGAGACATTTGGGAAATTATACTCCGAAATAGATTCTAAAGCAATTTGAGGTGAGAATCAACACGAGTCGGTATCATCGTAGGGCGGCGGGAACTGCGGATCATACGATCTTCCTTCCACAGGAATAGCTGTCGGTGCCCATGGAAGATATGCTACTTTATCTCTTGAGATAACAAATACATTCTCTTTGGGATTATTTGTTTTAATTCTTGAGATCGGTATGTACACTTAAATATCCGACACTCTGTATTCTTCTAAGACTTCGTTTGGT
>JBBTVO010000037.1:0-4099 GCA_038063195.1 Patescibacteria group bacterium
TAAAAGTAGGCAAATGCTGCATCTTGGCAATTGTGACAACCGATGATAAATAAAATGCAAGTTCCATATGCTCCGGAACTTCTGACTGTTGGAAAATTACAGATTTTTCAGGATCAAGACCTGCTGAAAGATAATCAACGATTACTTCCCGTCTGTTTTTTCTAAGTTCCTCAACATTATATGGAGTAGTAATCGTGTGAACATCTGCCACCATATAAAAAGTTTCGTATTCCGTATTATCCTGAAGCTCAAGCATTCCCTTCACAGCACCCAGATAGTTTCCTAAATGTAGGCGTCCAGTTGCACGGATTCCGGATAACACTCTTTTCTTCATATTTGTATTCTATCAAATTTCTCGTAGAATATTTATATTTAGTGTATGAAGGGGCTCGCGAGTATTTTTGTTTTTTCAAAATCAAAGAAAACTCCTGTTGTTCCGAAATCCCACCACGAAAACATAATAGACGGTCCGTATGAATGAGGCAGTCCGTTGCATCCTCCGCCTGTATAATTTCCAATACTGCATTCCCCTCCAAAACCATGCCCAAATTCATGCGCCACTCCGCCTTGAGCTTCCCTTATTTCATCTGCCCACCACTCAGGCCAGCCAGGGTCAAAAATCCCTCCAATAAGCCGCCCCATGTGATTTGGAATTCCTGCCGTTCCGGGTAAAACATGCGTACATCCCATATTTTCGGCTCCTACCATGCCACCTGCAATATTATCCATCGTTGTGACAAAGTAATAGAACCGGTTTGGATCGCAATAATCCATGCCATTTGCCGTTGTGGTTTGTTTTACGCCTTCTACCCAAATTCCTATTCCGTTTCCGTACTGTGAATGCAGCTGCGCATCCGTTTGAGAACTTCTGAGAAAGATTGCAGGCAATAAATCAAAAGTTTTTCCGTTCAGCTGACCTGCATACCAAGTCCTCACATCAGCAAAGCTCGCATTGACTTGACTCCTATAAGCGGTTTCATTCGGTAGGACAGAATCGCTGGCTAAAAAGATTACAGGGACTGCCGCATAGGCCGGTCCGCTCGGAGTAGGTGTTGGAGTTAATGTTGGAGTAGGAATTGCTGTTGGAACTGGAGTAATTGTCGGGATGGATGTTGGAGCTATAGTTGGCGTCGGAGTAGGAATTGCTGTTGGAACTGGAGTAATTGTCGGTGCACTTATTAAACCAACAGGAACAATGGGATTGTCAGGAGGAAGCACCGAAGAAGTGCCTTGATTTGCAAATAAGCACCACGCTTGTTCTTCAATCTCAAGATATGCGCACAAAGTATAAGTTGCGGGATTCTGACTATTATCTACGCTGTAAGCATATTGATACGTTGGGTATTTGGGGTCATTGGGCATTGCGCCGCTTTCGTAGGAAGCAAGTTCAGAGAGAGTATCGGGATATCTTCCGTTGCCTATTAAATAGCTTCCCAAAGCTCTTGAGATATTTCCTATATCTGCCTTTCTTACTCCATCTCTTGTAAGTTTTAATTTCTGAACTGGATCAATAAGTACAAATAATGATATCGCCAAAACTCCAAGAATTGCTATTACTATGAGGAGCTCAATTAAAGTGAAGCCTTTTTTCATTAGTGTGGTTTATCATTTGGACCCGGAGCCGGAAGCTCTCCATTTGGAGAATTGCCCACAAACTGGACTTGAGGCTCAATTTCTTTAACCGTGTCCTGAGGACGGGATTTAAGTAAATAAAGAATACCGCTTGCCGCTATGATGAAAAAAATAATTATTAAAATTATTACTAATTTATTTTTTCCCAGATTTTAGACCCCAACTTAATATTAAGCATAATTTTGTAGTTATTTCAACTTCCCCACCTCTTCTTTGAACAAATCTCCTCTTTGCTTATAGTTTTTGAACATGTCAAATGATGCACATGCTGGGGAAAAAAGCACCACATCTCCGGTTTTCGCAAGCTTTTTTGCTTCTCTTACAATCTCTTTCATGTTTTTCAAACCTTCAATTATGGGAATCTTAGTATTGGGAATTTCAAACTTTATACGTATCCACTCCTCCCCAATTCCTATAATCGCTTTTATATTTGAAGAGTTTAAGATTACTTTTCCCAGTTCCTTAAAATCACTTCTCTTGCTCGATCCGCCCAATATCAAAATCTCAGGTTCAGTAAAAGCCTTGATTGCGGCAATTGCAGTCTCGGGAGTTGTCGAAAATGAATCGTCATAATATCTGACGCCTCTTACTTCTTTTACAAGTTCCAATCGGTGCTCAAGTCCTTTAAAAGTTCTGAGAACTTCTGCGATATTTTGTTTTGAAACACCAGCTAAGTATGCAGCCATAACAGCTGCACAAACATTCTCGAGATTATGCGCTCCGGGAAGAAGGATATCGGAAGTTTTAATTATATCTATAGTTTTTTTATTGAATGCTCCGTCCGGAAGACTTATAATTACTCTTCCGTCTTTTATATAGCATCCCTGTCTTATTTCATCTTCCCTGCTTACCTGGTAAACTTCTCCATTAGTCAGCACATCCGACTCTCTGCTTGCAACATAATCACTATTTATAATTGCGAAGTCTTCTTTATCCTGAAATCTCAAGAGATTTCTCTTTGATTCAATGTATTCTGGTAAATCTTTGTGATAATCAAGATGCTCACTCGTCATCATAAGCATTACTCCAATATGAGGACTCTTTTTAATGTCCTGGAGCTGAAAACTCGATAACTCAAGGACTACAATAGACTGTTCATTTAATTTATCCAGAAAATCCAAAGGAGGCACTCCGATATTACCTCCCAGATACGCATCCTGCCTGCCGGCAGGCAGGTCTTTTCCCTGAAGCTTGAGCATTTCATAAATTAAAGATGACGTTGTACCTTTTCCTTTAGTTCCTGTAACTCCGACTATTTGACAAGGGCAGAGGTCGAAAAATATCTTAGTCTGGGACGTAACATTTGCTCCTGATGCAATAACATCTTTAATTTCCTGTGTGCTTAATTTAACACCGGGGCTTCGTACAATAAAACTAAATTCAGAAAGATCCTTAAGATATTTTTCTCCAAGCACTAATTTTGCACCTATTTTTTTTGCCTGTTTTAAATATTCTTTGTCAACCTGATCTTTGGTTTTCTTATCTAAAATTGATACACTAACGCCCTTGCTTATTAAAAATTTGGCGCTTGATATCCCCTCTACTCCAATTCCTATGATTGCTGTTTTCTTATTTTTAAAATTCATAAGTTTATTTTTTCAAACTTTATCTTTTCAAACTTTTTTAATTCTCCAGTGGTATAAAAACTCTTTACAGGTTTATTATACTCCGAAAGTGACCTGCCTGCCGGCAGGCAGGAATTTTCCATAAGCAGAATTCTTTTTGTTTGTCTTGCAATTGCGCCGGAGGAATCCAAGATGGAAACTTTTTTTCCTAGAATCTTTTGCATTTCTTTTTTAAGAAACGGAAAATGCGAGCATCCCAAAGCTAAAACGTCAATATTAAACTTCTGAAACGGCTTTAATTCTTTTCTTAATATTTTATCAATCCTAGTCTTATCCGCCTCTGCGTTTTCAATAATTGGGGTCAACTTATCAGTCCCGATATTTAAAACTTTTAAATCTTTAGCAAACTTTTTTATGAGAGCTTTTTGATATTTACTTTTTGCAGTTTGCTTAGTAGATAAAATTCCTATATGTCCGTTTTTCGTATTTTTTGAGGCTGTTTTTACCACTGGGACCGTACCAATAATAGGAATTTGCGGAAAATCTTCCCGCAATTTATCAAGACAAGCGACAGTAATTGTGTTACATGCAATCACAACAAGTTTTGCTTTTTTCTTAAGTAAAAACTGGACTAATCTTTTTGAAAGTTTATAAATTTCGTCCGAACTTTTCGATCCATAAGGACAATTCGCCGAATCCGCGAGATAAATAAAACTTTCATTTGGAAGCTTTTTAATAATTTCGCGGAGAATTGATAAACCACCAACACCCGAATCAATAACGCCAATTGGATTTCTATTCATGAAGTGGAAAAATTATACCACAAGCTTTGATAATCAAGCCGTTTCGCAAGTTCTAGAAACGATCGCAACCCCCTGACGTAGTATCATTTCACTTCCTGA
>JBBTVO010000038.1:0-7495 GCA_038063195.1 Patescibacteria group bacterium
TCGGGTGGCTCAATGCCTAAAGTTTTAAGAGAATAATCAAGTAAATCCTTCATTTCCTGTCTTCTATTCTCGCTTCCAAGTAGAATTCCCACTATTTTGTGGTCGCCGTATTCAAAATAAGTAATCAGACAAAACCCCGCTTCGGGCGTGTATCCCGTTTTAACACCTTTAACACCCGGATAGGTTGTCAAAAGATTAGTCTCATTTTCCATATAGTATTCGTTGTGGGCAGAGGTCTTGGGGATTGTATATTCGGCTGTTGCTGCAATTTTTGAAAAAGTGGGGAAGTTGAAAAGCGCATATCGGGTAATTACCAAGAGATCTTCTGCTGTAGAATACTGATCACCGTCTCCTTCAAGCCCTGACGGATTGGTAAAATTGGTGTTTTCAAGCCCAAGCGCTTTTGCTTTGTCATTCATTGCTTTTATAAATGCAGTCCTACCGCCTGGAAAATTGCTTGCGAGAGTCTCGGCCGCATCATTACCGGAATGTAAGATCAAACCATATAATAATTCGTTTAAGCTCAAAATTTCACCTTCGGATAATCCCATGCTATCCTCTCCGACAAGGTCCGACCTTGTTACAAAATATTTATCGTTTTTTTTCGGGTGTTCAAGTGCCACAACCGCAGTCATAATCTTTGTCAGAGAAGCTATAGGGAATTTTTCTCTGATGTTTTTATCATAAAGAACTTTATCGCTCGTTAAGTCATAAATTAGAGCCGATCGTGCTGTAATATCAGGCATTTTTGACTCAGCATTGCTTTGAAAAACCGGCTTCCATATATCAAGTGAGGAAACCTGACGGTTTGAAAAAGAAGTAAGAAACCCAGGAAGCGGAGACGTTATCGAATTGTTTTCGCTTATTAAAAACTTGTATCCCAAGTAAGAGGCTGTAAGAATTGCTAAAAAGGAAAAAACAAAGAAAAATAGCTTCTTCATTAAGAAATTCTACCAAACGTCAACCGATTTGGCAAAATAACATGTCAGCTTTGACAATTATCTAATGTTTTCATATTATTAAATAGATGGACATATCTAAGATTGACCAATCTGTTATCGATAGCTTAAACAAAATAAAAACTCCATTCGCAAGGATTTCAATTTTTATAGTTTATTTTTGGTTTGGCACTCTTAAGCTTTTTGGTCTTAGCCCGGCAAGTCCTCTTGTGGAAAATTTGCTGACCCAAACCCTGCCATTTATTAGATTCAATGATTTCATACTACTTCTCGGGGTTTTTGAAATATTAATTGGGGTGGGCTTTCTTTTTCCAAAACTAACAAGAGTAATGACGATTGCACTTTTTGCTCACATGATAACCACTGCGCTGCCACTTATACTTCTTCCGCAAATTACCTGGAGCGGATTCCTGGTGCCGACGCTTGAGGGACAATATATTTTGAAAAATGTTTTGATCATTGCTCTGGCAGTAGTTATAGGAAGCTCGCTTCCTCCACTCAATAAGCGCTAGTAATATCTACCAATAAATTATAAAATAGTATCTTATGGAGATTGTTTTTCTTTTATTCACAGTTCTTGGGCTTTCGCTTTTTGAGATAATCACAAGCGTTGATAATGCCATCATCAATGCCGAGGTCCTATCGGGGATGTCGCAAAAAGCCCGCAGATGGTTTCTTCTCTGGGGATTTCTATTCGCAGTATTTGTGGTACGAGGTGCGCTTCCGTTTCTAATAGTTTGGTTCGCCAATCCAAGCTTAGGTCCTTTTGGCGTAATAACTGCCGCCTTCTCAAATGATCCTCATGTAATTGAGGCCGTCGAGAAATCCTCACCGCTTCTTCTCATGGCCGGAGGAGTATTTCTGGTCTTCCTGTTTTTTAACTGGCTTTTTCTTGAACCAAAAAATTTCGGCTTAAGAGGTGAGGGATTTTTCCAGAAACAGGGAGCATGGTTTTTTGCAATTGTATCTATTCTTCTTGCGGTAATCGTCTGGTTTGCTCTAAAGATAGATCCTATACTTGCATTCTCTGCGGTAGTGGGATCTACGACATTTTTTATTGTCCACGGATTCAGGAACTTTGCGGAGGAGCAGGAAAAAAAACTTCTTGGCGGAAACATGTCTGATGTCAGCAAAATTGCATATCTTGAGGCGCTTGACTCCACATTCTCCATCGATGGAGTAATAGGAGCATTTGCTTTCACTTTCTCTGTGCCTTTAATTCTTCTTGGAAATGGTCTAGGCGCGCTCGTACTTCGGAAGCTTACGGTATCAAATATAGAAAGAATTAAAAAATATAAATATATAAAGAACGGGGCAATGTATTCGATATTATTCCTCGGAGTAATAATGCTTCTGGACGGATTTGGGCTTCACATTCCTCATTATGTGTCTCCTGTAATTACATTCGGAACAGTAGGGTACTTTTTCTACAAATCCCATATTGAGCTTAAGACAGTAGGGAAGGCTTTGGAACCTAAAAAGTAACTTCGAACGCCTTATTTTCAAAAAAAATTAAATTTTATTTTAAAATAATGTGGAGGCGGGATTGGGAGATATTTGCCGGATAACCTAGTTGGGTTTTAAGCTGCACCTGATAAAGCTTGGAGCCATTATCATAAATTATTGGAGAAGAAACCAAGTATGACGCACCCCCACTCATTGTTACCTCGGAATTCCAGACAGGATGCTTATCGGTATTATTAAAAAGCCTGACAGATACGATTTGATTGGCTGTAAGAACATTAATGGAGACTTCAAAACGAATTTCCTTGATATTTTGATAACCTCCCAGATCTACATTTGCGGTAAGTCCTACTACATCCGCCCAATCTACCGCTTGTCCGCTTCCAGAGCCAAAAGGTACGAAGTATTCCTTAACATTTGACTCCTGTACTACAGGGATTGAAGATTTTTTACTCGGCGTAATTGTAGGAGTCGGCGTAATGCAGTCTATGCAAGGAGTGGGGGAGGCAGAAACTGCTGGGGAAATTTGCTGGGAAGTTTGGTTGAGGTAAATAGGAGCTTTATTTGTAGTGATAAAAAGATAAAACATTCCGAAGAACAAAGCGATAATAAGTATTCCAAAAACAATAACAGCAGTCTTGATCTCATTTTCTTCCTCGTTAATCTTATTGATAAGCAAACGCTCCTTGATATTATCTAACATCTGTCTTTAGCTTATAAAAGATGGCTGATAAAGTAAAGACATGAAGAGGTAGGTATGATACTATCATTTGTGAGATAATTACTAGCCATATGCATAATAAGCTGCTAGTGTCCGCAATTGTTCCTGTTTTTAATGAAGGGAAAACAGTCGGGAAAGTTATCGATACTCTTTTAGGCTCTAGCCAATTTAAAGAAATCATCTGCATAAACGATGGTTCGTCTGACAACAGTCTGGAAATTTTAAAAAGCTACGGCAGGAAAATAAAATTAATAAATTTTTTAAAGAACAAGGGTAAAGGCACGGCGGTGGCTGAGGGGATTAAGGAAGCCAACGGAGATTTTTTATTATTTTGCGACAGTGATTTAATTAATTTCTCAACTGAGCATATCAGGAAAATGCTTGAACCAATTCTAACGGGCAAAACCAAAGCGGTTCTCGCTGTGCCTGCTTTAGATGAAACAGGCAGATATGCAAGGCATGAAATATTCCTGGCAGGAGAAAGAATTTACCCGCGGAAAGCTTTACTCCCTCATATTTCAAAACTTACCAGAACCAAAGGCGCAGGAGGAAGCGAGATCGTACTAAATACTCTTTTCCGCAAGAAAGAGGTAGTAACTGTTCCATTGGTTGGCTTGAAAAAACCATTTAAGGGGAGTAAATGGTCCTCATCGATAGCTTGGAGACAATTTATGCTCTCAATAATTGGGGTTCTTCAGGAGTCGGGCAGAATTGAAATAAATTCAATAAGCGATTTAAAAAAATTGGAAAATCTTATTCAGGTAACTACTTTTGAGGATTTAGTAGCAAAAATTAAGAAGATAAGAAACAAAAAATTAAGGACAATTTTAGAAAAATACTATACAAAATATATCTCCAAATACACCAAGAAACTTAGAGTGTAAAAGTAAAGACACCGCTTTATTTTCTTGAAGTTGAATTAGCCTTCTGGTATCATAAGAACACCTTGCCGGGTCGTCTAATGGTAGCCAGCGCCTACTGCGCGGTCTCGTCACCGCCTATGGCGGGATCTCGCTTGAAGCGATGACCAAAGGCGATGAGACAACAGAAATTTGAATATGTATATTGCATATATATTAAAGAGTTTGAGTAAAAACTGGTATTATATAGGACATACATCAAATAAAGATATGCGATTAAAATATCACAACGAAGGTAAAGTTAAATCTTCCAGGCCATATGCTCCGTTTGCTTTGGTCTATGAAGAAAAATTTGAAACAAAAGGAAAGGCTTTCAAAAGAGAACAGCAGATAAAAAAATACCGACATGGTGAAGCATTTAAGAAGCTGATTGGTATCTAGGGCTGCGGGATCGTCTAATGGTAGGACAACGGACTTTGGATCCGTTTATCATGGTTCGAATCCATGTCCCGCAGCCGTAGATACAAGTTAAATAATGGTAGCCAGCACAAAACGGATCACCGCCATTGGGCGGGACCACGCCATAGGCGCTGGCTTTGGATCCGTTTATCTTGGTCCGAATCCATGTCCCGAAGCAAGGTACCATTCGATACCTTGCTTCGCCAGAAGTAAGTGAGAATGGGACCGCAGCCAGATACCGGCTGGTATCTGAGCAATAGGCAGGTATAGAATTGTACCTGTCAAATATGAAATTTTATTATGTTTACATACTTTTCAATAAAACAAAGAACTTTATTTATATTGGCTTTTCTGAAGATTTAAAGAATAGGATAAAAACGCACAACAAAGGAGAGAATAAATCAACTAAGCCATATATTCCGCTTGAATTAATTCATTACGAAGCGTATGTAAATATTAAAGATGCAAAACGAAGAGAACTTTATCTAAAATCAAACAAAGGAAAAACGACTTTAATAACAATGTTAAAAGAGTATTTTTCAGAAAATAAATAAAGGCCAAGACGGGCAACCCCCTACTGACAGGGGTTTCTAATTGGCTTGAGGGGGCTTGCTAAGTATCATTTTGAATATGAAATATATTTTTACAGGAAAAGTTTATCCAGAAAGAGCCACTATAACATTGCCTGAAATCAAAGCAGAATTAGGAGCAGACGACATAGATCTTAAAGGGATTATAAAAGCATCTGTAATTGTTTCTCAAGTTAATGTTGAATTAGATACAGATAATATATATTCAGTAACAGATCTTAAAAATACAGTAGAAACTTTTGTTCATACAATGGTGGACACATACGGTTACTTAAAAGGCTATTCTTATCATGTAGAAATATCTTCTGTATATATTCCTGACACTGGATATACTGAAGTTTTTGGAATTGATGTAATTAAAATCACTCAAGATAAAGTAAACAGACCATTAAATTACGAAGATACTCTTCAGCTTGCTTTAAAAACTCCAGAATTATATATGGTATTAAAAGATTTGAGGGATGCAATCAAGCGACCTCTTGATACTTTCTTTCATTGTAGGCGTGCGACTGAAACTATAGCAAAGCATTTTACCAAATCTGGAAATAAAGCTAAGGGGTGGGTAGATACTATACGGATTTTGAAGCTTAATGAAGATGAGATTAACGAAATCAAAACATCTGGCGGCAATCAACGTCATGGAGAATATGGATCCGTAGCAGGAGAAAACCGCGTTGATATTATGATGAAGGCATGGAAAGTTGTTGATAAATTTGCTGAATATCTAAAATCTCAGGAGCTCAAAAAATAACTATGCACACAGTCGTTAAAACAAAGTTCATTAAGAAATATTGGTTCAATATTGTTCAAACTGAAAAAGGATTTTATGTTTTTAACACTCAAAGAAAAAAGAAACAGTCTGAAAGAGATGGAGTAGGTTATATAGTTCCTGAATCTGAGTGCGATACTCTAGATGAAGCTGTTAATTTTTTGGAGGAGTATGAAAAAGGTGGTTACACTGTCTGATTAATCACTAACACTAGAGTTATAAGGACTGAAAGGGCCCAGACCGTACGCTCAGCTACGATTGTTCACGTGACACCCCCCCCCACTAACTACAATGTTAGAACTTTTGGTATACTTCAAGCGTGCCACATATTCACGATAAAATTGATTTTACCGTAGAAGTATTTATTGTTTTCAGAAATAAAGTATTACTGCGTAAGCATGATAAATTAAAGATATGGTTAAGTGTAGGAGGTCATATTGAGCTTAATGAAGATCCAAACGAGGCAGCGATACGTGAGGCAAAAGAAGAAGTTGGCTTAGACGTTAAATTAGACGATAGTTTAATGGAATTTAGACAAGAAAATGAAACAAAGGAACTAATTCCCCCATACTTTCTCAATAGGCATAAAATTTCTGGTAACCATGAGCATATCACGTTAGTATACTTTGCTACTTCCAACACAGATAAAATTTCAGAAACCATTGAGAATGAAAAAAGTGAGGATTGTGGATGGTTTGCCAAGGAAGAAATTATTGCAAACAAGGAATTAGCGTCAAATATAAGGTTTTACGCATTAAAAGCGCTTGAGAAATTATCCCCGTAAGAAGTTCCCACATGGTTAACCAGTGCCAGCTACGGATTTAGGCTCGACCTAGCTTTGGAATAATGCTTGACAATTTAAACCACATTGTGTATACTTTTTGTATATGAATGTAACATCCATACATGTAAAGATCGAATCGGATATTAAAGACCAGGCTCAAAAAACGGCAGAAGAGCTAGGGCTTTCTTTGAGTGCTGTTATGAAGGCATTACTGAAACAGTTCATTCGAACACAACGCTTGTCGGTTGGCGTAGGCGAAGAACCCTCAGCATATATGATTGAAACATTGAAGAAATCAGACAAAGAATATAAAGACGGTAATACTTCTCCAAGTTTTGCTAACGTGAAAGACTCTTTTAAGTGGTTGGATGAGTAAAAAGGTATGAACATCAAGTATTCAACTACCTTCAAGAAACAATATAAAAAAGCACCAAGAAAGATACAAGAAAAGGTAAGAGAAAGAATTAGTCTATTTGTTCAAAATCCTACGAATCAACCATTGAATAACCATGTGCTCGCAGGAAAATTCCAAGGATACCGTAGTATAAACATCACAGGAAATTGGAGGGCAATATATTCAGTACAAATAAATCTTAACTCCGAACGGGAATATTATTTTGAATTGGTCGGTACGCATAGTCAATTATATGGATAAGGCTATTACGATACCGGATCGGAAGTTACACAATGTGTTGAATATGGAGGGGGACAGGCAGAGTAAGCTACTGAATGCTGCGAAGATACTGGAGAAAATTTCCAGGTGTTAATGTGAGCATGCCTAAATCCTTTTTTATTTTATCAATCTTAAAATCTTTAACGTTATAGGTAATTAAGAAATCTGCTTTTGCCGCTTTGGCGCCTGCTAGTATATGCGCATCATTTGCATCCA
>JBBTVO010000039.1:0-3011 GCA_038063195.1 Patescibacteria group bacterium
CATCCTGTTTTCTCAAACGAGTCCAAAGAAATTTTGCAAAACTCCAAGCTTTCCAAAGTATTTGTAACGGATACAATAAAAATTCCTGAAAACAAAAAATTTGAAAAACTTGAAGTTTTATCTGTAGCAGGGGAGATTGCAAAGAATATTAAAAATTAACCTAATTAATCTAATTGACCTAATTTCTAAAATTGGGACTTATTTAGGTTAATTAGAAATTAGAATAATTAGAAATTTTATGCGTATTCCAAAAGCAATAATCAACTTAATTGAGTCTTTTGAACGGCTTCCGGGTGTAGGACCCAAATCAGCCCAAAGGCTTACGTTTTATCTCTTGCACGTCCCTCAAGGTGAGCTCGATAAGTTTGCCTCCTCAGTTCAAAGTCTTAAGAAAGATACAGTTTTGTGCTCGGTGTGTTTTTCAATTGGAGAGACCGATCCTTGCTCAATTTGCGGGGATAACGAGCGAGATAAGTCGACAATTTGTGTAGTTGAGGAACCTCTTGATGTTTTATCTCTTGAGAGGAATGGAAGATATCACGGAGTCTATCATGTGCTTCATGGGAGAATAGACCCGCTTAATAATATCGGGCCCGATGAGATTTACATACGGCAATTTATGGATAGAATTAGAAATAGTTCAAATGGAAGTTCAGATACTAAAGTAAAAGAAATAATTCTTGCGACCAATCCGACTATGGAGGGCGAGGCGACCGCGATGTACATCGCGAAGCAACTTCGCGAACTAATAACTAATAACGAAAAACGAATAACAATTACTAGGATTGGGAGAGGGTTGCCTGTCGGAGCAGACTTGGAATATGCGGATGAAGTGACTTTACAACGTGCTATGGAAGGAAGACAGGTTTATGAGTAAAGGAGGAGTTTTAACTGCTGAGGAGGCTTTGGAAACTGGCGCAAATCTTGCGAAAAAGGCTGGAAAGGGGATTGCAAAGTCCGCATCAGATACGGCAAAAGCCGCGACATCCCAGCTTGGGATTTCCCAAACTACAGATCAGTCTACGCAGGATTTTGTAAAAGATTTGTATGGTGCGGGCAAGAAAAATCCACAAGCAGGTGGAGATTCATCTTCAAATCCTGCGCAAAGTCCCACACAACCGGTTCCGTCGGACACAGAATCTCCAAAATCGCCGGAAGAACAGCAAAAGCTTGCGGAAGTACGCACAAAATTACAAAAACGCCATGATGAATTTTATTACGAGCCTCTTGTAAATCCAAAAGGAGAAAAGCCTGAAGAGCGTCCTGCGGAGAAAGTTGAGAAAGAAAAACAAGAAGAAATGATTGATTTACAAGAAAAGAAAAAGAAAGAAGTTCCGGTTCTTGTCCAGAAAAATCAGCAGAGAGTTGAAAAATTCCCCGGTGGTGGAGGCTAAAAAAAATAAAATTTGACCGTTGGCTTGTTTATATATTATAATTCTTCAAAATTATGTCACGACAGTCTGAGGTGGAAAGCAGAACGCCAAAGTTGAGAGAGCTAGAAGCAATCATAAAATCTCTTCCAGTTCTAATATATGACGGATCGGAGCCAGTTTCAGGGCTGGCTACCGTTGAAAACGAAAAAGTCCCTCCGCAAACAAAACGCATTATAGAGCTTGCAGGTCATAGTGTCACGGGCGAGACAAAAGTAAAAGGAATAACATATATCAATAACTCTTCAAGTAAGCACGTTGACATCTCAGTAAGTTGGGAGAATGATCACAGAACGAATAAATCTCATTTAGCCAACATATATGGGCTGAATCTTACTCTACATAATGGTAGAAATGAGCTTAAACCTTTCGCTATAGCTCGGTTGGGAGGAACTCACTATGTATCCGAAGATTACAGTGGTACTCTTCATCCAGAAGATTTTGACAATGCAAGAAAATTTATCAGAAAATTTAAGCAATTTTCTGCCTCGGACAGAGCATCTTTCGTAATGGAGATTATAGATGCAATAAAAGATTTTCCTCATAAAATGCCGTGGAATACTGCGAGCGACATTTGAAATAATATTTACATTCAGCCGTGGCTATGTTAAGCTCCAAGGAGGATAAATTTCAAATCCAAAATTACAAATTCCAAATAATATCCAAATTCAAATTTTCAAAAACATTTTTATATTTTGAATTTATTAAATTATAATTTATTTAGGATTTGATGCTTTGAATTTGAGATTTAATTATTGCTATGCTGAAAATTTATAATACCCTTTCGCGGAAAATTGAAGATTTTACTCCGATTGAAAAAGATACGGATTCGGCAGGTTCGACAGGCTCACTGCAGGCAAGCTCACCGCAAGCGGTCGGGATTTATACTTGTGGTCCGACGGTTTACCGCGAGGTACATATAGGAAATTTCAGAACCTATATCGGAGCGGATATTCTGCGGAGAGTCTTGATTTATAACGGCTTTCGCGTAGTTCATATCAAAAATATTACAGATGTAGGACATTTGAGAAGAATGTCTGATAATGATGAGCAAATAGATCCGATTGTGCAGGAAGCAATTGAGAAAGGCAAGGCTCCGCAAGAAATTGCCCGGCATTTTACTGATTTGTATTTGAAAGATGAAAAAAAGCTAAATATTCTTCCTGCGACTTTTTGCCCCAAAGCCTCAGATCACATTAAGGAAATGATAGCGATTATTAAAATCTTGATTGAAAAAGGATTAGCGTATGAAGTCCATTCGGCAGGCTCAGGATCTTCGACAGACGGCAATGTTTACTTTGATGTGAAGAAATTTAAAAATTACGGCAAGCTTTCCGGAAATACTTTGGATAAAATGGAAAATCTGCTCGAAGCAGTCAGAGTTTCCGTAGAGACCGATAAGAAAGACAGCGCTGACTTTGCGCTTTGGAAAAAGGCTGAGGATGACAGGCTTATGAAGTGGGATAGTCCGTGGGGAGAGGGATTTCCCGGCTGGCATATAGAATGTAGTGCGATGAGTATTAAATATCTTGGAGATAGCTTTGATATTCATACGGGCGGAGAGGATTTGATATTCCCGCA
>JBBTVO010000039.1:3111-9410 GCA_038063195.1 Patescibacteria group bacterium
TGCGGGAAATTGCATCTAGTTTTAAACAAAAACCAAATATAGGATGTGCTGAATTTGAGGAAAGATTTTCAGAAGCTATCAATGATGATTTAAATATTCCCAAGGCGCTGGGTATTGTTTGGGAACTTACAAAATCTGATTATCCTGACAGCGCCAAAGCCCAGAGCCTTTTTAAGTTTGACGAGGTTTTGGGACTTGATCTTGAGAACGCGAAAGAGTTTTTGAAAAATAAAAGAGAAGAAAAAATCCCTGAGGAAATTCAGATGCTTATTAAGGAAAGGATTGAACTTAGAAAAAAGAAAAGATATCTTCTGGCCGACCAATGGAGACATAAGATAAGGAGAAAAGGATACGATATCCAGGATGGCAAAAACGGCAAGACGATAGTAAAGAAAATATAGTATGAATAGCCTATTGACACAGGAATTGTTTGCGGACTATAATCCACAGAATAGTGGGAACAAATACTCCAGAGACAAAAGTCCAACAACTTGAGAGAACCACTGCCCAAGAGCTCCTTGATTCACTCGATAAGGCAAGCAAGATATCAAATCTAACCCGTGAAGTTTTAAGTGAAGGAAATGTTTCTCAGGGAGATATGCCTACGATAATTGGATCTCTTGCGGCAGCAGAAAATTTAAACAAAGCAGTGAGAGAAACTCTTCAATTAAGAGGAGTCGTCTTTTCTGTAGACGGAATTACTTCTACAACAACGTCTTTACTAGAAGACGAAGAGATCGGAATTCAGGATGAGCCAACAGTAGAAGGAAGAAGGGAAGAAGATGATGATAGGCCAAAAACATTCGGAGAGCTTCTCGAGAGAAGAGTCGATGATGACTTATTACCACCAGGACAAGATCAATTTAAAGCTTCTCAATTAAAAAGCATCGTAGGTAACGAAAGCGGAATGAGAAAAGCGGCATCGCAAGAAGGAATGAAAAGGATGAGGAGCTATTCAAGAGAAGAAGCAGTAAGAATTATTAAAAGACTTTTAAGAAATCCTTTAGGGAATTTAAAAAAAAGAGAATATTGGACGAAACAGAACATCACTTCAAGTTTTCCGAATGTTCCAGTAGCTAAATTTGAGGAAACAATAGGACAGGTTGAGTATGATTGGAAAAAGAGGCCAACAGTAGATCATGAAACTGCTATGGAGATAAGAGGATTGATTGTTCTAATGAGGCTGTTAGAGAAGAGAGCGGTAGTAGTAAAAGAGGAAAAAGATGCTATAGTTGCTGATCTACACGAAGATGAACCGCTATCTGTTTTCGTTGAGCAAGTTGGTCCGCCAGCACCACCTGGCTACTATGACGGAAATAATTCTGATTTGTCTGGCGAAAGACCTGAAGAAATTAGCTTGCAATCAGTTCGGATTCCACAGGCAGGAAGTATAGGAAATACAGACGGACATTCTGAATTCTAATGGCTCTTGTAGAACAATTAGAGATTACTACGCAAGCTGCTGATAATTCTCGTCCCCAAGAATCAAACAAAATAAAAGAACTAAGAGATGCATTGAGAATAGGAGTTAACTCTCTTAAGAATTTTGAAAATACCATTGAAAAATTGGATGATCCGCGTTTGTCTTCAACGGTTGAAGGACTTAGGCAAACAAGAACCGAGATTTATAAACTAGTTCCCGAAGTGATAATTTGGGAAAGATCTGCTCCAAAAACACCTATTATCCCAGAACCAGAAGTAAAAAAACCCCAAGAAACAAAATTTGTGAGGATAAGAGAAATAAAACCGGAAAGACCAAGGGCGGCAATCTCCGTTCGTGCTAAATCTAAAGATGCTATTAGGCCTACGGTTCGACCGACGGTTCCGGACGGATATATTGATATGTCCATACTCCTTGGCATAATAGGCCGTTCTGATTCGTGGTGGCATAAGAATAGAGGCAAGTATAATCTACCTGCTCTTAAAATCGGACGCAGTAATTATTACTCAAGAGAAGAAGCGGAAAAGTTTGGATTAGAGTTTAGGGAAGAAGAGAGATCGAAAGCCGAGAAGAAAACTGCTGCAAGGACTATAAGAACCGAAATGGGCGATGACGATAAAACCTTGCCAGATTCAATAAGATATTATCTGCAGGAAATCGCTAAATATTCACTTCTTAAAGCAAAAGATGAGAAAAGAATAGGAGCAAGAATATTTTCAGGACAGCTTGCTACGAGGGCTTTGTCGGTAATTCTTAGAAGCGGTCTGCTAAGCGGTGAATTGGAAAGTACGGCAACAGATTTCCTAGATGAGCCCAAAATAAAAAATATAGGAAGATTGTTCGAGACAGGAAATGTAGCAAGCGACCCCCAACAACCTAGAGAGGAAATAGAGGAAGATGAAATCGATGATGAAATCGAAGAAGAGGAAGACAAAATTCTCAAATCAAAAGAAGCAGTTCGTGCCGAGATCGTGCGGAAGTATGATGGGCAATTAGAAAAAAAGATAAGATTGATAAAAGATTTGGCTTTACCTGCGAAAAGGGAAGCTTTGGAAACAGCGGTCGAAAGATATATTTTTCTTTCAAGACAGGGAGCCAAATCCTATGATCTGCTTGTTAATAGTAATTTAAAACTTGTGGTTTCGATTGCCAAAAAATATATGGGTCAAATGCCCTTTGAAGATCTTATTGCATATGGAAACCCCGGACTTATGATTGCCGCGGGAAAATTTGATTTTAGAATAGGATTTAAGTTCTCTACATATTCCACATGGTGGATAAGGCAAAATATTACCAGAAGCATAGCTGATTTTTCAAGGTCAATACGCGTTCCTGTTCACGCACATGAATCACTAGGTGAATATAGGCGTACAAACAGAAGGATGGTTCAGGAGTTAGGCAGAGAGCCTACTGTAGAAGAAGTACTTGAAGAAATGGGCGAAGTGAGTCCAACATTAAGACAAGCAATTATTGCCGATAAAGTAGTCTCATTAAATATGGAGGTGGGAGAAGATAGGGGTGAAGGTGCAACTGAACTCGGAGACTTTATTGAAGATCCCAACGCTAATACTGAAAAAAAGGCTTCTCAATTTGCAATGAGGGAGGCAGTTTTGAAAGCACTTGATACATTAACTCCTAGAGAACAAAAAATTCTAAAGCTTAGGTACGGGCTTGAAGATGGAAGATCGCGAACATTAGAAGAGGTAGGGCGGGAATTTGATGTGACGAGAGAAAGAATTCGACAAATTGAGGCAAAAGCTTTGAGAAAACTACGTCATCCTTCAAGATCAAGAAAACTGAGAGATTTCATGAGTTAACCATAAATGAACGGACTTTTCTCATTTTTTAAAATAGGGTATAATATCTTTTCCGATGTTTAAGTTTAAAATATTTTTCCTATGCTGCGAAAATTTTGTCCCTTCACAAGAAGAATGATAAATGGTAAATTGTCAATTGTAAAAGAAATTTGGCCACGGTTGGATAGACTTTGTCATCCAACGTGGCTCCATCCCATTAGATAATGTAAATATCCAACGGGATAGGAGGAGGTGATAAATAATGAATAAAAATATAATTTTAGGTGTAATAGCGCTTGCAGTAGTCGGAGTAGGGGCCGCTTTTTTTCTGAAAAGTTCTCCTTCACAAATGATTGCGCCTGAGACACAAGTCGAAACTACAGCACCAACAGAAGCTATAATGGAAAAGGACGCTACCGATTCTGCAATGTCAGAAGAGGTAAGAGAATTTAGCGTAACAGGAAGCCCTTTTAAGTTTGACCCAAAAGAAATTAAAGTCAAAAAGGGTGATAAAGTTAAAATTACTTTCAAAAATGCATCCGGAACGCATAGTTTTGTGATTGATGAGCTGAACGTAAAAACAGCAGTTCTTAATGCCGGAGCAGAAGAGTCTGTAGAATTTACGGCTGATAAAGCAGGGAAGTTTGAGTACTATTGTTCAGTGGGAAATCACAAGGCAATGGGAATGGTCGGCACTCTTACTGTTGAGTAATGCTCAATTAAATGATAAGTTAAAAGCACGATGAGGAGAGAGCGTCTTGCGAGACAGGGTTTTTTTCGTTTCTTAAGACTCTTTCTTCTTGTTATTTTTATCGCTGTAATTTTTGCTGTAGTAATATCGTGGCCAACTAAAAAAACTCTCGTTTCTCCAATTGCTTCTTCACTTGCGGATTCAAATTTACCGTCTCAGGATACAAAAGAAGGGAGCGGTTTGGCAGATGTTGTGCAGAATGAACTAGAAGATGTTAAAGGCCAATATGCCGTAGTAATTTCTAATTTAAAGACCGGAGAAGGTTATTCTTTCAATGAGCACAAGTCCTTTGATGCGGGGAGTCTTTATAAGCTTTGGGTAATGGGTGAAGTCTTCGAGCAAATAAGAGAAGGAAAATTATCAGAAGACCAAGTACTATCTGAGGAAATTTCCCTACTAAATGAAAAATTCAAAATTTCCTCAGAGTCGGCGGAGCTTACAGAAGGAAAAATAGAACTTCCCGTATACATAGCTCTTCAGAGGATGATTACAATTTCAGACAATTACTCAGCGCTTCTTCTTGCGTGGAAGCTGCGTCTCTCAAAGGTCACAGCATATCTTACGGGACATGGTTTGCTTGAAAGTAATGTGGGCGGAGTAGACGACTTTCCTACCACAACCGCTTATGATGCTGCGCTATTTTTTGAAAAGTTATATAAAGGAGAATTATCAGATGCAAATTCTAATTCCAAGATGCTCGAACTTCTCAAAAAACAGCAGTTAAATAAAAAACTTCCAAAGTATTTGCCTTCAGGAACTATAATTGCACACAAGACCGGTGAGCTCGGTTTGATATCTCACGACGCTGGAATTGTTTATTCGCCGAAAGGCGACTATATAATAGTAATTATGACCGATACCCCAAGACCCGCAGATGCTGAAGAAAAAATTGCCCGAATTTCAAAAAAAGTCTTCGATTATTTTCAAAAATGAACGAAAGAAAAAGAGTTTTAACAGTAGGTGGCGGTGCGAGAGAACACGCGATTGGCTGGAAAATTAAGAAAGATAATCCCAACGCCGAATTGATTTTTGCTCCTGGAAATGGTGGGACGGAAAACATCGGAACCAATCTTGATATTGACTCAAGCGACATAGACAGACTTCGCGCTTTTGCCAAAGACAATCGGGTAACGGATACGGTTATTGGCCCGGAACGTCCTCTTGTGGACGGGATAGTTGATGCTTTCCGGGAAGATGGACTTGAGATATTTGGTCATACACAAAAAGCAGCATTGTTAGAAGGAGATAAAGCGAGGGCAGTTGAGTTTATGCGAAAGAACAATATTCCTCATCCGCCATCAGCGATCTTTACCGATTATCAAGAAGCAGAAGCGTTTATTAAAAGTAAATTGAAGTGGGGAGAAATAGTAGTTAAAACAAGCGGTCTTGCCGACGGAAAAGGCGTTCTTTTGCCAAATAGCGAAAAAGAAGAGCTGGAAGCGATAAGAAGGATGATGATTGATAAGGAGTTTGGAGAAGCGGGAAAAAAAATTGTTATCCAGAAGAGAATTAAAGGTCGTGAAGTTTCGTTAATAGGCTTTGTTGTTGATAAGCATTTCGGACTTCTGGTTCCGGCGCAGGATTATAAAAGAGCAAATGATGGTGATCAGGGACCAAATACAGGAGGGATGGGAGCATATGCACCAAATGAATATGCGACATCTGATTTTCTACAAACGGCACGAGATACAATAGTTGATCCAACTCTTTCAGGCGCAAGAGATGAAGAACTTCCTCTAAATGGATTCATGTACTTCGGTCTTATGAAAGATGAGGAAACAGGAATAATATATCTTCTTGAATACAACATGAGACTTGGAGATCCGGAGACGCAAGTTCAGTTAAGACTTTTAGAATCAGATTTTCTCGAAAGCGTTAGAGCATGTATCAGAGGAACCCTAGAGCCGCGTCATTACAGGTCGAGCAGTAAGACAGCGGTTGGAGTCGTTGTCGCATCAAATGGTTATCCTGGGAAGTATGAAGTAGGTAAAGAGATCCGAGGACTTGACCAGAATTTATCTGAAGGAATTGTCGTTTTCCATGGCGGAACTCTAAGAACTCCCGATAAGAAACTTGTGTCAAATGGAGGAAGAGTTTATACCATAACTAATGTGGCAAGAACAAAAGAAGAAGCGGTGCGAGGTATTTACGATACCCTGAGAGAATATGGAATGGAGACTGATGATTTTTTCAAAAGAGAAGACATAGCCGTCTAATTTTCTTCACAAAAACTTCTGGGGTTTTTAAGCTTAATGTTTTAGTTTAGAATAAACATATGAAGCGCATCGATAAGATTTTGGATAATTTTACA
>JBBTVO010000040.1:0-2955 GCA_038063195.1 Patescibacteria group bacterium
TAACTAATAACTAATAACTAATAACTAATAACTAATAACTAATAACTAATAACTAATAACTAATAACTAATAACTATATATGGCACATACAAAAGCACAAGGATCAGTAAGAGGAAATAGGGACTCAATAGCAAAGCGCTTGGGTGTTAAGCTTTACTCCGGCCAAACGGCCCGGCCCGGAAGTATAATCATACGGCAGAAAGGTACGAAGTTTTTCCCCGGAAATGGTGTTTCGATGGGAAAAGACTATACGATTTTCGCACTTGAGGATGGTACCGTATCTTTTAAGAAATCAAAAGGAAAGAAAATAGTTGAGCTCGTAAAGAGTCTATAGTTTATGGATGATCAGGGACAGAAAATTTTCGAACTTGACATAACATTACTTCAGGCAAACCCTCTTCAGCCACGCGGGGTAATATCTCCGGACTCTTTAAATGAATTAATAGATTCGATAAGAGAGCAGGGAATCTTAGAGCCATTGGTTGTAGCAAAAACCCCGGCAGGCTATCAGCTCATAGCAGGAGAAAGAAGATGGAGGGCAGCACGGATATTGGGTCTTATAAAGGTGCCGGTTGTAATTAAAGAAGCGACTCCGCGCGAAATGCTTGAAATGTCAATTGTTGAAAATGTCCAGAGAGAAGACCTAAATCCTATTGAAAAGGCGCTTGCATATAGAAGGTTAATTGATGAGTTTGGTCTGGGAACAAATGAAGTAGCCAAGAGGGTCGGTAAGAGCGCTCCTGCAGTATCTAATACGATCAGGCTCTTAAGTCTTCCGGATGCAATAAAAGACGCGCTTGTCGCAGGTGTCATAAGCGAGGGGCATGTAAGACCTTTAGTTTCTATTGGAGACCAAAGGTTAATGATTGATTTGTTTAAGAAAATTTTAAGAGACAATAGTACAGTCCGTGAAACAGAAGACATGGCAAGACGGACAAAAACAGAAGTTGAGAAAAAAGAACCAAGAACCAATCAGTCAAGGCTTTGGGTTCCTGAGCTTGATGAAATGGCTAAGAATGTTGAGAAGAAATATGACCTTTCAAAAGTTACGGTCTATCAGTCAAGAAGTATCGCAAGGATTTCAATTGCCGTAAGAGGTGATGTGAATGAAACTACAGCCAAAGTGAAAGAAATTTATAAGGTACTAACAGGAGATGAAGCTCCTCAAATTAAGGAGTCTTAACCGGACCAATTTTATTTAGCGGCCAATACACAAAAAAAGATTTTCCTATAATGTCACTTTTTCCGACAAAACCCCATTCTCTGGAATCCGAGCTATAACTTCTATTGTCTCCCATAACCAAAAATTTACCCTGTGGAATTGTCACTTCCTGCCCATCTTTTAGAAATGCTCCGCCTGATGTATTAACTTCAGGTTTCAAGTATTTGCTTTCATCAAGCTGTAGGCCATTTAAAAACACACGGCCGTCCTTTATCATAACTCTGTCTCCGGCAGTTCCTACAACCCTTTTTATAAAATCTTTTTCAGGATCAGGTGGGGCTTTAAAGACGATTACTTCATTCTTCTTAGGCTCTCTAAAGTTTAGGGCTATAATATTTGTGAGAATGTATTCCTTGTCTGTAAAGTTTGGAAACATGGAATCACCGTTAACCTGAAACGGACGGAACAAGAATACATAGATTACCAGAAAAACCGCAGCCGCGAGAAGAAGCGTCTGAACAATATCTATAAGAAAAACATAAATTTTACGGAGAATATTCACAAGTTCAATTTTCTTAGATTTGATATGCTTTGTCAATGAGAATAATTTATGATAATATTGCTTTGCGGACTCGCAGCTCAATGGCTGTGCGCTTCATTCACACCCGCCTGCCAAAGCGACCGTTTAGCTCAGCGGCAGAGCGCTTCGTTCACATCGAAGATGTCGGGGGTTCAAATCCCTCAACGGTCACAGGCGCGGCGGAAAGGAGAAGATGTCATCCCGATTCAATCGGGATCGAGTCCACATTTTTATCAAAATTTCGATTGTAACTCTTTGAACCTCTAATGAAAATTTTATTTTTTTCAAGGCTTTTTTATCCGCATATTGGAGGCGTTGAGAAACATGTGGAGGAAATTAGCAAAGTATTAATAAAAAAAGATCACGACGTGACTGTCCTAACGGAAAAATTTGATAAATCTTTGCAAGATAGCGAAACAATTAATGGTATAAAAATTATAAGAATTGATAATGGCAGAGACGATTGGTCCTTCGGCAAGCTCAGGATAAATTTAAAGAAATTTAGGGCATGGAAAAATATTTGGGACAACAGAAATTTAATAAAAGAGTCTGACATAATTCATGCACATGATGTATTTTTTTGGTATCTCCCGTTTAGATTTTTATATTCTTCAAAAAAAGTATTTACAACGTTTCACGGATACGAAGGAGATAAGCTTCCAGGAATTAAATCTCGAATAATGCATAAAGTTGCGGAAGTTTTATCAAACGGAAATATATGCGTTGGAGACTTTCTAAAAAAATGGTACGGCACTAGGCCAGATTACGTCACCTACGGTGCCGTGTCGGAAATACAAAATACTCGCCTCGATTCGGCGAAGCGGGCAAAATACAAAATACTTTTTCTCGGGAGACTTGAGGAAGAAACAGGGATAATGGAATATCTAAAGGCTTTGTTAATGCTCAAAAATAAAGGAACAGGATTCGAATTAACGATTCTTGGTGATGGAAAATTGAGAAGAAAAGCAGAGGATTTCTCAAGAGTTAATAAAATTAACGCTAAATTCAAGGGTTTTGTAGGATATGTTGAGAATTATCTTGTTTGGGCAGATTTCATATTCACGTCCAGATACTTAGGGATTCTAGAAGCTCTTTCTTATAAAAAATTTATTTTTGCCCATTACAACAATTCTATAAAAAAAGATTATTTAGGAATGGCACCATTTGCAAAATATATTTCAATCAGTAAAAATTACAAAGAACTTTCAGATCA
>JBBTVO010000041.1:0-2356 GCA_038063195.1 Patescibacteria group bacterium
ATGGAAGTCTCAAAATTCCTAAAATTAATTAAGCAAGAAATTGATAAAAAGACATAAAAGAAAACCGGATAACAGAAAATTCTATAGAATAAATGAGCGCATATTTGCCAGTACCATGCGGGTACTGGACAAAGACGGAAAACAAATAGGAGTTTTAAGCAAATATGAAGCTCTCAAAAAAGCAAGAGAGGAGAACCTTGACCTTGTAGAAATTGCTCCAATGGCTTCTCCTCCGGTCGCAAAGATAATCGACTTTAATAAGTTTATTTATCAGGAAGAAAAAAAGAAGAAAGAAGAAAAGAGGAAGTCCAAAGCTTCAGAGACTAAAGAGCTGAGACTAGGCCCATTCATTGATAATCATGATTTCATGGTCGTTATGAAAAGAGGCCGGGAATTTCTGGGGGATGGAAATAAAGTGCGATTTGTAGTAAAATTCGCAGGTAGACAAATTACTCATCCTGAGTTTGGTGAAAAGACACTGGAAAGGGCGATTGCTGAACTTTCTGATATTTCAAAAATTGAAAGAGAGAAGCATTTTGAAGGAAGACAGCTAATCGTAATACTTTCTCCGGACAAAAAGGGAGCCAAACCGAAATCAGAAAATAAAGAATTAAAGGGGGAAACACAAAATGCCAAAAAAGAAAATAAAGAAATCAGTCAGCAAAAGATTTAAGGTTACCAAGACCGGTAAGGTTTTGTTCTCCCATCAATACAAAAGCCATCTTAAATTACATAAATCAAAGAGAAGACAAAGAAGGCTCAAAGAGCCGGGACAGTTAAAAGGTAAATTCGCAAATAAGATAAAACAAATGTTAGGTGAGAAATAAAAATAGTTATAAGTTATTAGTTTTTAGTTATTAGTTGAATATTTATGCCAAGAGTAAAACGGGGAGTAGTGTCCCGAAGAAAACACAATAAGCTTCATTCGCTTACAAAAGGCTACAGAGGAACCAAGAGTAGGCTTATTAAAGCTGCAAAAGAAGCAGAGCTTCATGCCAGGTCTTATGCTTACCATGGCAGAAAGCTTAAGAAAAGGGATTTTCGGACTCTTTGGATTACAAGAATAGGCGAGGCAGTTAAGAAAGAAGGAATTTCATACAGCGTATTCATGAACAAGCTTAAGAAGTCTAAAATCGACTTGGACAGAAAAATCTTGAGCGACCTAGTTGTAAATGACCCTGACACTTTCAAAAAAATAGTTGACGAGGTCCGACCAAACTGACATATTAGAGAAGGGTTTTCTGTAAAAATTAAACATCCTTCGCAATCCCAAAACATAGGGATAAAACGCGAAGGTTTTTTAGTTTAGGAAACCTATTTTGTGTTATTATTGAAATATGGAAGAAGATCTCATTCAGATTAAAAACTCTGCTGTTTCTATGGCTCTTGAAGCCAAAGATCCCAAGGAAATTGAAGAACTTAAGATTCAGTTTTTGGGAAGAAGCGGAGTACTTACTCTCCTCATAAAAGGGCTCCCAAAACTTCCTAAAGAAAAGAGGCCTGAAGTTGGTAGGCTTGCCAATGAAGTCAAGAATACTATTGAAGAGACTCTTGATACCAAATACAGAAGTCTCAGGAATATTAAAACACAAACTGCAAAAGAGAAGATTGATATTACAATGCCGGGGATAAGGCCTGAAATTGGCCATCTTCATCCCTTAAGCCAAGTTATTTATGACGTAGTTGATGTTTTCAAAAGTCTGGGATATCAGGCCGCTGATGGTCCGGAAATTGAAACTGACTATTATAATTTCGAAGCTCTAAATATCCCCAAAGACCATCCGGCCCGTGATACACAGCAAACGCTTTATCTTGATACTAGAAATTCCAAAGTAAATCCAGGGGAAATAATCCTAAGAACTCAAACTTCTGCAATGCAGGGAAGAGTAATGGAGAAAACAAAACCGCCGGTGCGTGTGATAATTCCGGGGAAAAATTTCAGATATGAGCAAGTCGATGTTTCTCATGGTTTTGAATTCTGGCAGGTGGAGGGATTTTGTGTAGATGGAAACATCAGACTTACAGACCTCTTTGGCACAATTGACTATGTTCTTAGAAAACTTATGGGCGAAAACCTGCCTGCCGGCAGGCAGGTAAAACTTAAATTTGCCACAACCAATTTCCCCTTTGTCGAACCGGGAGTTGATACATACATAGAATGTTCTGTCTGCCACGGAAGAGGGTGCAGTTTTTGTAAACACTCCGGCTGGAGTGAAATAATGCCTGCTGGGATGATACATCCGAATGTCTTAAAAGCAGTGGGATATGACAGTAGAAAAGTATCAGGATTTGCTTTTGCAATTGGTCTCTCAAGACTTGTCACACTCCGCTATCAAATGGACGATCTAAGACTATT
>JBBTVO010000042.1:0-8895 GCA_038063195.1 Patescibacteria group bacterium
ACGCCTTCTGAGATGAGCATTGTTTTTTTGCCGGATAATCCCCCAACTCCTGAGTACCCCGTGAGACTTCCATCCGAAGCGACCACTCTATGGCATGGAGTTTGCGGAGCATCAGGGTTAATCCTCATAAAAGCTCCCACCGCGCGGGCGGCTCTTGGACTACCGGACAATTTGGCCAATTGCCCGTATGTGGCAACTTTTCCCTTTGGGATTTGTCTGGTTAAATTATAAATTTTATCTTTGAGAAAACTTGATTTCATAACCATATTATATACCAAAACAGCGTATTTATATGTAAGAAGATATAAGAATTCCTGCTTGACAAGCAGTACCCAACAGTTTATTCTACAAATATATGGCAGAAGGTAGCAGCGCAAATCCACTAGGACAGCTTGAAGGAACACTTGATGAGTATTTTGGCAAAAAAGCTCCCGCACTTCCTCAGAACATAAGAGAATTTATCGTAAAAGTAGCTCCTTACCTAACTATAATAGGTATTATCTTTACTGTTCCTGCAATTCTGCTTCTTCTTGGGATAGGCAGTGTGGCAACAGTACTTGCTCCAGTTGGCGGCGCACCTGCTGTAACATCAGTGCCTACAATGTGGGCTGGAATACTTCTTCTTATTCCCGTCGTAGTTCTTGAAGCAATGGCTGTGCCGGGACTTTTCTCAAGAAAAGCAAGTGCATGGAGGCTCGTGTTTTGGGCGCAGCTTATTTCTATAATTTCAAATCTTGTACAGTTTAATATCATAGGCGCTATTATAAGCGCGCTTATCGGCTTCTATATCCTTTTTCAAATCAAAAGCTTCTACAAATAATCCACGCTTACTCTTCTGTTACACGGCCTAACTTGTTTTTTAAGATTTGATGTAGTATATTTTAAGTCCTATGAAAAGACTTCTTCTTTTTTTACTCCTTTTATTATTCTTCCCAAGCATTGCACTGGCTGATGTGGATGTTTCGGTAACAAACACTGGCAGCTCAAATGTAAAGGTAAATTCGCAATCTTCCGGCACGACGACCACTTGCGTCAACGGGAAATGTGAAACAACAGGCGGAGAAAACCATTCAAAGGTTTGTATAAATGACGAGTGCACCGAATCAGATGGAAATCTTGATATAAATGAGGACAATGGAAAAATTCAAGTACGTGTGACTAATTCCAGCGGCACATCG
Source organism: Patescibacteria group bacterium (assembly GCA_038063195.1). GTDB lineage: Bacteria > Patescibacteriota > Microgenomatia > Levybacterales > UBA12049 > JBBTVO01. The sequence continues at coordinate 1,179 of JBBTVO010000042.1, forward strand.
GAAAATAAATCAATTGAAGAGAAAGAAGAAAACGAAGACGCTACAAGTTCTGTGAAAAAAGACGTTGAGGAAGAAGTTAAAAAGCCTCAGGAAGAGAAAAAGTCACTTCTTGATCAAGTAAAAGATTTCTTCAAAAACATCTTCTCCTTCTGGAAATAATTTTATTTTTTACCCGATAACTTAAATGCGCTGTAAGCAAGAAATGTCCAAGTTTTATCAGGAGTACCAAGATTTTTAGATATTCTCTCTATCATAATCCAAAACGAGTATACCAAAAACTATGAAGGAAAAACACACAGAAAACTGTAGGAAACCAGAATTAAGTCAACACTTAAATCGCGTTGAGGAGATTTATTATTTGATGGATTTAATAAATTCTCCAATAGCAATCCCCAAAGAGGTTAGTCCGTGCTTATTGTTTCCCATACTAGATTCATAAAGCGAGGGGTTAGAATTATCCCTAGCTCCGTTATTTTCGAGTCTAGATTGGGTAACTAAATCTATAGGAATTTCGAGACGTTCGGCAATTAGAACTTCCCATTCCCTAATGTCCCCATGACGCTGATTACTTCCGGGTTCTTCAAATATACCAAAGGCTGTCCTGAGAACCAAAATATCCAACGAGTTTAATCTCTTGCACACTTTAAAGTATTGATAAGCTAACATTTGAGAATGCTCATCTGTATCTTTCATGACTGACTTTAGAAATATCGTTTTTAGTGCCTCGAATTTCTCGTCATCAAGAAAATCTTCGTCTATGGAACGCATTAATTCTACCAACAAGGTTTTTCCTATTTTAGAGTTAAGTTTCTTATCTGGAATGGCTCCAATCTTTCTATAGTCCTGTATCTCGGAATATAATTGTTGATAGAAATCTTTTCCTTTAAACAAAGCCTGAGTCAGGCGACCCGTTGACAAGATTAAGGCTCCGGGCTTATCAACTCCAGTAGTAAATACTCCTGTCAGAAACTCTAAAAAACCAATTGTACTTGGTCTTTTTCTTAATTCTTGAAGTTGATCCACTAAATTCTGCGGCAGCAAGGATTTTTCTTCAGCCCTTATTGAATTAACTGTAGTTTTTATTATTTTTGAAGTCATCGGAGCAATTATATCAAAAGCGGGGCGTGATATAACAAAAATCCCCCAGCTGCAAGGAAGTTGGGCTGAAATTATAAATTTCCTCTTGCTTCACTCGCCAGAGGTTTCTGGGCACCTATTTTTCTGCTTGAGTCAGGAGTTTGGAATATTGCTTGACCAATTCGCGTTACACCTGTATAGAAGTCTCCTTGTCCAAGTCTCAAAACTTCTTCGCGCGGATAAAATGTATCTATACCGGGAGTTTTAACCAAAACGTTCTGGCTTCCACTCGGAAATTCATATACTTCTATAACTTCGCCTGACTCAGGATGTCTTGCCGGTTCTACGATTAATCTTTCTTTAGCTGGCATTCAAATATTTTAGCAAACTTACATCCAAAATTCAACTATAGGATAGGTGGCATAACAAAAATCCCCCATTTACAAGCTTCACAATTGAGTTTGACTGAAGACTATTGTATTCTTAGATAGACTATGGAAAAGAAAAAAGTAAATTATTTTAATCAGATGACTCAGGTTCTTCTACCCGGCTTAACTATTCTGGGTTTTGCTTTAACCGCAATAAAAAAACCGGAATATGGTCTCATTGCAAGCTTATTTTCTGAAATCTTTTGGCTATATTCCGGCTGGCAGGCTTGGAAAAAAGCCGGTCAAATTGGAATATTTATTACAACTCTGATAATTACTGTGATAGTTGCTTACGGAGTAGTAAACTACTGGTTTATTCATTAATAAAAATGGCTTGTTGTATCGAGGCAATTATATCAGAAGGAAAAAATTATTTGAAACAGGTCTTCAAATTTGCTACGATAAAGGTTGGAAGGGGGTAGAATGGCTAAGGAAGACTTGATCGGGAAAGTGATCCACTATTACGACAAAATAGGGGTGGCTGTGATCGAGCTTAAAAAGAAACTTAAAGTCGGAGATAAAGTTAAGTTTGTTCGCAAAGATACTAGTTTTGAGCAATCAGTTGAGTCAATGCAGCTTGAACACGTTCAAATCTCTGAAGGAAAAAAAGGACAGGAAGTAGCAGTTAAATTGGATAAGAAAGTTAACTCAGGAACATTAGTTTATTTAGTTTAATTTTCCGCTATCAGCGACCACCACCAGATTTGTTTTGCCTGAATTTCCGGATGCATCGGACAAACATATTTCTTGGGGCAATTATATCAGACCCTTATTTTTTGGTTTTTACAAAAGGCAGTAAGTCTTTCTTTGTAAGAAGAGTATATTTTGAACAGTTATTTATCAATGCATGACTTCTCATATGCGAAAATCCAACATATTCAATAATTTTCTTCTTTTCTTTTGCTTTTTTAACGGCTGGGAGTAGGTCTGTGTCTGATGAGACAATGATTATCCGATCACAAATGTTTTCGTAGGCAGCAACTAAAATATCCACTGCTATATTTACATCAACGCCTTTTTCATGAAATTTGCCATCAGATTTTAAAAGATAACCTAGGGAGTAGTTGAAATTGTGCTTTCTAAGATGCGCCAAGAGCTTTCTTTGATTATCGAATAATCTTTGGGTGTGGCGGGTTCCATCGGTTCTTATTTTTCCTGTGTAATAAGTAGCATGAATTATTTTATCTTTCTCAGCTAATTTTAAGGCAAAACTTGAGAAATCAAAGTCGAGAAGATTATGAAGTTTTAAATCTTTAAGCTTGAAGTAAAAATTACTTCCGTCAATAAGAATAACGCAGCGCTTAATAGGCATTGGCAATATTATAGCTTATTTTTTCAAAAAAAATCCTGCAAAGACCTTTCAGTGTTGCAGGAGATTTTATGATTTTATTATACAAAGTTTGAATTAGTAAGTAAAGTAGTAAACGGGCAATTATATCAGAAGGGAAAAATTATTCCTTGATGCTTGTTAGGTTAAGTGCGTGGCGCATCTGAAAAAACGAAACCGATAACATCCTCTGCTGAATAACTGCCATCGGCATGGGGACTATTCTCTATAAGTTTTCTGACCGGCTCCACATCTTTACCAAATGTAATAATTATCGGCTCTCCCGGTCGTCCTTGTCCTACTGCTGCTGCAAGTCCGCTACAAAGACAAACTCTTCCTTCCGTATCTTCAATTTTTCCGCCTTTCCCAACGTATGCTTTTACCGGTTCTGCGGGACACAAAAATAGAATCTTACCTTTCTCGCTCCGGCGTGCATGAACCAAATATCCATAGGCACAGTTGCGAACTCTTTTATTATATACATCCGGATCCGATAGCGAACCTTCAAACAGTACTACTTGAAAGGGATAACCTGTTGGAGAAACAATTGCGCTTGTTGTTACACCTAGAGTTCCATTTCTAATCTTAGTGCGTAAACAATCCTTTACCTCTTCCGTGAATCCAGATTCATTTGAGAGTGCAAAAACAGAACCGCCTTGTACGCCTGCTGCTCCTTGTGCTTTTGCTTCTTCAAATTTTTCGGCCCATGATCCAGCGAACCAAAACGGCTTTCCCAGATCTCTTATCACGTCAAGATTGGGCTCGTCTTTTTCCCCATAAACAGGCTGCCCTATTTCATCAAATACATTCTTTTTTCTTGGAGGGGCATTGTGTCCTCCGGCAAGTGGTCCCTCGATTATAAAGCCGTCAGTTTTAGCCCTATCTTCAAGCACCATTGCCAGTACATGAGACGAAATTATTGCATAATACTTCGGACGTTTAAGCTCAAATCCCTTTGGAACAAATTTATTTGGATCAAGTACTATTTTAAAACCATCAGATCCCTCTACATCAACCTTGTATGAAGCTTCCTTGTTATTTGCGAAGTTTTCCAGAACTTCCGGAATTTGAAGTGGTATCCCTGCGCCGACAATTAGCGTATCAAGTCCTGCCGTCATTGCACCAAGAATTATTGGAAGATGAGACAGTTGGACTTTTTCCAGAAGATTCATTCCGATTGGGCCTTTATGTCCTTCTTTGGCAAGCCATACTTCCACAAATGCTGCGGCAAATGCTCTATTATTATATTCATCTTGTTTTTCTTGACTGCCGGTTATCAATACTTCCGGTTTTTGCGGCAGCTTATATTTTTGCCCGGGTTTTGGCAAAAATCTATTGAGAATATTTTCTGCAATTTCAGGATTAAGGGTACCAAGAGCACTAAGAGCTCTAATTGTATCAGGGTCTCTTTCCTGAAGCCTCTGTGGCATCAATATAGGAAGTCCGACTCCCGAAACTACACCCAAAACAGGCCTGCCAAGCTTTTCGCCTGCAACTGCAACGGCACGTGCCAATCTCCAGTCCGATACGCCTACGCCCATTCCGCCTTGAATTAACTCGGGATTTCCGCCTCTAACTAATTCGGGCATTACGTCTTTAACTAATTCGGGAGTGGGTACGTTTGTGTCTCTAAAAGCTTCAGTCATGAGCAAATATAATATAGTTCTTTTACTTCGGAGTCAAGCACATATGCTATAGTACCTTAGACTGTTGGCAATTATATCACCAAACTTTTCAGACTCCTTTTAACTCAAGGCTTTTCCAAAGCACACGGCTGGCATAAGTTCTGTAAGGCGCCCATTTTTGAGAAATTTTTAGGAGTTTCTTTTCCGAAGGATTTTTCAACCTGTAATGTCGTTCAATTGCGCGGCGGACTCCCAAATCGCCTGCTGAGAAAACATCTTCTCTATTTAAATCAAACATGAGGAACATCTCAGCGCTCCACCTTCCAAATCCCTTAAGCTTTGTAAGCAGTTCTATAATTTGCTCATTTTCTAATTTATCAAGGCCTTCCAGAACCACCTTCTCATCCAGAATATCTTGCGCCATAGCCTTGAGATAGCGAACTTTAGGACATGAAAGTCCCGCACCTCTAATATCTTCGTCTTTTATTTTTAACAAATTTCTTGCAGTAATTTTTCTTTGAGGAAAAAGTGCCTGAAATCTTCCGAAAATAGTTTGCGCGGCTTTAACTGACAGCTGTTGGCCTACAATTTTTCTTGTCAGTGATGCAAAATAGTCCTTAGGAGCATCAAGATTTCTTAGCCCAACCCTAAGGGCCAAGTCGTACATGACCGGGTCAGCTTTCCTGAAATGTTCTAAGTATTTTTTATCCATGCAGAAATTATAGCAAATGGCGTATTGGGTTTTTTGATGATAAAATAAACCTACCTGCAAGCATGGACACTTTTGCGATACTTACAATAATAAGATTGTCGGCTGCTCTTTTGATTTTCAGATTTCCTCTTTTTGGAGTTTTGCTTTCAGCACTCCTAGATGGGTATGATTGGGATTTTTTACATACAACAGAAAAATTCAATTATGACTTTTATCAAATATGGGATAAGTTTATGGACTTAAGCTACTTAACTATAGCTCTGGTGACTGTTAGAAATTGGAAAGACATAATAGCAAAAAAAATCGCGTTATTTTTCTATGCTTTTAGAACAAGCGGTGTACTTCTCTATTTTGCTTTTCAGATGAAACCCCTATTGTTTTTCTTTCCCAATGTTTTTGAAAACTTTTTCATCTGGTATCTTGTATTTATCCACATAAGTCGTAAGCATACTATCCCAAAATCAAGAATCATTTGGGGGTTTATTATCTTGTGTATTGCTATCCCCAAAATTATCCACGAATATGTAATGCATATTAGAAATGTGCAATTGTGGCATATAGTTGATTTCAATTTTATCGATAAAACAAATGAAACACTCAGGCAATATACAAACTGGCTGGGATGGGGAAGTATTCTTTACATTATTCCTTTTTCTATTGCACTTCTGGCTGCTTCAAGATACAAAAAAAGCTGAGCCACATGCCTCTCATCCCATCTGGCTCCCCCTAAAGGACTTATTTATCAACCGTTCTACATGTATCCCAACCTAGGTAGTTTTTGTCAATTTTTTTTAAAGAAGAAGTTTAAAATTCTTTGCAATAAAGATTCTTTGGTTGCCGCTCCTTGTACCGAACCACACTGACACGTAGAGCCTGTCCATGAACATCCAGCTTGTTTAGCACATTCAGTTGCGGGATCATAAGTTTGTGTTTGAGGTTGAGTCTGAGTTTGTGTTTGAGTAGAAGAACAATTGCAGGAAGAGCCTGTCCATGAACATCCAGCTTGTTTAGCACACTCCGATTCGGGACTTACCGTAGAAGTTTTATTACTGCAATCACAATTGCTTCCATTCCAATTGCAGCTATATTTAACACATTCACTTTGAGGATCTGAGCCAATTCCGCTTGTTGGACTGTTGTATCCTTCAGATGGGTTAGATGGGGTATTATATCTGCATTTATCTGGATTTTCACGGCAATACTTTTCATATTCTTCTCTTGGTTTTGTGCTTTCGAATGAACCTGGCTGCCCCGGCGCGCATTTGTCGGGGTTTTTGCTGCAAAATTCTTCATATTCCTGCGCTCTTTGCCCGGATTCACCTCCATAGAATCCACATTGACAAGTATTATTTGCCCATGCGCAATTTGGAGTTTTTCTGCACATTTCCTCAGGATTATATCCATAATTATCTCTTCCTCTAAAACCTCCGCAACTTTCCGGATTTTTCTCACAATACTGCTTGCATGATGTTTCGCTATTACAACCCCCTGGTCCTGAAAAATTTCCTCCCTGAGAAGACGCATAACCCGAGCAGATTTGATAATTATTTGGGTCCGAACAAAAAGCCCTGCAAGTCTCTTCCGAATTACATCCTCCCGGACCTGTTCTATGCTCACCGCCCCGAAGCCCTGTTTGCTGTGCGAATTGACTGCATTTCTCTCTGTTTTGTTCTTCATGACAGAAGGCTATACAGGATGAGTAAGAAGAACACCCTAATACTTCTCTTGCTTTTTGAAGAATCTGTGCTTTCCCCGGATCTCCCGTGTGTCCCCCGCTAATATTGTTTTGCTTAGCAAATTGACTGCATTTGTCAAAGTTTTCTTCCTGACTACAAACTTCTCTACAGAAGGCTTCTGAACTGCAACCAAGCAGAGATTTTGCTTTCTCTAATAGAGCAGCCTTTCCTGAATCTTCTTCTTTATAAAAACCTTTCTTTTTCGCAAAATCGATACACGTTTGTGAATTTAGTGGATCTTCGCAAAACTGTCTGCACGATGAATAATCAGTACATCCTCCTAGTTCTCCGATTGGAAAAGTGATACCGTACTTTTTTGCAGTTTCTTCAGGAGTTTCCTGGGCAAATACATTTCTTGAAGAAATAAAAAGAATACCTAAAGTTAAGAAGGTACTGATCAATATTAAGAAAATTAAAAAATTTTTCATTTTAGAGTATCAAATGGATTTTTATATGATGCGAAAGGATTTACATATTGAGCAGTTTTGTCGAATGGATTTTCATATTTAATTTCCAGTTTTATAATAGAGGCTGTTTCTTTAGTCTCTTTAGTTTGCGGCTGTTGTTTTGTTGAAAGAAGTATTACGAGGAAAAGGATAACAAGAATTCCTAAAACGGGTATTAAAAGCACGCCTAACTTTTTTCTATCTTTAAAATAGGAAACAAGTTTAGAATTGACTTGTGGTGGAACCTGATTTTCTTGTTCCATTTAAAAAACGCCTATATTTAATGTGTAACAGTTAATAATAAATGTGTCAAGTCTTTTCAAACAGGGCAAGGGTGGAAAAATCCGAAGCAATTATATCAGAAGA
>JBBTVO010000043.1:0-6302 GCA_038063195.1 Patescibacteria group bacterium
CCTGAAATATTATGCCGGCATTACAGAGAAGTGAATTTTCACTCGCACTAAATCAGGTCGCCAACGAACGCGGCATTGATGTCACCGTGGTAATGGAAACAGTTCGCAATGCAATTCTTGCTGCGTATAAAAAAGATAACCCCGATATCGAAGTTGAAGAATACACAGCAAGTCTTGACCAGAATACGGGTGAGGCAAAGATTCTCAAGGATGAGAAAGATGTAACACCTCCGGGATTTGGGAGAATTGCGGCACAGACCGCAAAGCAAGTAATACTTCAGAAGATACGAGAGAAGGAAAAAGAAGCAATATTCTCCGATTACAAAATGCGGATGCACACTATAGTAAATGGAATGGTTTTGAGATTTGCAGGGCCAAATGTGATTGTGGATGTCGGGAAGACCGAAGCCATAATGCCTCCGCAAGAGCAAATTCAGGCTGAGCGATATCATCTCAATCAAAGACTTGCAGTTTATCTCGTCGAAATTACAGAAGGACTCAAAGGCGAAGAGCTAATAGTTTCAAGATCAAGCAATGGTTTGCTCGAAGGGTTGTTCAAAAGAGAAGTTCCAGAAGTTGCGCAAGGAAGTGTAGAAATAAAATTGATTGCCAGAGAAGCAGGCTCAAGAAGTAAGATCGCAGTTTACTCAGGCCAATCAGGAATTGATCCTGTCGGAAGCTGTGTTGGGCAAAAGGGAGTGAGAGTACAGGCAATAATTCAGGAATTTGGCGGACTTGAAAAGATAGATATTATTCAATGGCAGGAAAATCCTAAGGATTTCATAGCTCAGGCTTTGTCTCCTGCAAAAAACGTAAGAGCGGAGCTATCTGAAGAGGAAAAAACAGCACATGTTTTTGTGCCAGTTGAAGAATTATCACTTGCAATAGGACGCGACGGACAAAACGTACGGCTTGCTTCAAAGCTCACAGGATATAGGATTGAGATTGAAGGCGAAGAAGTTAAAGGAGAAGAGAAGAAGGTCGCTTCTGACTTGCCCGTCTCAGGTGACGCTCAGGCCGGAGATTCGAAAACTGAAGATCAAACTAAGCCTTCACTAAACGGAAATCAATCAACGGAAGAAGTTTCAAAATCAAAGACGGAAGAGGGATTGATTCCCGATTCACCTGATGCCGAGCAAGTCTCCGCTCCCTCGCAAGATAAAGAAAAAGAAGATAAAAAAGACAAGAAAGAAGTTCCCGCAGATGAACCAAAATCCTAAAAGTCTATGAAAGTTTTTGATTATAGATTGGGAACAGTAAATATTAAAAGAAATATTTTATGGAAAAGAAATCAAAAAAATCAAATGCAATCTCCATTTTCCCACCTGTCGTAACGGTTTTGGGCCACGTTGACCACGGCAAGACCACACTCCTTGATGCTATAAGAAAAACAAACATTGCAGAGGCAGAGCACGGAGGGATTACTCAGAAAATCGGAGCTTCTAAGATCGAATTTCCCCATGAAGGCAAAACGAAAGCTATAACTTTTATCGATACTCCCGGCCATGAAGCGTTCACCTTAATGCGCGAGCGGGGAATTCAGGCCGCAGATATAGGATTATTAATTGTTTCTTCGGTTGATGGAGTAAAGCCCCAGACCAAAGAAAGTATAGAAATTCTTAAGGAAAGCAAAATTCCCTTTATCGTAGTTTTTACAAAGGCGGATTTACCTGAGAAAAATGTGGAAAAAGCAAAGGGAGAAGTGGTAAAAGAAGACATAAATCTCGAAGAATACGGGGGAGATGTGCCGGCAATTGAAGTTTCATCAAAGACGGGACACAACATAAAAGAACTTTTGAGTCTTACACTTTTGGTTTTTGAACTTCTGAGCGAGAAGAAAGCCGTAAGTTCGAAAGGAGAACTAAAGGGTGTAGTTATAGAATCAAGACAAGATCCCCAAAAAGGAGCACTTGCGACTGTGGTAATAAAAAACGGCACGCTTCTGCCAAGAGATGAAATATCATCAGATGAAATCGTAGGAAAGGTTAAAAGCCTTACCGATTCAAACGGGAAAAGTTTGCAAAGTGCAACGGTAGGCGAAGCAGTTGAGATCATGGGATTTGAAAAAGCGCCAAAAGTAGGATCTGTTGTCTTGAGTAAGACCGCGGGGCCTGCTGCTCGTCACCTCGCCAGTGCTCAGTCAACATCCGTTGACCTGCGCGCTGTCAAGGCCTTCGACTCGCATCACCCGCTTAAAGAAGAAAGCGAAAATGGACAATCCTCATCGCCTATTGTCGCTAACCCATTTGATTTTCCGGATGCGCCTATTCTTTCTCTGATCCTTTGCGCAGATTCTCTAGGCTCTCTTGAAGCAATTATCAATGCAATTCCCAAAGAAATAAATATCGCCAAACAAAAAACCGGAGATATAACACCTGCCGATGTCCTTATGGCAAAGTCTCTGGGAGGAATAGTGGTAGGATTCAACATAAAAATAAAAACTGAAATTCAAAAACTTGCAAGAACAGAAAAAGTGCTGGTCAAAAATTACAATTTGATATACGAATTAATTGATGAGATAAAAGATGTTTTGGAAGGAAAAACACTTGCTTTGCAAGAGGAAGTTTTGGGGATGGCAAAAGTTATCGCGGTCTTTCCGTATGAAAAAACAAAAGTTATGGGCGTGCAAGTTATTGATGGAAGAGTAGCCAAAGGAGACAAAGTAAGATTGGTACGAAATGATGAGACTATTGGAGAGACTACTATCTCCTCACTCAGACACGGCAAAAACCAAGTTTCAAAGGCTGAAAAAGGGAGCGAGGCAGGCGTGATAGTAGCCCCCTACCTTGACTTTACTATAGGAGATATGCTAATATCGCTAGGTTAAAAATAGAATATGGATAATAACGTTTCAGGACAGCTTAAAGACTTAATATCAAAGAACCAAAGCATCGGAATTGCTGTGGGAAAAAATCCAAGCATTGATGCGATGGCAGCTGCTTTATCACTTTTCCTTACTCTTAAAAGTGACGGAAAAAATGTAAATATTGTATGTCCCACAGAGCCTCTCGTTGAACACTCAAGGCTAGTTGGAATTGATAGAGTCAAAAAGGATTTTGAACTGCAGGGAGGAGACATGACGGTATCATTCCCATATCAGGAGGGAGAAATTGAAAAAATTTCATATACTTTGGAAAACGGCTTGCTAAATATAATCGTAAAGGCTGGTCAGGACGGTTTAACTTTTAGTGAAAAAGACGTAATCTTCAAAAGATCAGAAGGATATCCGACACTCCTTTTTGTCATAGGTACGTCTAGGCTTTCGGACCTTGACAGAATTTATGATGCAGAGGGACTTAAAGATACTACAGTTGTAAATATTGATAATAAATCAGATAACCAGGGATATGGAGATATTTCAATTGTAACTCCCAATAGCTCTTCGATTTCTGAAAAAGTAGCCGATATTATGCTTTCTATGAATCTAAATATTGATATTGATATGGCGCAAAACTTGCTCACTGGAATTGAAAATGCAACAGAAAATTTCCAAAGCTCAAAGACCACTCCTCTTGCGTTTGAAATTACAGGAGAGCTTATCAGAAAAGGTGCGGTAAGAAGTGCCGGCAGTAATCTTCAAAACGAAATGCCTCAAGCAATAAGAGATGATTTTGATGAATATGACGAGGAAAACTTATCTTCTGTATTCACTCAGCCGGCACCGTTTCCAAGACAGCCGCAACCCTTGACTCCCAGAATGAACAGACTGCCAAATGCAGGACAAAACCTGCAGAGACTTCAGAGTATGCAAAATAGACAGCAAGGACAACAGGGAGTGCAAGATTTATCTTCTGTTAGACAGGATCTGTCTGCCGGCAGGCAAGATTTAACAAGTGAGAGAAAAGATACAAAAATAACGGAGCGGACAGATCCTTCGGTGGACTCCCTTCGACAAGATTCAGGGCAAGCAGGACAAGGCAAAAAACCGCCGGTTGACTGGCTCACGCCAAAAATCTACAAAGGCTCAACTAATATATAACAAACAACAGCTAACGACTAACAAATAACAATTAATTCATGGGAGAAAAAATTAAAATAAATTGGTTTAGGCAGATGCTTCCAAGTTCAAGGCTTGGTCCAGACGAAGAGACTAGATTAGAAAACAAAAGAAGGATAGAAAGTCTAATAATCCAAAGGGGAGGAAATCCATTTTCTGAAGATGTAATCTATGATCCTCGAGAAAAACCAGTTCGTCGCAAAAAAAAATAACTTCAACTAACTCCTTGTTTAATGAACTTGGAATTGCTATAATACACTATTAAGAAAACTAATAACTTAATAACTAGTAATTAAGAACTAATAACTAAATTTATGCCGCTTTCATCATTACAAAAACAGGATATTATCAAGAAATTTCAGACAGTAGCAGGAGACACAGGAAGTCCTGAAGTACAAATCGCACTTCTTTCAAATAGAGTTGAAAAACTTACGGACCATCTCAAAATGCATATTCACGATACTCATTCGAGACGCGGATTACTTTCTATGATTGCAAAAAGAAGAAGGCTTGTTAATTTTCTGAAGGGTGTCGATGTGAAACGCCACTCCGCAATAATTAAAGTCATCGGCGTTAAGGAATAATATTAAATGGCAAAGACCTCAGTAAAGACACAGATTGGAGAAACCACTCTAACATTTGAAACAGGAGAATTGGCTGCTCAGGCAACGGCAGCTGTTCTGGCACGCACTGGAGACACAGTAGTTTTAGTTACTGTTGTTGAAGGCGGCAAATCAGACCTGGATTATTTCCCATTATCAGTTGAATACGGAGAGAGACTTTACGCAGGAGGAAAAATTAAAGGTTCTCGTTGGGTAAAACGCGAAGGGCAGCCCTCAGATGATGCAGTTCTTGCAGGGCGTTTAATAGACAGATCGATTCGTCCTCTTTTTCCAAAAGGCTTCAAGAACGACGTTCAGGTTATTGTAACTGTTTTGTCAGTTGATGGTGAAAATGAAGCGGATGTCTTGGCTCTTAATGCTGTCTCTGCTGCACTGGCTATTTCAAAAATCCCATGGAATGGACCGATTGGAGCTGTGAGAGTTGGTTGTGTTAAAGAATCAGGTAACGGAGGATCAGCCTGCATAATTAACCCGGGATCTGAACAGAAATATTCAGAGCTTGATTTGGTTGTATCTCAATCAAAAGACAAATCAAATATGATAGAAGCGCAAGCGCTTCAAGTTTCAGAAGATATTTTAATTGAAGCAGTTGAATTGGCACATAAAGAAACAAGTAAGATTATAGATTTAATTGAAGATTTAGTTAAAAAAGTTGGAGCTAAAAAATTAACAGTGCCTGAGGAAAACACGCTTACGCAAGCAAAAAGTCTTATTGAAAAATCCTATAAAGCAGAAGTTCAAGCTCTTATTGAGACCCGTGTGGGTAAAGAAGGCAGCGGAACCGAAACAGCAGATTTGATTGCAAAAATTGTAGAAGATAATAAAACAGCAAATCCTGACACAGAGCTTGATAAAAAAACAATCGTTAAAGCAGTTGAAAACTTCATGTTTGCTCTTATTAAAGCGGATGTAATAGGGAAGAAAAAAAGAGCAGATGGAAGAAAACTGGATGAAATCAGGGAAATAAAAACAGAAGTTGGACTTCTTCCAAGAACTCATGGTTCGGCTCTTTTTCAGCGGGGAATTACCCAAGCTCTATCAATTGTAACTCTGGGTTCACCTCGTATGGAACAGTTAATTGAATCAGCAGAAGGTGAAGAAACAAAAAGATATATCCATCATTATTCAGGATTGCCATATTCTTTTGGTCAGACAGGAAGAGTTGGTAGCCCTTCAAGACGTGAGAAGGGACATGGAGCCTTGGCGGAGAAAGCTTTACTTGCAGTAATTCCAAGTCAGGACGAATTTCCATATACGATTAGAGTTGTTTCTGAAGTCTTATCGCAAAATGGATCAAGTTCAATGGCAGCAACTTGCGGTTCAACTCTGGCTCTTATGGATGCAGGAGTTCCAATTACAAAACCGGTTGCGGGAATTTCAATCGGAATGATGTCAGATGGAGATAGGTATGAGTTATTAACTGATATTATTGGTCTTGAAGATTTTTCAGGAGATATGGATTTTAAAGTTGCAGGAACAGATACGGGAGTTACAGCGATTCAGCTTGATGTCAAAATTCCGGGCTTGACGATAAAACAGATAAAAGAAATTCTGCAAAGAGCAAAGGAAGCCCGACTTAAAGTTCTTGAAATAATCAATAAAACAATTCCAAAGCCTCGCGCAAATCTTTCTGTTTATGCACCAAAAATTGAAATGGTTAAAATTCCGGTTGAAAAGATCGG
>JBBTVO010000044.1:0-26512 GCA_038063195.1 Patescibacteria group bacterium
CTTTTACACTTTCGAAGTCGGTCAAAATTGCCCAAGTTACTCCTTTATTCCATGAATATTTTATTGCTTGATTTGCAAATTCTTCTCTATGTAGATCAGCTCTCAATGGTTTTGCTTCTAAATAAAACTTGGCTCTTCCATTTATATAAAATCCGTAATCAACTCTACCTGAGGAAATAATATGCTCCTCTGCTGATACTTCATCCTTTTCGGAAAAATCCCATCCTAAGGCTTCAAAAAGAGGCTTTATGAATGCATTTTTTGTTTCTTCTTCGGTATATTTATCTATTTTCCTAGCTAGTTTTGCTTTTTCGTACCTATCAACTAGAAGTTTTGTTTTTCCCCTTGCTTCATCCATAATGCTCATTATTTTACACCTTTTCCGTGGCTATGGGAAGAGACCTTTGACAGTTGACAATTTACAGGTAACAAAAGACAGAAGTAAAATTATGATTTAAGAATTATGAATTGAGATTGTGGTTCCTTTTTGGATATTGTGTTTTTTGATTGTGCCAACTGGGAGTTCAAGAACAGTTCTGTAGCGGGGGTTCCAAAGAAAAATGCGATTGGGGGAAAGCGCCTCTTTAAATGCAACTACTTTTCCTTGTTTGTTCAAAATAATAACGTCGATTGGGAATTTTAAGAAAAACGTATGTATGCCAAGCCGCGTCTCAAACATTACAGGGTGCGCTTTTTGCCGACCTATAAGCCCAACTGCTTTCCCAATAAAAGTCAGCCTTTTTACTTCCAGCTTAACCACTCTTATAGTATACAAAAAATAAAATCCCGGCGGACTATATTACAAGAAATAGATAAACGAAGGTAGCGAGGCTATTTCACCTTTCAGGTAGCGATTGCAAACATGACAGGATACGCTTTTTCTTTGCCTATTAGCCCGATTGCTTTTTCTATTAAGCGTAACCTTTTTACTTTTAATTTTATCACTCTTTATACAGTATACAAAACAAAACCTCGCGGAATTAACCCAAATGCAATTTTGCTTCTAGAATTTTTATTTTTGTAGCTAAGAAGTTGAATTAATTTCGTCAATAAAACCCTTTGCCATCAACTCAAGCGTCCGCTTATCAAGATTTTGCAAATTTTCCCATAGTTGGAACGTTTGGCATATGTGATCCTCAGCAATCATTTCCCATTTGTTTGGTTCAATCTCTACAAAATCATCATCCTCCGGAGTATATTCTTTATTCATGACTAGGAAAGGAAAATAGAAGTCTTTGTGTTCATCTAGATATTTTAAAATCTTTATAGCCAGCTCCCAACTTATATCCATAGTTGATCTTTGATCAAATATGAAATAAAGTCAACTATTTAATTCTATAAACTCCTCTTTCAATAAATTCTAGATAATTCTTGTCTCTTAGTATTTGTAGCTGCTGACGGATTTTATCTTTAATATGATGATTGTCTGGGTGTTTGTTACTTAGCTCATTTTCGAATTCGTAAATATTATCAAGTGTAAATTCGTGCTTCCCGAGCTTTTCTATACATTTCATTGTATCTAGTAACCAGCCTTTTGCTGAAAATTCTTTTTCATCCCGTAAGAAAAGTGTCTTTTGCCATTCATCGAGCACTCTTTGTTTTGGCTCAATTTGTTTATTTTTTATGAAAAATATTTTTCCGGCTTGAGGAATACTTTGAAGCAAAATATTACACCCTATCCATCCAGCTCGACGTGCAGTTATCTTAAGTGGTTTTCTTTTTTCGATGATATCCGGAATAAAGAAATGTTTTGGAATAACTAAGAAATTCAATACTTGGAAATTTTGCAGATCATAATTAAGAAAGAAAAAATTTGGATTATTTACGCTTCTCAAGCGTTCAATCATTGTTGCGTAAGCTCCATCAACAATCTTTGAACCAATATCTCCCTGCTTGCCTTTAAGCTCGTATTCTTCACTACAATTAGAACAATAAAAATCTGCAACTGGACGATTATTGGGATATTTATTTATTTCTAGATGTCCACAACTAGGACAAAATATTGATTTATCAACCCAATCTTCTGTCAGAATTCTAATCTTTTGAGAATTACTGGTGTATTTATCTGTAATTTTAGTATTTAAATTTAATTGCATAAGCTATTCTGTCAAAATTTTACATCTTTTCCGTGGCTAAAGCGAGTTTTTAATTAGAATTTTGTATTTCGTAGGAAGTATTTTGAATTATTTATGATCTAGATTGTTCTATTTACCTGTAAACGCTTTTTTGCTATAATCTATCCAATCATTAGGGAGAACACGAACATATGACTACGTGTCATATCGCAACGCCTCCCATTTTTTTATGGATTTTTCTCTCCAATTTACTCTTTTCAAAAATAAGAAAGATTTTATATTTCTGAAAAGGCTTTAACAGAGAAGACTCAGATTTTTCATTTGGGATTATAATCTTCAATAATTTTTTATTTTTCTCCAGATATTCATGTAGACAATAAAAATCACCATCTCCTGAAACTATTACCGCCTTATTGTAGTTATTATATTCTACGGCTGATGAATATAACACTAGCTCTGCATCAACATTTCCCTTGGGCTTACCTTGACTATCTTTAACTGTGGGCTTGAAGACTAAATCGTATCCATAGGACTTAAGTCTTCTGTACATTTTCTCATTTTCCTTTATATAACCTATGAAAAGAAATGCTTTTTGTACACGAAACTTATCAGATAAATATTTCCTGAATTTCTTAAAATCCAGCTGCCAGCCTTTGTAAATAATTTTTTTTCCTTTACGAAAATCTCTACTGGTCCCCAGATTTAAATTCTGGCTATCTATAAAAGCGTAAACTATTTCTTTTTTCTTCATAATTTAAAATAATTTTACAACTTTTCCGTGGCTAAAGCGAGTTTTCTATTTTTTTCCGGAAGCTTTGGTTCTATTAAGTCTGAGGTAATCAAAAATTTCGTTTACATCTCCAAAATCAAATCCTTCTATTCCCTCCCAGAAAGATTCCAAATCCTTGTCGGGCTGTTCAGTTTCGTACTCCTCCGCCTGAAACATCATCTCAAGCTTATCAATTATTTTCACAAATTGTGCTTCAGGTGTTTTGCCTTCTTCAAATTCACGCCACAACTCAAGCATATGGTCTCCATCCTCAATTTTGGACGTAAGTTCTTTCATGGCTTCTTCTTCCTCACGGAATTTGTCTTCAACTGTTATATCATCATGAGGAGTATAATCCGGCGCCTTGTATTCCGGCGCGTCGTGGATTACTCCCATCATGCCGACTTTAAAGGGATCAAATCCGAATCTTTTTCCTAGCGCAAAGGCAACCATGCCGACTCTGAAATTATGCTCGGCAACGCTTTCAGGGTTTTCAATTCCTCTTTTCACCCATCCGGCTCGATCTTTTCTTTTAAGAAGACCTAGGTCATGAATAAAATCGTGAATATTTTCAGTCATATTAATCGGATTGTATTCTACAACTTTTCCATGGCTAAAGCGAGGACTAGAGTTGGAATCATGAATCTAGAATCACGAATTAAGAATCAAGAATAGTTTACTTTGCGGAGGAAGTGATGAGGCCGGAGTGCCGGAATTAATGGTACAATAGGCACATGTTGATCGATAATATCAAGCTAACCATCAAAGCCGGTAATGGCGGCAAGGGATCCAGTAGTCTATTTCGGGGCGGACAAACTGCCAATGGCGGACCGGACGGAGGAAATGGCGGTAATGGCGGAAGTATATATTTCCAGGGATCTCACAATTATTCGGATCTGAGAAAATTTCGTTATTCGAAGAAGGTAGAGGCGCAAGACGGGCAAAATGGCAAAGGAAAAAAGATGTATGGACGCAAGGCTCCGGACATGACAATTTCTCTTCCCTTAGGCACTAGAATTACCAATCTTAAATCAGGCGTTGTCACAGAAATTACAGATGACACCACACCGATACTCTTTGCCAAAGGCGGTACAGGCGGACGGGGTAACGTCGAATTTAAATCTTCAACCAATCAAACTCCTATAAATTTTGAGCAAGGAGGGCAGGGAGAAACAAAAGAATTATTTCTCGAATTGCGCCTAATTGCCGAGGTCGGTCTTATAGGACTCCCCAATTCAGGCAAAAGCAGCTTACTCAAGGTTCTGACGAAAGCTCACCCTGCAGTTGGTGATTATCCGTTTACGACGCTTGAGCCAACTATAGGAATGCTTGAAGCACATCCTATTGCCGATATTCCCGGACTTATCGAAGGCGCATCTCATGGAAAGGGACTCGGAATTGATTTTCTGCGGCATATAGAGAAAACCACAATTCTTATCCACTGTATAGATATTACCAACCCCGATCCGCTTAAATCATATGAAATTATAAGAGAAGAGTTCAGATTATTTGATCCAACGCTTTTGGATAAAACGGAATACATACTCCTTACCAAAACTGACCTAGTCGATAAAGAAATCATCCAAAAGGTAACAAAACTTTTTACAAAGACCAAAAAACAGGTGCTAACTTGCTCAATTTACGACGAGGAGAGCATGGAATCTCTCAAAAAATTACTGAAAAATATTAAGTTAGAATCTTCACTTGAACAATAAATGAAATACGTCAATTTTTCCGTGGCCAAAGCGAGCCCTTCGACTCGCTCAGGATTAAGGAGAATTATTTTACGTCGAGGAGTTCGATGTCGAAAATTAGAGTTGCGTTGGGAGGGATCACCGGTGGAGAACCTTGTTCTCCGTATGCCAGATTTCCCGGAATAGTAAGCATTCTTTTTCCTCCAACTTTCATCCCTACAATTCCTTCATCCCATCCCTTAATTACATTTCCTACTCCAATTTGCGTAGTAAATGGAGTCTTACCTACCGAACTATCAAATTGAGTGCCGTCCATAAGTTTACCTGTATAATGCGCGGTTATAGTATCTCCGCTTTTTACTTCTGCTCCCGTACCCACTACGATATCCTCAATCTTAAGTTCCGTAACCGCAGCTGTAGTCGGGCCTGCTGAAGCCGGTGACTCCGGCGATTTTACTGTATTATTAAATGTATTCATAAAAAAGAATATAACTGATATTAAAACTGCAGCTATTCCCAATCCTCCAAATAGCTTACCATTCATTTTTTTATTATACACTACTTAACATCTAACAGCTCTATATCGAAAATAAGTGTAGCATTTGGCGGAATAGCTTGACCTGCACCTTGTGCGCCATACCCCTTATTCGGTGGAATAATAAGTCTTCTTTGTCCTCCAATTTTCATACCCATAAGTCCTTCTTCCCATCCTTTTATAACTTGTCCTGTTCCCACTTGAAAAGTTAAAGGCTGGCGTCCTTGGGTCAGTGAAGTATCGAAAATCTGCCCATTAGTGAGTCTTCCGATATAATTGACTGCGACAGAACTTCCGGATGCGACTTCTGCGCCCATTCCAATTTTAATATCTTCAATCCTAAGCTCTGTTGCCGGCGCAAATGTCGGAACAGGAGGCGTTGAGAGAGTAGGCGTAGCCGTGGCAACAGAATTGAAGGCAGGCGTAGAAATTGTAGCGGGTATAGGATCGATATTAAAAACCGGAAGAAGCTTCTTGTTCGAACTTATGGCAAAAACAGCACCCGTAAGAAGTATAATTGTGCCGAAGATAAGCAGAAGCATATGTTTGTTTTTTTCTTTCTGCTGTCCCATTATGACGTCCATAGTTCAACATTATACCATGAGATTTTTTCTAATTACCAGCTTCCGCCGCCACCGCCTCCTCCTCCGCCGCCTGAAAATCCACCGGAAGCACCACTTGATGAAGACGGGGCAGATGTAGTGATATTGCTATTCATGCCATAGTAGAATCCCAAATAACTTGCGTAAAAACTTCCTCTGTACCCCGAATACCAAGTGGGATTATAGTCGGGCTTTATTATCTTAAGCTGTTCCATAAATTTGTCTATGTATCCTAGCGCCATAGCGTACGGAATCATCTGCTCCACAGTATAAAATTTCATCGCCTGCCAATTATAATTCCTGTCCATACTTTTTAGGAAAAGCTTAAGCCCGTCTATTTTATGATCTATTTCATCGCCAAGCGGAGTTCTTCCGATAAGTTTACTAAATAAGAAAAACAAAACTGCTCCGAGAATAATATTTAGAGTAAAAAATGAAACAATTCCGAAGAATACCAGAAATCCTCTCTGAACTTGTGGGTTTTTGGTATAATATTTTTTCTCAACAAGCTGTTTGAAAATCTCCGTCTCCATATCCCGATAAGTTTTGTAAAAATCCGCTTTAAGGTCTTCTACGTCCACGTTATTACCGCTTTCGAAAAGCCGCGAATATAACTTTTTCTCAAAAGGAGTAAGTTTTCCGTCGTCCTCTTTAAGTTTCGTAATTGTCTGTTTCTTGTCAGTTATTTTGATAACCCCAAGAACCTTACTTTCGGTATTTTTCTCTTCAAGCTTTATATATTTTCTGATAGCCAAGTCAAAAATTGTCGCAGTCACGTCATTCCTGTCAAGCTTTGCATTGTCAATTGTCCCCGCAAGTGCGGGAGGAAGTCTGTTTCCCTTTTCGTCTTCCGGAGTATCGAAATTCACAGTCGGCGGACCAAATCTTTTCTTGTTTTTCTTCTTCTGATACCAAAAAATAAGAATTGCCGGAAGAATTATGTTAAGCAAAAAATAAATTCCGAGAATATTTTGCCAGATAAAACCGAATATTTTTTCGGCAAAGGTAGAGGGCGCAGATTTTGAGAGAATGCTTTTGGGAAATGTATTTGCAGGATAAACCGCAACCGCTGTCAAACCTTCTCCTGCGGAAAGTAAACCTGTTCCGGCTGATGATCCATTAATCGTACAATTTGCATCCTTTGAGCCGGCCGTACCCGTATAGCAAATAAAATTGGTAGGATTAATCCCAAAATCCGTCGCAACATCAATACTTGCTTTTTCAATGGCTACTGGCCAATCATTTCCTGTCGCATTCCAGTAGATTTCGTCAAAGTCCGGGAAATTACTTCCAATTCCATTCTCAACCGTATATGAAATCTTATAAACATGCGCTCCTGTAATAGTCCTGTCAGGATCGCCTATCTTGAAATTTATATTTTGATTGTTTTGTGTTGTTTTGAACTCTTCTGACTCACCGTCACGTTCGATATTTACATTATCAATCTTTGTAATCCTGTAGAGATCGCCAACTTTTGAATAAAGCGGAATGTATCTAAAAATTCCGTGCCGCGAGAGACTTTCAAAGTCATAATCAATCGTCTCGTTAATATCCATAAGCCCATCTTTGTGAGCCACGATCTTCACATCAAATGAATTTATCTTCTCGGCAAATGCATTTGCGGGTCGGAAAAGAAAGAAGATAAAAAGAAGGGGCAAAAGAAACCAAACTTTCCTCATCAATAAAATTATACAACTTTTAGGTTTAAGCTATAATATTTTGCTATAATCTTATATATGCTGCAGGCGCTGGATATTATTGAAAAGTATATTTCTTTTTTCGAAAGTAAAAATCATAAACGCATCCCAAATTCTCCGCTTGTGCCCCAAAATGATCCCACCACTCTTTTTACATCTTCCGGTATGCAGCCACTTGTACCATTTCTTCTTGGAGAAAAACATCCGCAAGGTAAACGGCTTGTGAACGTACAAAACTCTTTCCGCGCACAAGACATTGATGAAATTGGAGATAATAGGCACACGACATTTTTCCGGATGCTTGGCAACTGGTCTCTGGGGGATTATTTCAAAAAAGAGCAAATTCCATGGTGCTGGGAATTTCTGACCCGCGAAATAGGACTTCCAAAAGAAAAACTTTATGTGACGGTTTTTAAAGGCGATGAATCTATACCGCGCGATAGTGAATCCGAAAAAATCTGGACAGAAATTCTCACAAGCGAAGGGCTTGATCCAAAAGAAAAAATATTTTCATATGGCGCTGATAAAAACTGGTGGTCAAGAGCAGGCACTCCGGATAAAATGCCCAAGGGCGAGCCGGGCGGACCCGACAGCGAAGTGTTCTTTGACTTCGGAACTCCGCATGACAAGAAGTTTGGAGAAAATTGCCATCCCAATTGCGAGTGCGGACGGTTCCTTGAAATAGGAAATTCTGTCTTTATGGAATACTTGAGGACGGAAAGCGGTTTTGAAAAACTTCCTAACCAAAATGTGGATTTTGGCGGCGGGCTTGAAAGGCTTCTTGCCGCATACGAAAACCAAGCAGACATTTTCCAAACTTCGCTTCTTTATCCCATCATAAAAACTATAGAGCAAAATTTAAAAGCCGATTATAAAACCAATTCACGCGCGATAAGAATTATTGCAGATCATCTGTTAGCTTCTGTATTTATAGTATCTTCCGGAATTTATCCATCAAATAAGGAACAGGGATATGTATTAAGAAGGTTATTAAGAAGAGCGATCCGATACGGAAAACAATTGGGTAATCAAAATTATTTTACCACTGAAGTTGCCTCATCCATAATAGATACTTATTCTACGACTGACTCTTACTTAAGTGAAAGCAAGGAGAAGATTCTTGATGTTTTTTCAGAAGAAGAAAAAAAATTCAGCCAAGTTATCCAGGAAGGTCTCAAGGTCTCCAAAGACATAATTTCAACTCTAACTCCAATTGAACCTGCTAAATATTCCGAGCTTATGCAGGCTCCCGATAAGACTGAGTTATTTCGAGACATTTATAGAGGTGATCTGAAAAAGATCAATATTCCAAAATCAGTTATAAGCGGTGCTACTATTTCTGGTCCTCAAGCTTTTAATCTTTATCAATCTTTTGGATTTCCAATTGAAATGGTAACTGAACTTGCTCAAGATCAAAGACTTTTGGTTGACATAGAATCTTTTGAGAAAGAACTTAAGAAGCATCAAGACCAATCGCGCATAGGAGGAGCAAAGAAATTTGCAGGTGGGCTTGCGGATCATTCTGAACAAACAGTAATGGGACATACTGCAACCCACCTTCTTCATCAGGCGCTTCGCGATGTCTTAGGAAATACCGTAAAGCAATCAGGTTCAAATATTACAAATGAAAGGATAAGGTTCGACTTTTCCTTTGATAGAAAACTTACGGATGAAGAAGTTGCGAAAGTTGAAAAGATTATTAATCGAAAAATCGAGAAAAATCTTCCTGTCCATTTTGAAATAATGCCGCTTAAAAAAGCCAAAGAAATAGGAGCTATCGGACTTTTTGATGATAAGTATGAAAATGACGTAAAGGTTTACTTTGTGGGCCCTTCGGCCCATTCGACAAGCTCAGGACAAGCAGGCTCAGGGCAAGATGCTTATTCGAAAGAATTCTGCGGAGGGCCGCATGTGGATTTTACAGGTGAGCTAAAAAGGTTTAAAATAATAAAACAGGAAAGTATTTCTCAAGGACAAAGAAGAATCTATTCAAAAGTTCACGATTTATGAAACTGCCTCTCTCATTTTCCAAAGAACAAAAAAAAGAATTTTTCTTAGCATTGGTTCTCCGCAATGAGAAGATAAACGCTGTGTTCATGGAGGAGGTTGGAGGAAAAATCCATGTCCTCTCCAAACACGCCGAAGCTTTCGAAAAGTCTATAGAAGAATCCTCAACCGAAGAGATTTTGGAAACCGCAGATAAAGCAATTTCCCAAGCCGAACAAAGACTTCCTGAAAAACTAGAAACAGTTAAGACTATTTTTGGTGTAAAGGGAAGCTGGGTCGAAGATAATAAAATCAAAAAAGAGTATTTGGAAAAGCTTAAAAAAATAAGCGATGAACTTGGGCTTGTACCCATTGGGTTTTTGGTAATCTTTGAGGCCATCTCTTATCTTTTGGAAAAAGAGGAAGGAACACCGGTCTCAATAATTCTTGCGGAAACAGGGAAGAAATTTGTCTCAGCAGCTCTTATTAAGGGCGGGAAAATCAAAGAATTTAAAACATCGGAAATTACAACTTCTCCGGCAACCACACTCGATAACATATTAAAACATTTCTCATCAGACGTTTTACCACCAAAAATCGTGGTCTTTAACGGCGAAGAGGATGAGAGTCAGGAATTCATAAATCACAAATGGAGCTCAGGCCTTTCATTTATCCAAATCCCTCAAGTAACCACTCTTCCGTCAGAGTTTGACGCAAGAGCTGTCCTTTTCGGAGCTGCGACACAGCTTGGATTTGAAGTGCTTGATAAAGAATTACCCGAAGATGAGGATGAAATTCCTCCGGATTTTAAAAGCGGGCCGGAAGAAAAAGAAAAAACAAATGAAAAAATAAACATCATTTCAGAAGAATCGTCTATGGAATATTTTGGGTTTGCAAAAGATAAAGATATTGCCAAAGAACCACTTCCTAAGCCCGTTGAAGTTATAGATGAAATGCCTGGGGAAACTTTGAAAGAACAAATTGAAGAAATTCCCGAAGTTGTAGCGGAAGAAGAGGGAGAAAAAAAACAGCTGCCGGTAAATGCTTTTGCTATGATGTTAAGTGGGAAAAGTATTCTTTCTAAATTATTTAAAAACTTGAGTAAACTTCCTTTAAAAAGCTTCCTGTCTCTGCCTGGATTTTTCCTCTCCGGAGGAAAAATGATGCTGATTCCTTTAGCATTAATTTTGCTTATTTTAATAGGCGGATTTTTCTATTTCTTCTCAAATAAAGCAGCTGTCGTACTAAGTATAGATGCCAAGCCGTCTGAGAAAACCCAGGACGTGACTTTTTCATCAGACTCCTCCACCAATCCTTCAAATGGAATTCTTGCGTCTCAATTTATCTCTGCCACTCAAGAAGGGAATATTTCAGCTTCCGCAACAGGCAAGAAAGAAGTCGGGGAAAAAGCAAAAGGAACCGTCACTATTTTTAACAATGCCGACTCATCACAAAATTTGTCGTCCGGTGCTACCATAACATCCGCAAATGACCGTGCATTTACTTTGGATAAGGCAGTAACTGTGCCCGCGGCTTCAGGCGATGTTTTCTCGGGAACTACTCCGGGAAAGGTGGACGTAGCGGTCACGGCAAAAGAGATTGGACAAGATTCTAATATTCCTTCTGATACTAAATTTTCTATAGGTACAAGCGTGTCAATGGCAGCCAAGAATGATAATGCTTTTTCGGGGGGAAGCAAAAAAGAAGTAACTGTTGTATCGGAAGACGATATTGAAAAACTTGAAGCAAAACTCCTTAAAGATCTTGAGAGCAAAGGAAAAGACGAGCTGACAAAAAAGATTTCAGGCGATGAAGTTCTTCTTCCGGTCCTTATAAGTGAAAAACTGGTGAAGAAAGATTTGAGCAAAAAAGCCAATGAAGAAGCAAGTAAAGTGACTCTTACCGGAACCGTAGAATACAAAGGTATTTCCTATAAAAAATCAGATTTGGTGGATTTTGCCAATGAGGTTCTTAAGAACGAAATATCGCAGGATGAGATGATAGATTCAGACAGTATTGAAGCAGACGTTGGGGAAATAGACCAGGATGAGGATAAGATAAGCGCAAGAGTAGCAATAAAAGCATTCGTTGTGCCTAAAATAAACGAAGAGGAAGTTATCAAAAAGATTACGGGAAAATCTTTTAACAGTGCTAAAGAGATTCTCACAAAATATCCGCAGGTTTCAGATGCTAAAATCAGTCTTTCCTTTAGTCTTCCGTTCCTGCCGCAAATACTTCCTTTCTCTTCAAAAAATATAAAAATTACTACTCAAACAAAATGAGTGAATATTATTATCACAGAAGCAATAGGAAGCTTAAGAAAAAATTCACAAAATTTATTGGAATATTTACCCTTCTTACTGGGCTCATAGTTACATCTTATATTTTCTTTCCGCTTCTTTCCTGGCAGATTTATTTTGCCTCTGCCTTCGCGCAAAGTCTTGAAACACCAATACCAAAACCTGAAGTATTAGGCTCAAACTCCTGGGGCAGTCTTATATCAGAGGCCGGGAATATTATTTCGGGAGCTGATTATTCCAATGCTCAGAATTGGTTCCCTCATTACTCTGCCACAAAAGACGAGAAGCCTAAAATTTCTTTCTTCAGCATCTCAATACCAAAACTTAAGATTCAGAATGCAATAGTCTCGACTCAGGATCTCAATCTTGCAAGCCACCTTATTAACTACCCCGGCACAGCTATTCCCGCTGACAAGGGTACATCGGTAATTTTTGGGCATTCCACTCTTCCTCAGCTTTTCGATCCAGAGAATTATAAAACAATTTTTGCAAATGCGTATCAGCTTAAGACCGGCGATGTTATAAATGTAAGTGTAAACGGAGTGGGTTTCGTCTATAAAATTTATGAAATATCGGTTGTAAGCCCTGAGGACACTTCAATCTTTACTCAAGACTTGAATGACTCATTCCTAACTCTTGTCACATGCACGCCTCCCGGTACGACATGGAAAAGACTTATTATAAAATCAAGACTTGAAAGAGCATAATGGGAGAAGAAAACGGATTTAAAATTTTCCTTATCAGTATCTGGCCCACTATTTACAGGCTTATAAATAGCTTCTTGTATTTTCTTCTGACACTTGTAAGAGCAATAGTAAAAATTGCAATGAATCAGCTCAAGGGAGGAGGCGTATAAAAAAATCGTTTAAAGCTCTTGAAGAGGAATCAAGAGAAGTAATTGAAGCAATTCAAAAAAAGCTTGTCGGCAAGAAACTGAATTATAAAGAAATTTACGCAATCATGGATGAGATTGCAAAAAATAGACTTGGAGAAGTTCTGACCACATATTTTACTGCCTCTGGATACGCAAAAGGATTTACCAACAAAGAGCTTTATTATCTAACAAAAGCGATGGTTGAGACAGGTGAGAAGTTAAGCTTTCCGGGAATTGTCGCCGATAAACATTCCATTGGCGGAATCCCGGGAACCAGAACAACTCTTATAGTCGTGCCAATCGTTGCAGCTGCCGGATTTAAAATTCCAAAAAGTTCATCCCGCGCCATAACCTCTCCGGGAGGAACTGCCGATGACATGGAAACCCTCGCTCCCGTAGTAATTTCAAAAGAAAAGATTTATGAGATTGTAAAAAAAACCAACGCATGTATCGTCTGGGGAGGCAGTTTTGGGATAGCACCAGCTGACGATGCAATAATAACTGTTGAGAAGCCGCTTCTTCTTGAAAGCTATGATAAAATCCTGGTTTCTGTAATGGCTAAGAAAATTGCATTCGGTTCAAATCATATTGTAATAGACATACCTTACGGAAAAACAGCAAAAGTTCATAGAAAAAAAGATGCAATAATTCTTAAAGAGGACTTTCAGTATCTGGCCAGAGAATTTGGTGTAGAAATAAAAGTTTTAATCCGCAGGACTGATGAACCATGGGGAAGAGGAATGGGGGCAATTCTTGAGACCCGCGATGCTTTAAGAGTCCTTCAGCAAAAACCAAACAGACCGCTTGATCTTGAAAACGGAAGTCTTTTTCTGGCAACAGAACTTTTAAAAATTTGCCTTAATGATTCACCCAAATCCCTCCAGGATAAAATTAGGAAACAATATGAAAATTGTGAAAACTGGGCGAAAGAAATTCTTGAAAATGGACTAGCCTTTGAAAAAATGCAGGAAATTATAAAAGCTCAAGGGGGAAATCCTCACATAGACAGCGAGGATTTAAAGCCCGGAAGTTTTTCTGAAGATATCAAGGCAAGGCGAAAAGGAACTATAAAAGAAATAAATATAAAAAATGTCACAACAGTCGCAAAAGCTCTGGGCTCTCCCGAGCAAAAGGGTGCTGGAATTTATCTCTATAAAAAAATTGGCGAAAAAGTTGAAAAAGGAGAGGTAATCTATACAATATATAGTGAAAAAATGTATAATCTAAGGATTGGAAAGAGGGTGAGGAAAGAATTTCCAATACTGAATATTTTATGAAAAGAATATTAGTACTTTTGTTGCTTCTTATTGTAATAATTGCCGGCGTTTTCATATGGTTTAAAAACGGAATCTCTCCTGTAAATATAAACGACAATACCGCAAAAATTTTTGTTGTAGAAAAAGGAGCGGGTGTCAGGGAAATTGCAAATAGCCTTGCGTCTCAGGGGCTTATCCGCGATCCTATTGTATTTTTTCTTCTGACAAAAAAAAGGGGACTGGATAAAGAAATCCAAGCAGGAGATTTTAGGCTCAATCCTTCAATGGACCTTTATCAAATAATTGAAAACTTGAAACACGGGACTTTGGATATTTGGGTGACTTTACCTGAAGGCCTGAGGGCTTCGGAAATAAACGAGATTCTTAAAGAAAAAATGCCTACATATGAAAATTCCTGGGAGAAAGAACTTGCGAAAAACGAGGGCTATCTTTTTCCCGATACTTATCTACTTCCCAGAGACGCGGACATAAATATGATCGTGAGTATTCTAAGAGGTAACTTTGATAATAAATACAAAACACTTGATACTTCAAAAACAAAACTTTCTCAAAATGAAATAGTAACGATTGCTTCTCTTGTCGAAAGAGAGGCCCGCCATGATCAGGACCGGCCTCTTGTAGCAAGTGTCATAAGAAATAGGCTTGATTTGGGAATGAAACTGGATATCGACGCAACTATACAATATGCACTTGGATATCAGTCTGCTCAGAAAAGATGGTGGAAGAAATCGCTGACTAATGCAGATAAACTTCTTAATTCTCCTTACAACACTTATAGAGTAGCCGGCCTTCCTCCTGCCCCAATAAGCAATCCCGGACTTGAAAGTTTAATGGCCACAATAAATCCCGCAAGCACAAACTACCTGTATTACATAACAGATAAAAATGGTGTCAATCGGTACGCTGGGGATCTTGAAGGTCACAATTCGAACATCCAAAAATACGGACTATAAATTAAGAAGATTTTCGGCGGAAGAATCTTTTGCGATTGGTGGGTTTTACATCTTTATTAATCTTTTCTTTCACATCTGCCGATCCATTCGGGATTGATTCCTCTAATTCCTCTTCGTCCAACTCATCCTCATCCATCCCCTCATCTATAATATCTGCAAGATTACCAACTCCCTCTTCAGTAATTGTCTTTAGAAGCTTTTTTCCTTTTTTTGTACCCATGAGGAAAACTACGGCTCCTCCTATAATAAGTCCCCAGACGAAACCCTCAAGAAATTTATTACCATGATGGTTTCCATTATTATTCATCATCATCCCTTCTTTTTTTGGATTTCTTCCTGTTAAGAATTGCTGCAATAATAGAACCCGCCTTTAACCCTGTTGCCATATTGGAAAGATTGGAAATAGGACCGGAAACGCTTTCCGTAATTATACCTGTATCATCTAGAACTTTATTTGCTTTGTTTATAGTGTGTCTTAACTCCCGCAGGATAAAAAATACCTGAATTCCAAGAATAAGAAGAAGAATCGTTAGGACGATTATTACTATAAATAGTGCTGTCTGGGCAGGGTCAATCATAGTACTATCTAACATAGCATCTAGCCAATTTTGTGTCAATTGGAACTAAATGTAACAAACCGCAGTAAAAATAAGAGTAAAAACTTGGTGAGAATTATTTAATTGTAATATGGCGTTCCAGAGTGGTCTCTTTACCGAAGCGGTTGACTACTTTTATTGTAATTGTTGTTTTCCCCGGAAATTCAACTATTTCTTTTTTAAAACTCCCATCATCATTTACAGGCACAACCTCATCTTCTATATAAACTGTTGCGGCTGGATCTGTTTTGCCAGAGACAGTGACGGTTGATGAAGAAAAACTTGCCATTTCCTTGGGATTTTCAATCTCAAGCGGCGGATTTATGAATGCATATCGGAATTGGAAAAAAATATAACCTATAAGCAGGATAAAAATCAGAATCCCCAATAAAACAACCTGATGTATTTTAAACTTTCGGATAGGTATGTCCTTTTTTCCGGAAAGCCCTTCCGGTAACACATCAAGATCTTTATCGACTGCAAATTCCCGTCTGAAAAGAGCAAGAGTTTCCTTTTCAGGCAAATTTAAAAATCTTGTATAACTTCTTACAAAACCCTGTGCATACGAAGAAGAAGGAAGCTTCCCGTATTCACCTCTTTCAATAGCGCGGAGAAATTCTTCCCGAATTTTCGTAGAACTCGCTACTTGCTCAAGCGTTAACCCTTTTCTCTTTCTTTCGTCGTGTAATTTTTGTCCGGCTTTTATCATATTTTAAAATTGGGATTTATTTAGGTTAATTAGAAATTAGAATAATTAGAAATTTTTATTGCTGGAGGCTATTTATAACTTCCTCCGCATTTCTTGTCAGTACATCTCGGGGCTTTGAACCGCTACCCGGCCCTACAATTCCTGCCTCTTCAAGCTGGTCTATAATCCTTGCGGCTCTTGAATAGCCAATAGCCAGCCTTCTTTGAAGAAGTGAAGCCGATGCTCTGTCATGCTGGCAAACGATTCTTATCGCTTCTTCGAAATGATTATCTCTGCCGTCTGCTCCGCTAGTTGCTCCCAGCTTTGGCCCAACTAAGGGTGTCTGTGTAACTTCATCCGTATACTCAACAGGCGGGCCTTTTGCTTTTAGGAAATCAACTAACTTTTTGACTTCTTTTTCCGAAACAAAAGCGCTCTGGATACGGGTCGGCTTTGCCTGTTCAGGCGGAATATAAAGCATGTCTCCCCGTCCCAAAAGCTTTTCAGCTCCAGGGCTATCAATTATAACTCTTGAGTCAATCATGGATGAAACATTGAATGCAATTCGGGTCGGAATATTTGCCTTAATAAGTCCTGTAATTACATCAACTGAGGGCCTTTGTGTTGAAACAACTAAATGGATTCCGGTCGCCCGTGCCATCTGAGCAAGCCTTGCTATTGCATCTTCAACTTCAACAGGCGCAAATGCCATAAGAGCTTGAAGTTCATCTATAAAAATAACTATATAGGGAAGTGATTGAAAACCTGCAAGCTCGTTGAACGAATCAATATTTCTGACTCCGTTCTCGGCAAATTTTTTGTATCTTTCGTCCATTTGGTTCATTGCCCATTTAAGAGATGCAAGAATTTTTTCAACCTCAACAATTACAGGTGTCATAAGATGAGGAATACCATTATATCCTGTAAGCTCGACTCTTTTTGGATCAATCATAATTAGTTTTACTTCAGCGGGCGTTGCTCTGAAAAGAAGTGATGAAATAAAAGAATTAATCATTACGGATTTTCCCGAACCGGTAGTTCCTGCAATTAATACATGCGGCATTTTTGCTATATTTGCAACTACGGGATTTCCTGAAACATCAAGACCAAGTGAAACAGTAAGCTTTGATTTGCTTTTTCTCATTTCTGCCGACTCAAGCATTGTCCTAAGCGTAACAATTTCAAGACTTTTGTTTGGTATCTCAATTCCGACTAAATTTCTTCCGGGGATAGGTGCTTCAATTCTTATCTGACCCGTAGGAGCCTCTGTAGCTGATGCCAGATTATTTGAAAGAGACGCTATTTTTGATAATTTTGTCCCAAGTGCAATCTCCAGAGCATACTGCGTAACTGCAGGTCCGAGATTTACCTCCACAACCCTTGCTTTTATGCTGAAACTTGCAAGAGTATCTTCAATAGTCTTTGCGATTTTATTTACGTCGCCGCGTTCCGCCTTTTGTCCTCCCGAATCCGCCAGAAGCGAAAGAGGAGGATATTCCCAAACCGTGCCGCCTGATGCAGGATTACTTACTAATTTATCTGACAAAAGTCCTACGTCTTTTTTGATAGAAGGTTCTGAAATTACCATTTCTCTATTTGACAGAGGTAAGTCTTTCATTCCGCCTTTTATAGTCATAGCTTTAATTCCTGGCCGTTTATTCTTAAGAAATGAAAATAACTTGGTGGGGAAAAATTTTGCAATAGTTGCTGATATTGCACCAATAATTCCTATCAGTTCATCAATTGATGTATCGAAGAAAACGACAAGACCTATGAAAATTCCTGCCGTATAAACAAGTGACGCTCCAAAATCAGTGACTATATCGGAAATTGTGCGAAATAAATAATCTCCTATAAGTCCGCCTCTGAAAAGTGCGTCAACGCAAATAAAAAAAAGTGAAAAACCAATCGCGACATTTGGTCTTGAGATAAACATTTTAAGCCGGAGAAATAAAAATCCGAAGAATACCAGGGAAAGTGCAAGAAGAAATCCTGTCCCTCCAAAATATTTCTCAATTTGGTCGGACAAAACGATTAAAGAAGGCTGGCTTTTGGTGAAAGAGACAAAAAGAAGAATTCCGGAAAGTATGAGCCCGAAGGAAAATATGGAATAAATCGTATTTTTCTTTAATTTAAACTTTAATTTTCCTCTTTTATATCGTCGTCTTCTTTTGGGCATACTATATATTATATATCGCGGATGTTGTTACCACAAACTGCCTTGCCGGCCCGCTTCGCATCGAGGCGGGCAGGCAGGCTATTCTTCGATAATAACCGGTAAAACCAGTGGACGCCTCCGCAGATTCTTAAATATAGACTTTTCTGCGATTTCTCCAACTTTTTTTCTTAGATAAATCCAGTCTGTAACCCTGCCTTTTTTTGCAGAAAAAGCATTTCTGATATCCTGTGCTACATTCTTGTTCGACACTTTAGTCTCAGCATCTGTCAAGCCTCTTGTAATAATAGTAGGCTGATCTATTATTTGCCCGGTTTCCGAGTCTATTTCAACAACCACGATAATTACTCCTTCTTTGGATATTTTCTGTCTGTCTCTTAGGACTATAGTCTCAACTTCTTCACCTGATATTTGATCAACATAAATATTTTTGGTTGAAATTTTTCTTCCCGTATTTACCCTTCCATTGTCAAAAATTAGTTCCCAGCCGTTTTCAATAAGAAAAATATCGTTCTCGGAAAATCCCTGTCTTAGTCCCAAATTCTTATAAGCAACCATTTGTCTGTAAGTTCCTCCTATGGGAATTAGTTTTTGAGGACGCACAAGCTCCATAAGAAGCATGAGATCATCAGCGGCACCATGTCCTGAAACATGAAAGTCATCCGAAAGTTCAGAATATATGACCTTTGCACCGCGTTTCGAAAGGTTGTCTATAAGCGCGTTTATTGAAACTTCATTTCCCGGAATTGGATCTGCCGAGAAAAGAACAAAATCATTTTTAGAGATCGATATTTCCCTGTGGTCTCCGTTTGCAATTCTTGAAAGCGCTGAGCCTGCCTGGGCCTGACTGCCGGCAACAAGCAAAAGTAAATCTTTATCTCTATACCTTCTTATGCCGTCGAGCGGAACCTCGAGTCCGCGATCCAGATTCATATATCCAAGTTCCTGAGCAATCGTTGAAGTGTTAATCAATGACCTTCCCACAAAAACAACCTTTCGACCCACTTTTTTTGCAGCTTTTATGGCCTGATTTTGTCTTGAGATATTAGAGGAATAAGTTGTAAGAATAAATTTTCCCTGACAATCTCTCATCTCATCTTCTATCTTTTCTGCAAGGTCCTGCTCGGATTTGGTATACCCTTCCTTTTCGGAACGTAAAGAGTCAGACATTAGGCACAAAATCCCCTGCTGAGATGCTTTTGCAATTTTTGCAAAATCTGTTTTCTTGCCATCGAAGGGTGTAAGATCAAATTTAAAATCGCTCCCGTGATAAAAATTGCCCGCAGGTGTTTTTATAAAAAGATGAGAACTGTCCGGAATTGAATGAGTCACTCTTATAAATTCTACGGAAAACTTGCCTAATTTTATTTCCGAATTCTTATCATAGTCGACTTTTTCCACGCGAACTCCTACTCCATATTCTTTAAGCTTGCCATTTGCCAAAGCGGAAGTAAGAGGTCCGCCATAAATAGGGAATTTAATTCCTTTTTGAATAAGCTGCGGTAAAACAAAAGGCAAAGCTCCGATATGATCTTCGTGTCCGTGTGAGAGAACCATCCCTGATATTTTTTTGTTGGTATTTAAAAGATAGGAGACGTCAGGGAGCATAAGCTCGACTCCAAGCATAGTCTCATCGGCAAATCCTATTCCGCAATCAACAATAAGAATTTCATCGGGAAGTTCATAAAGATACATGTTGCGGGTTACATCCCCGATGCCGCCAAGCGCTATAAAAGAAATTTTATTCATAAAAGTTATTAGTTATTAGTTTTTCTTTATTAGTTAATCTATGTTGGTAAAAATTGTTTGTAATTCTCTGCTGTAATATGTATATAACTTCCAGAAGGAACTTTTCCTTCAACTATCATCTTTGCCGCTTTTCTGCAAATCCCCTCAATAGTTCTCTCAAGACTTCTTATTCCTGCATCAAATCCAAGAGGCCGTATTATGTGTTCCCAAACATTTTCATCAATTGTGAGTTGATCTTCATGAAGTCCCGACTGACGTCTTACTTTTGGAAAAAGATAACTCTTGGAAATTGCTGTCTTTTCATTGTCAGTGTAGGACGGCATTTGTACGACCTCAAGCCTGTCAAGGACTGCAGTTGAGATATTTGTGGTATTATTTGCAGTTGCGATAAATAAAACATGCGAAAGATCAAATGGATAATCGATATAATGATCTGAAAAATTTTTGTTTTGCTCAGGATCCAGAAGCTCTACCAAAACTCCCATTATATCTGAACGAGATCCTTCGGTTATTCTATCAAGTTCATCCAAGAGTATTACCGGATTTTTAGAAGATGAAGCGGCAAGTTTTTTTATAACTGCCCCGGGTTCTGCATCAGCAAATGCCCGTGACTGGCCCCGAAGCGCCCTTGCATCTCCCATTCCTCCAAAAGGGATCCTTTCAAATTTTCTGCCCAAAGCTTCTGCAATTGAATAAGCCAATGTGGTTTTACCTGTGCCGACTAATCCTATTAAGCATAAAATAGGAGCCCGGATGACACCATCAGTCGTATTATTTTGCATACCTAAAATTATTGAGGACAAATATTCCAAAATTCTTTCCTTTACGCTTTCAAGTCCGTAGTGATTTTTGTCCAAGACATGCCTTGCTGAAGATAAATCCAAAATATCTTTGGTTTCATTGGTAAAAGGCAGAGAAGTAATCCAATTAATATAAGATGAGACACTTTCAAAATTTATATAAGATGCCGTACCGCTTTTTAGAGTTGCACGAAGTAAAGTTATCATTCCATTTATTTTTTCAAGTAAGTCAGGCGGAAGCTGGATAGACTTTATTTTTTCTTCAAGTTTTTGAATCTGACTATCAAGCCCCTGGGCAGAATCATCCATAATTCAATAATACACTAAGCTTACTTTGCTAACAATATTAATCTCTGGCGCGGGGAGCTTTCAAAAATTATATCGCAGATTGCAGAAAATCATACTAAGTTCGGTTTTGTTAGAGATATGCACGATGGCCTTATATGTGTATATAATTAAACTAAGACATGAAAGCGAAGAATGCAGTTATTTTTGTTTTATCTACCCTCTGGAAATCTAAAGGCTGGGCTCTTTTATCATATACAGTTCTTCAAATTATTGTTTATCTAAGTATATTTCTCAATAATTTTGCCTTCAAAGGAATAATTGATTCAGCGAGTAATAAACAGTCATTTCTTCAAATAGGTGTATTCGGATTTTTAATCCTTTGGTTAATATATCAATTAGGTAGGACATTTTTAGAAAGGGTTATGGATTACCTATGGAATATTCTTGATGTTGCTCAAGTCCTGTATTCTACAGAAAAATTTGTTCATAAATTATCATCTCTTGATCTCCCAAGCTATGAAGACAGTATGAAGCATGATCTTATGTGGCGTGCATTTAATAGAATAAATTTTCAAATGAAATATTACTCAAACGCGATTATTAGCTCCTTTGCACAAAGTGTATCTCTTGTTTTCTCCGTTTTTATCTTCTTCCTTGCTTCACCTCCACTTGCTCTTGCAATTATTACATCAAATCTTGTCCCCATTATTATCAGATCAAAACTTGGAGAAGCTAACTTTAATATATGGAAAGCAGATAGTGAAACAAGAAGAAAATTTGAGTATACTTCAATGTTATTTACAGAAAGAGAAACATTGCCGGAACTAAAACTCTATTCTGCGTTCCCGTTTTTAAGAGACAGGCTTATCGGACTTTACAAGCATTATTCATCAAAACAAATCTCACTTTACAAGAAAACATTTCTTTGGACATCCGTTGTAGATTTGTTGCCCATTCTTACGATCTCTGTGTTTCTTTTCTCAATTGCAAATAAAATGCTGAATAATCAAATGACCGTCGGTACATTTGTATTCTATTTTCAAAATATTGTTGTTTTTGAAATTGCCCTTGCAAATCTTAACAATTGGGTTTCAATCATAATTTCCGATAGTCATTTTATTCAGGACTCAATCGATTTTCATGAACTTAAGAACAATGTGGAGTTCCCAAAGTTAAAAGGTGCAGAAAGAGATAGTCTCAAGAAGAAATTAATAAATCCATCGATTAGACTCGACAGTGTATCATTTAAATATCCCAAATCTACATCTCAAGTTCTGAACAATATATCTCTTACCATCCCTTATGGACAGAATGTTGCTTTAATTGGAGAAAACGGAGCGGGAAAGTCAACACTTGTAAAACTATTTATGCGTATGTACGACCCAACGCAGGGAGAAATTTATATTAATGACGTGAATCTAAAAGATATACCCGAAGATGTCCTAATGCAAACATATTCCACTCTTTTTCAGAATTTTGGCAAATTCTATTTAACTATTCGGGAGAATTTAGAGATCGCGGCAAATAGAAAACTGTCCGATGAGGAATACATAAAAGTTTTAAAGTTTTCTAATGCGTGGAATTATGTTCAGGATTTTCCAAAAAAACTCGATCAGCAGCTTGGAGCAACGTACAAAGAAGGAATAGATCTCTCAGGTGGTCAGTGGCAACAACTGGGAATAGCAAAGGCTTATCTTAAAAAATCCCCTTTTCTTATACTTGATGAGCCTACATCTGCAATCGATGCTAAAGCAGAAATGGAAATCTTTGATAGATTAAACAAAGAGACAGAAAAAAGTACTGTTATGTTTATCTCTCATAGATTCTCTACGATAAAAGATGCGAAGCGCATATTAGTACTTGATAAGGGAGAAGTGGTTGAGGATGGAACTCATGAAGAGCTTATAAAACACAATAAGAAATATGCTAATTTATACAATATTCAAGCTGAGAGATACCAGAGAGAATAATTTAAACGAGTAAGCAAGGTCTAAGCGAGTAAGCAAGGTCGGACCTTGTAATTTCGCCATAATTATTCCTTTAAAGTATTTTCAACATTCTCTGATATAATTTTCTTATGGAATCTGATGGTCCCGAGATCGGAGTATTAAACGAGTTGGACCTTCAATCGCCGGAGAGCAAATCTTCTAAAAGTTCCGCTTTCCATGTTACCCTTACCCAAATCCAAGGAAAACCTTTAAGCCCGGACAACATCGATACTTATGCCAGAGATGCATTAGCAGATTTGATTAAATTGACCGATTCAATAGTCGGAGATTACGCTAAAGAGCAACCATCTGATTCGACATACGGCAAGGAATTAGAGGATAA
This sequence comes from Patescibacteria group bacterium, assembly GCA_038063195.1. Lineage (GTDB taxonomy): Bacteria > Patescibacteriota > Microgenomatia > Levybacterales > UBA12049 > JBBTVO01. Next base: position 23,391 of record JBBTVO010000044.1, read on the forward strand.
AGCTTTTGAACACTTCGGACTTGGTAATTTAGGAGAGATTTTAAACTACGTAGCTTCCAAAGAGCTGGAACTTGAAAGAATCGATAAATTAATTGAAGGTGCGGAAAATGTCGGCGCTATTCTTGTACCACCTACCGGGGAGATGCCTCAAATTCAGGAAGGTGATGGAAGTTTCGGAAAAAAATCAGTTATTGCAAGAACAAAAACTCTACTCTTTATTTTGAGCAATGAGTTTGACATTGATACCCAAGATCCAAACAAAGTTGTAGTAAAAACAGGAATTTTATCAGATAAAATGATGAGAAAATTAAGTTATTTTATGATTAACGTTCCCAGCTTGAATAGAACAATTCTGAGCTGTGATGAGGAAGGAAATGTCACCTATATTTTTGATAACGATATCTTAAGTTCAAAAGGAATTTCCCAGGATGATTTAGCTCTTATGACCAAGGAGGGAATAAATGATTTATTGAAAGAAGATCCCAAGCTAGGAAGAAGATTAATCTATACGAAAACTTTTGTTCCCCGAATGATCAATCTAATTACAGACTTGGAAAATAATAATGACTCTTCCGGTGAAGGAGCAGGACTTTATCTTTTTCCAAAAGCTCCCGAAGGGATCTTATCGGTTAAAAATATTGCTTATGACTTAGGTGTAGATCATGGAACAGTGGTTAAGGCAATTGAAGGGCTTAGTGAAAGTCTTGGGGAAATAACACAATACAGGTTTGGCGCAGTTACAACAACCGGGTACACCTCTGAGCAACAGGAGATGATAAGACAGGAGTTGGATAGAAAAGGACTATTTTCGGATCAGGCTCCTGAGGAAGTGTTGTCCGTTTATTCATTATCAAAAAGATTGGGTGTTGGAGAAAAATCTATAAATAAGGCGATTGAGGAACTTGGAGATAGTCTTGGGGAAATAACACAATACAGATTTGGAACGCGGGCAGGAATAACCGGCTACACTCAGAAACAGCAAGAGATGATAAAACAAGCTTTGGAAGAAAAAGGTTTATTTATGGAACAGGCTCCTGAAGAAGTCAAGCCAATCGCAGGTATCGCGAAGGAATTTGGCGTGGCGCATGATGTTATAAAACGGACAGTAAATAATTTGGGAGAGACTTTGGGAGAAACGACTACGTATAGATTTGGAAACACATTAACGGCGGGTTATAACTCAGAGCAGCAGGAAATAATAAGGCAGGAGCTAGAGAAAAGAGGACTGCTTAGTGAAATAGCTCCCGAGGGAATTTTGTCAGCAGGGGTTCTGGCTAGAAGATTAAACGTCGACTATTCTACCCTCATGAATTCAGTTAGAGAGCTTGACGATAGTCTTGGGGAAACAACTCAATATAGGTTTGGGTCGGCCGCAGCAGCCGGGTACACCACTGAGCAGCAGGAGATGATAAGGCAGGAGCTAGAAAAAAGAGGGCTGCTTAGTGAAATAGCTCCCGAGGGAATTTTGTCACTACATGGGTTATCCAGGAAACTACATACCGATAAACCTAAGCTAAAAAAATTAATAGAAGAACTCGCTGATAGTCTCGGAGAAGCTCAAACTTACAAGTTCGGTGGATACAGACCAGCAATTGGATACACAGAAGAACAGCAAGAGATGATAAGACTAGCGTTGGAAGAAAGAAGAGCTAAAAGTCGCAGACCTAAATCTACAGACAGCAATTAAAGTAACTAAACTTTTTTATGGCTAAAGCGAGGATTGAAATAAATTTCTAATTAATCTAATTACTCTAATTACTCTAATTGACCTAAAAATTATTGCTTCCTGGAGTTTTTCTTGAGCCACTCTGCTATCTTCTCAAGTTCCAATGAATTATTTTCAACATTCATAGCAAATTCCAAACTCTTCTTATGCATATTTTCAAGTTTATATCCATTTAATTTCAAAAAGATTCCGCAAGAAGAGTATGCTGTTCTTTTATTTCCGTCTACAAATGCGTGGTTTTTTAAAAGCGAGTGCATGAGCGCTGCAGCTTTTAGAAAAATGTCCGGATATAAATCTTCCCCGTCAAAAGTTGATTTCGGTCGCTCAACTGCTGATTCTATTAACCCCATGTCTCGAATGCCAAGTGAGCCACCGAATCTTTTTACCATTTGGTCATGAATTACTAAGACTTGAGGAGTAGTTAAGTATTTCAACGGTTTGCAAGAGCGGCAAGTACATCTTTATGATCTTCGATAAACTCATCAACCATCTTCATAAAACGTACGTCAACGCCTTTTGCGACTGGCTTAATGGGTTTAATATCTAGTTCCACTTTATCTCCTATATTTATGTTTTTTTCTTTCAATACATTCTTAGGAATTATTACTCCTACTGAATTACCTACGGAAATCAGTTGCTGTACCATATTATAACAATGTTATAACAAATTTTAAGAGATGTCAATAAGGAAAGAATTAATATCGGGGTTTCCGGAAGCGGGGATTGCTTGCTCCGCCACGGCGTGGGCCAAAAGTTTTTTCTCTTTCTTCCTGCTGTTCGCGCTTAAACTGGCGGGCCAGCGGATGTTCTTCTTTAGGTTCTCTATTGGCAGAAGGAGCGCTATCCTTTTGTCCAGCTCTGTCAAACGAACGCGGTCTGTCTTCAGTTCTTCTGTTGGGATCAAAACTTCCCTCTCGTCTTCCTCCGCCTCTATTTTCTCCGCCTTCACGCGGAGGAGCATCTCCCATAAGCATGGTGAGATTTATTCTTCCCTGCTCATCAATTTCTATAACTTTTACTTTAACTTTTTGTCCAATTGATACAAAATCATTTGGATTTTTCACAAACTCTGTGGACATTTGCGATACATGTACCATCCCTTCTTTTCCCGGAAGTATTTCAACGAAAGCTCCAAATGGAAGAATTCTTTTTACTTCTCCCTCAAATTCTTCTCCAGGCTGTACTTCACGTGTTAAACTTTTTACCCATTCAACGGCTTTTTGCACTGCTTCATCATCAGTACCGGAGATAGCAACGGAACCGTCGTCTTCAACATCGACAGTTGCTCCGGTTGAAGCAATAATATTTTTAATTGTTTTTCCTCCCGGTCCGATTAGTTCCCCGATCTTTTCAACCGGAATTTTAACCATTTCAATTTTTGGTGCATAAACAGAAA
>JBBTVO010000045.1:0-10003 GCA_038063195.1 Patescibacteria group bacterium
ACGAATCAAACACAGGCGGGCATGGGCAAAGTCCTAAATGATAATAAAGACAAATCCGTTTTGGGTGGTTCAAAACTGCCTGAAAAGGAAAAATTCTTCTTATAATTTTTAAAACCATTTTCATTGCACCGGAATTGGGGTACGGACCAAAATAAATGGATTTTTCATCATCCTGCCTTCTCGAGATTAGAACTTTAGGATAATTATCTTTGATAGTAATTCTTATCAGGGGATATGCTTTTCCGTCTGTAAGTTTCGAATTATAAACCGGATTAAATTTCTTAATGGAACTTGCTTCAAGAAGAAGTGCTTCGATTTCGGAGCGGGCTTTTATGACACCGATTTTTTGTATTTTTCCTACGAGAAGTCTGGTTTTTTCGCCCAGATCTTTTTTGTTGATGAAGTAGCTTGAGACTCTTTTCTTTAGATTCTTCGCCTTCCCTACGTAAATAACTTCACTCTTTTCGTTTAAGAAAAGATAAATTCCAGGGTTTGAAGGCAATGATTGATATGATGAGTATTCCTGCAAAGATTATAACACCTCCCGTAAGTATTGCTAATTGAGTTAGGAAAAACGGAATTATTTTTATTTGGTGCGTAAGTACGCTTCCTGCGACACTAATTTTAATCTCATCTCTTCTATTTGTCAAAAAAGGAGTCTTATTGAAATTTACAGGTATTACTTTCTGGCCATAGGGAGGAATACTGTCTATTCTAATGTTTTGGTCAGCCGGAGTGAGGAAGCTAGTCTGAATTGTAATAGCTTGGGGAGGAGAGATGACTTCTCCGGTATTTTTTATTATTACGTTGCCTCCATGGTAAAATCCTGATATCAATTTATCAGGCAGATTATTGACTACTGAAATCAATGGATTCTTCTCCGCGTAGCCAGACGCAAAAGCTACATTTACATCTCTTATTTTTTGACTATCAGGAAGTTTATATCCGCCGGCAGGTACAGGGTAGTCACTTTCCATACCTTTTATTACAAATGCAATATGATCAAAATCTAAGGTATTAAAGTAATCAAGCCCACCAGTTGTATTTGCCCATGTGGGGTCTACCATCACCCACGTTCCCCTATCTTTATCGTAATACTGCGGCCATGCATGCAGGATGTCTTTAACAAGAGACAGCGGCCTTTCTTTGGTATTCTGGGTATAGGCAAACCCATCCACTTCCCTTGCGGGGATCCCAGCTGCTCTTGCAATTGCTATAAATAAGTCGGTAAATTCAAGACAAACAGCTGATGCAGGACTAGAAAAGGTTTTTAATGCGCCAAGTCTTGGCTTTTCTGTTGCAACTCTTGAGTAATCATACGTTAGATAACCAGATACAAATTTATAGATGTCATAGGGAGTCTTAAGCTCCTTAGCTTTATTTTTAATAATCTGATTTGATGATTCCCAATATTTCTTATCTTTTAAATAATTAGATAGTGTCGCCTGGGATTCAATTTGAGGAGCGGGTGTAAGTCCTAGTTTAACCTTTTGGTTGACAATGATGTCTTTTTTTGATGAAGGCGAAAGAATATATTGGGCAAGCCAGTTGCCATCCTTATCTATTGTGACATTTTCGGGTTTAGGACTTATATTCTCGATTTGAACTTTTTGATAGTTGGTGTCAGGCGGTAAGGCTATTTCTGTTTTGACCGGAAACAAATTTTTATTATACAAATGGTAGGTTAGGTTTAATTGATAAATTTGCTCGTTCCCAAACGTCATCGATATTCCTGAAGACTTAAGGGTATCTCTAGAAAAAGTATAACTGTTGCCGTTTGCAGTCGGACGTACATTGGGCTTGATAAAAGAAGGACTGCCAAAACTTTGCGGAACCACAACTGAAACATTGAAATCTGAAATGTCAGATTCGGAATTTAAGCCGGGGATATTTATCTCCCATATTTTTCCCAAATGCTGTGCAACTTCCGGAGTATCAAAAGAAATAGTAAAGTTAAGCTTATTATTAAGTCCAACAATTTTTTGATTGAAAGTAACACTTATAATCTGGTCATCACTTCCCTTAGTAATTCCAGTTAGAATATTTCCCTCCCCATCAGCTGCTTTTACGTTTCTTATGTCATTAAATCCGACATGAATTTTATAAGAGGAGGCGTAGTAATTGTCAGTTTTATTAGATAGGGAGACGTTTAGCTGAACGTGCGTATTCTGGTTATCCGAAACTTGGTATCTTACATTGTAGTTTGTCGAAAAATCTGAAGCCGCTTCAGCTTTTAAAGAAAAAACTGATAGCAATAATAGAATAGAGAAGATAAAGAAGAAAATTATCCTCACTTAGATAGTATATATATTAAAAACTTAAAACTCAAAATTCAAAAGTTTAAATTTTTATAAAACTTTTTTGAGAAATTGTGCAGTATACGACTTTGAGTTTTTTACTAATTCCTGTGGAGTACCTGTTGCTACAATTTGTCCCCCACTATCTCCGCCTTCGGGACCCAAATCTATAATATGGTCTGCATTTTTTATAATATCCAGGTTATGTTCAATTACAACTACCGTATTTCCCTGATCTACAAGCTTTCTAAGAACCAGAAGTAATTTCTCCAAATCTGCAAAGTGAAGTCCTGTTGTTGGTTCATCCAGAAGATAAAGAGAATTTCCACCTCTTTTTGAAAGTTCAGTGGCAAGTTTTACTCTTTGAGCCTCACCTCCTGAGAGGGTTGGCGCGGGTTGGCCAAGCCGTATGTAGGAAAGCCCTACGTCATTTAACGTCGAGAGTTTGTGCGCAAGCGGAGTGACAAATGAGAAGAAATTTAAAGCCTCTGCTACGCTCATTGCCAGAACTTCAGCGATATTTTTCCCGTTAAAATTTACCTCAAGTGCCTCGCTTGAGTATTGTTTGCCATCACATTGCTCGCATTTTACATAAACATCAGGAAGAAATTGCATTTCAATTTTTATCTGTCCTTCGCCTTCACATACTTCACATCGTCCTCCTTTTACATTAAAAGAAAACCTTCCTGCTTTATAACCTCTCAATTTTGCCTCTTTAGTTTTAGCAAAAAGCTCTCTAATATAAGTAAAACATCCCGTGTAAGTTGCAGGATTGCTTCTTGGAGTTCTTCCAATAGGAGACTGGTCTATAAGAAAAATATTTTTAATATTTTCAAAACCCTCTATGCTTTCAAATTTTCCCGGTTTTTCTCTATGAAAAGGGTTTTGAATTTGCATAAGCGCATGGTAGAGAATGTCATTTATAAGAGTTGACTTACCGCTTCCTGATACCCCCGTAACTACAACCAGTTCCCCAAGAGGGAAATCTACATTTATATTTTTCAAATTGTGCTCCTTGGCACCAATAATTCGCAAAACTCTTTCGGAACTATGCCTCTGAGAAATTGCTGATTTAATTTTCTTCTTCCCCGATAAATATTGTCCGGTAAGAGAATTATTATCTTTTTTTATCTCATCTATACTGCCTTTTGAGATAATATTTCCTCCGTTTTCTCCGGCGCCAGGTCCAAAATCCAAAATATAGTCTGCCTCTTCCATTGTCTCCTGATCATGCTCAACTACGATTACAGTGTTTCCCAGTTCTCTAAGTCTCTTAAGTGTAGCTATAAGCTTGCTATTGTCTCTTGGATGAAGTCCAATCGAAGGTTCATCAAGAACATACAAAACTCCGGTTAAGCCTGAGCCGATTTGTGAGGCGAGACGTATTCTTTGTGCCTCTCCTCCAGCGAGCGTATTTGCACCCCGTGCAAGAGTAAGATAGTCAAGCCCTACATTTACGAGAAATGTAAGCCTTTCTTTTATTTCTTTTATAATTATTTTCCCAATTTCTTCCTCTCTTTGTGAAATTTTACTGTTCAATGTCTCAATAAATTTAAAGGAATCTGAAATTGACATGGTTGAAACATCTACTATGGACTTCTGGTCTATTGTTACAAGTAAAGCTTCTCTTTTGAGCCTTGCCCCTTCACATTTCGGACAAACTTCGTAACGCATGAATCTCTCAATTTGAGTTTTTATGAGCTGAGATTCGCTTGAGTGATATTTTTCTCTTATTTCGCCCAAAAGCCCTTTAAAAGGTTCATGAATAACTGTTGTTCTTCCCCAACGGTTCTTTCCCTTAACTTCATATTCAATATCTGCCGTGCCATTTATAAGAAGTTCTTTCTTCTCTTTTGAAATTTCAGAAAACCTTTTGGTAAGAGGTATATCGTTTTCCTCACAAAACTTTACAAAAGTTCTTGAAAACCATGTGTCCTGATAGTAAATATTCTGAAATGGTAAGATTCCGCCTTCAGATATCGATAAATTGTCATTGAAAATCAAATCCTTATCAACAGTAAGTACTGTTCCGAGACCATTACAATTAGGACATGCTCCGTGCGGTGTATTGAATGAAAAAATCCGGGGCTCAACTTCGGGTATTGAAATACTGCATACCGGACATGCGAATTTTTCTGAGAAAAGCTCATCTTCCATCTTCTTAGGTTTCTCCGGCAATGAAAATCCCGGATCCTTTATAATTGACAGAATTAATTCTCCGTTGCCAAGCTTAAGAGCTCTTTCTGTATCATCGGACACCCTTAGTCTGTCCGTATCTTTTGTAAGAATGAGCTCATCAACAACCGCTTCAATTGTGTGCTTGTTGGTTTTTATCAATACCGGATTTTCCGAAATATTATATATTTGTTTATCAATTCTTACTTTTTTGTACCCTCTCTTTTTAAGATCCAGAAAAAGCTGACCGTACTCCCCCTTTCTGTCTTTTACAATAGGCGAGAGTATCATAAGTTTTATTTTCGCAAGTTTTTCCGAAACATTTTGCTTTTTAAGAAGTTCAAAAATAGCATCCACGATCTGATCTTTTGACATATGTGTGATTTCCCGCCCGCAATTTGGACAATGCGGATGGCCTACTCTTGCAAAAAGAAGTCTTAAGTAGTCATAGATTTCCGTCACAGTTCCTACCGTCGAACGCGGATTGTGAGATGTGGATTTCTGGTCAATTGAGATTGCAGGAGAAAGTCCCTCGATAAGATCGACATCGGGCTTTTTCATAATGCCCAAAAATTGTCTTGCATATGAGGAAAGACTTTCTACATATCTCCTCTGCCCTTCTGCATAAATAGTGTCAAATGCAAGAGAAGATTTTCCACTACCTGAGAGTCCTGTAAAAACAATCAATTTATTCTTGGGAAGCTCAACATTTATACCTTTTAGATTGTGCTCTCTGGCTCCTTTGATAATGATTTTTCCCGTATCCATGAGGTTTTATCGAACTAATATTATAGAGGAATTTCCAGCTTGTAGCAACGAGGGGAATTTAGAAAACAAACTATTGGTTACTTAACTCTGCATAATCTGCAGCAGCTTGTTTAAATCTACTAATTCGCTCAACGCCTCCAGGAGAATTTGGATTAAATATTTCTTCAATTCGCAATGATTCACCGCGTGGATATTCCACGGTAACATTACCTGCTTTGAAAACTAATCTCTCTTCCTGCAAAACTTCTTTTGGCATCTAAATATTTTAGCAGAATTAGGGTATAAATTCAAAAAATGCTGTAAACCAGCGCTCTCTACTGTGGACTACTTTGTTCAGATGAAGAATGCTGTTTTACTTTGCTTGCAATTTCTGTCATCAGCTTTGCATTTCCGGTGACTCCATCTACAACGGCATCAACGCCTCGCACTGCTCTCTCTTCTTCGTTCGGTGGTTTTGACCATATGCCAAATATTCCTCTTTTGCCTTGTGATAGAGAATCAGCGGTATGACCCGCGCGCATGACAGGACCGTCTTGCTCCGCATGGTCACCCGCGTAAATCCAATTTGCATGAAAAGGCATATCTTTAAAATGGGCTTGGCGTTTTGGGTCTTCTGACTCTCTCATTAATTGGATTAAAGCTTTTGACTTCGAAATTTGAGACGTAGGCCGGATTTCAACATCAAATGTCTTTTTTCCATCTGAGGTCATACCATCCCGAAGCTTAAAACCGCAAAGCTCTTTTAGAGCAGCTTGGTCTTTGGCTGACATTAAAGCAGCCTGTTTACTAAAAGCTTCATTGTAATATAACTCCAATGCCTTTCCATATCTCTCTTGAGCCTCCGGAGGAAGATTGCTGAGAGCCAAAGTCAGATTAATTCCTTCGGGATATTCTTCGTTATACCCTTTTCTCTGCAAATTAATACCTTGTCCTTCGGGAGTATCAAGCTCAATGTTTGGATCATTTGAGACCTCAATAGGCCTACCGAGCTGTTCCTTGAGGAATCTTTCCCGCACGTCTCTTAAAATGCCTGTTATCTGAGGCTGATATGGCTTAAATTTCTCATTTATATGCGACTTCCCATTCTTATCAAGAGTTTCCCATCCAAGTGTTCCTATTACGCTAACTCCCGGAATACCAACTTTCTTCACAACGTCTCCTGCACCGCGCGAGCTTATAATTACGACTTCCCTGCCACTTGCTATCATGTCTATAAATGCCTGCCGAATTTCGGGATTTATCTTGGCGCTGTCGTCTGCAATTGTCTTGTCATAGTCAGCAGCAATTCCAAAATCCCTACCCTCTTCTAGATACTTGTCCACTTCCTTAAGAACTTTCTCCTCCGGTGTTAAATTTTGTAAATCCTCTGGAGATTGCGGGGCATTTGAACTTTGGGCTACTTTCTCTAACGATTGGCTAGCTCCGCTTGGTGACTCTACTTTTGCAGGTCTGGGAGCAATCCAATTCTCAGCGCCGGGAGGAGCACCATCCATTCCTTCAAGGAAATCTACATTGCTTTTCTCGGGCTTATCGAAATCAATTACATCCATTCTCTTATAGGATATCTACTGAGAAGCTGTGTGTCAATTTATTGCACAAAAAAGCCCATCTTTCAACGGGCTTTTATGAATGTGTCTGTTAGGACTGGACTCGTGCTACATTTTTCGCACTGGGGCCTTTTTCGCCATCAACAATTTCAAATGTTACTGCTTCACCCTCTTGAATTTCATCAAAAGTTACTCCCTTTAAATCGTTGGAATGAAAGAAAAGATCCTTATCTTCTCCTTCACGGCTAATAAATCCAAATCCCTTGTCCTTTTTTGTTTTAATTATTCCGTTCATAATTTATACATCTCCTTTCTTGTGTACATTATAGCAGAAACATTCTGAAATATGAAGTGAGGCTAAATGAGACAAATGAGACACCGCAAGAGGCTATTTGTCTCAAGACTTACTGATATAGTTTGATATGTTATTTTTAAATGAGAAATGAATAGCGATAAGCTTGATTATGCTATTTGTTTCTGAAACAATAGCATCAGATGGACTTATTAGCGAAAGTATTAAGGTTCGCATCTGTTGTAGTTTTCACTTTAGTAGGCCTCTTGTTGCTTCTCTTCATTTATATAGGTTTAACAACAGAAGGTAAGGAGGTAGCGACACTTGCTTTATTACCTGAGACAATTTTCTTGTTTGCTGCAGCCTACATTCTAAAAAAGAACAAAAGGCGATTCATACCATATGTAGGAGTTGGGTTTATAATCCTGTATTTTGAAACTTTAATTCATAGATATTTCTTCGTTACGAATCAAACATTTGAATCTACAGATATATCAAATATTCCCTTCTTTCTAATCCCAGCGATAGCAGTAGGATTGGTATGGAAGTTTGAAAAAGAACCTCAGCCAAGAATCGATAATTCTGTTAACGCAAGCGTCCTTGCGAGTATTACGCAGACACAACAGCCTTCTAAAGGTGGGATCAAGCAGGGATGGTCATTTTTCTTAAGATCTTTGGCGTTTGTTATTAAACATCCTCCACTGTTAATACCTCTTATAATTTCTTGGGTAGTCTACGCGTCAATAGTTCTATACACGCACTACTACTGGTCATTTCCCGATAATTTCTTACTGGGTTTAGCTGAGTTTTTTGTATTTTTACTTATAATTACCTATGTTGTTTGCCTCTTAAACATGGTGATGCTTGAGATAGTTAGACAAATAGACGAAGGGAGACCCCTATCATTCCCTCAAGCTTTTTCAAAAGTCTTTTCGACAAGCGCTATGAAGGTAATACCCTTAGCAGCCTTTTTCGCAATAATTTGGCTTATTATTCTAGTTTTGAGATGTTTAACGAGCAGGAGGGGTAGGAATAAATCTGAGCCATCTATGAAAGATGCTGCAATTACTCTTGCAGGAATTGGTAATAATCCCTTCAGCTGGTACCATCTTGGTTTATATATGATGGAAAAATTATTAAGGATGACAGTGTTCCTTGCTTTACCCGCAATTGTTTGGAGTGGACAAGGTTCAGTTTCTGCTTTTACAAAAGCCGTTTCAATTATCAAGCAGCACCCGATAGAGTTCGTATCAGCTTATGGTTTGACAGGTGTAGCAGCTATAATTATGTCAATTCCCTTAATACCAGTCAGCATTTTAGTAGAATCCGATGCAGTTATTCCAGATCCTATTTGGATGCTCGTCATACTTTACGTAGGTGTAACATGGATTTTAGGAGTATACTTGGAACAAATGAACACTGCCATGCTTTATGCTTGGCATATGAATTGGGAAAACAATGGATCAGTGGGAGATCTGACTACAACCCCTAAGCCTAAGTTGTTAGGTGAACTTATAAGTGAGAAATCTCCATCAGTTGCTGCAGCTCCTAACGTTGCGCCTCAACAGGGAAATACACCACCAAGTAGCGAAACGGTGTGAGTCGCCCGGGACTCGAACCCGGAACCCAAAGCTTAAAAGGCTTTTGCTCTGCCAGTTGAGCTAGCGACCCGTACCATGATTATACCAAGCTTGGGCACAATTTTACAAGGAAAATTATTTAAATGTAAAAATGCAATATAACTTGACCCCGATGGGATCGGGGTTGACAAGACAATACGAATTATATAATCTGAATTTAGACACTGTCCGGAAGGGGGTGATAAAATGACTGATATCGGTACGACATTAGTTGCCTCTATCAATGCGGGACTTGTTCTACTAGTTGCGTTTATTCCTAAGTTCGTTTTGGGACTTGTAATACTTCTCATCGGTATCATTATCGCTTCAATTCTTAAACAGGCTGTTCTTGAGTTATCAAAAGCCCTAAAAGTTGAGACATTTCTCAAAAAATACGGAGTTCCTGAAGCCAGGGATGAATTCTCATGGACAAGTATCTTAGCTGAAATAGTAAGGTGGTTTGTGATAATCCTTTTTCTTCTTCCCACTGCAGACGTTTGGGGACTTCCCAGAATTGATACGGTTCTGAATCAAGTCCTGCTTTATATACCAAACGTTTTTGTCGCGGTAGTAATTGCGATGATAGGATTTGTTTTCGCAAGAATTGCGCATGATGTGGTCTTAGCATCAGCAAAAGGACTTTCTCCTGATACGGCAAGAACTGTAGCTTCAATTACCAGATGGGCAATCGCTGTCTTTGTAATTCTGGCAGTTCTTAATCAGCTTGGAGTTGCGGCAGACCTTGTAAAGATCCTGTTTACAGGATTTGTAGCAATGCTTGCAATTGCGGGAGGAATCGCATTTGGACTTGGTGGACAAAGCAGCGCAAAAGACGTCATAGAAGACGTAAGGAAGAAACTTAGGTAAAGGTTGTCACGCCTTCAAAAGTCTTATATAATAGGGCGGTACACGCCGCCATCGTCCCCGACGAATTTCATTCGTGCGGGATCCCGATGACAACGATCATCGGGGCTAGCGGCGAAGTGAATTAGAATGTTTTCAGTGTATATCTTGCAAAGTCAAAAGAACGGCAAATATTATATTGGAAGCACTTCTGATATTGACAAGAGACTAATTGCTCATAATAAAGGTTATTCAGTCTATACAAAAAGAAATGGACCCTTTAAATTAGTCTATAAAGAAGATTACCAAACTTTATCAGAAGCAAGAAGAAGAGAGTACTACTTAAAATCTTTAAAGAGTAGTAAGGCAATTGAGAAATTAATAATTGCCGCCATCGTCTAGTGGCCTAGGACATCTGGTTTTCAGCCAGAGAATCAGGGGTTCGAATCCCCTTGGCGGTAC
>JBBTVO010000046.1:0-31185 GCA_038063195.1 Patescibacteria group bacterium
GTTGTAAAACTCAATTACAGCTTGTGAGTCTCCATCCAAAATTCTATTTACTAAAGCCTTCATTTTGTATATTATAGCATTTAAATCGAATGATTTCGTTATTTTTAACGACTATATTATATGGGCGGAAAAAGTGAAATAGGTTCCGTAGGGCATGGTTTTGCTGACATATCTCCAAATGGATTACATATTCCTGATGGAGACGCAATTACCGCAGAAGATCTTAGCCAAATTTTTGGAATAGACTGTAGATTGGCAACTCAGGAAGCATTGGTAGAAATGGGAGTCTTTAGAGAGGGACAAAGATTAGAATTTTTCGATAATCCTAAGCCGCATATTTATTTAAGAGACGAAAAGGAAATAGTATCATCAGCTTTGTATTTTGTGGATATGGTAGTAGGAGATGATGCTGTTATGGCTTCATATGTTCCTCAACATCGGGAATCAACGAGGCATTTGCATAGGTTTGGGATTAGTGAGCTCTACAGGTCAATTGCAGGCAGAGCCAACCTGAGATTAAAAAATCAAACCGTTGAGCTTGGAGAACATAATAGGGATTTTACAGTGGAAGAGCACAGTATTCATCAATTCTCAACCAACTCCTCTCCGGCTTTTACACTGCTTATTATGAGAAACGCAGGGCTAGTTCATAGAGACCTGTGGCATGAGATGAGTGACGAGGAAGTTGTTATAGATTGATACAGTTCTTGGTTTGTACTATAATTGTCAGCAAGTATGCCAAAAATCAACAAAAAACTGGTATTAATGAAATTAGGCGGTTCGGTAATTACTGATAAAAGTAAGCCTTATACAGCGCGGGTTGATGTGATAAAAAGATTAGCGAAGGAAATAAAAAAAATAGAAAAGGATTATCAAATTATAATAAGCCATGGTAGTGGTAGTTTTGGTCACACATCTGCAAAAAAATACGGAGGGAGTAAAGGATACAAAAGTAAGCTAGGTATTTCAAAAGTTTCTTTCGATGTTCAGCAAATTAACTTAATTGTCACAAAAGCCCTAATAGAAGAGGGACTGCCTGCAATTTCCTTGCGTCCGATGAGTATGATATTGACCGAAGAAGGAGAAATTAAAAAAAACATTTTTGAAATAATAGAAGAAATGCTTCGGCAGGATTTAATACCTGTAGTTTATGGGGATGTCATATGGGATAAAAAGTGGAAAAGCGTAATTTATTCTGGAGAAAAATTTCTCAACAGAATAGCTTCTCATTTACTTAAAAAAGGATTTAAAATAGATAAAATTATTCAAGTGGGACAAACAGACGGTGTTTATGAAAAAAATAAAAAGACGATTCCAGTAATAACCAGAAAAAACTGGCCAAAGGCTAAAAAACATTTATATGAAACTTCTAGTGATGATGTTACAGGAGGAATGTCACATAAGATTGAAGATGCGCTTCTTATGGCAGATCAGGGGATAAAAACTTTGTTAATAAATGGAAATACTCCAAATGAGCTTGTTAACGCATTTTGTAATAAGAAGACCAAGGGTACATTAATTTCATAAATATGGCTATAGAAACAAGACCTCCAGTTGGTTCAGAATCAAATGCAGATTTTCGTACAAAAGAAATTCCTCCAGGATTTAATGTGAAAGAGGTAGTAATTGCCGGAGATATGGGCCCTTGCGGTGGGGTAAGGATGGCAGTTAATACAACTTTTGAGGTGTTGGATATAGTCGGCGGTAGAGAGCCTGTATATGCAAGTCATGCGCCTGTTCATAACGAGCCAATATTAGAAGATTTTAAAAAAAGAGGGCTTATTATTGAGCCTGATCTTGAAAAAATTCCTGCAGGGTCTATTTTGATATTATCTGCTCATGGTTCTACTCCAGAAGCAGTTCAGGCAGCAAAAGATAAAGGAATTCTGCCCGTTGATACTGAATGCCAGCTTGTTGCAAAAGTTAAGAACCATGGGAGAAGAATTCAAGCAAGTACTCAGGAGACAGTTGCGTATTTTGGTACCCCAGGACATCCTGAGACAGGAGCAGTTATGGGAAGTATTGATAGAGAAAGAACGATCTTTATAGATATGAAACAAGATATAAGAGAGATAGAATTTCCTAGTGGAGGGATTAGGGTTTTAAATCAAACAACCCTTTCTACTCAAGGGGTTAATGATAAAGTTAAAGAACTAAGATGGTTGCATCCGGAACTTGACATATCTGACCCAATAGGAATTTGCGATGCGACAGATAGCAGACAGCGCGCAGTAATAGAAGGAATTTTTGGAAATCCTGAGGAGTCTGCTGATATGTTAGTTGTAGTTGGGTCAAGCACCAGTCATAATACGGAGGAATTAGTAAAAATAGGAGAAGAAATTTTAGGTCATGAGAGGTCTCATCGAGTAGATAAAGCTGAAGATATAGATCCGAGCTGGTTCACAAAGGACATACAAAGAGTAGGGTTTACAGCAGGCGCTTCAGTGCTTGATAAATTTTCCGCGCCTGTTTTAAAATGGTTTACAGATAGAGGAGCACAGCTAAAGCCCCTAATGGGCGTAGAAAAGGATTTAACTTTCAAACAGCCATCGGCACAAATAGAAGCAGTTAGGGCGTATATTGCGCTAAAATACAACTCCGATTCATAACGGAAGATCTTAGTTTTTAATTTCTGCTCTATATATGTTTCACAATGCTCATGCTTACGTTACAAAGAGATTATACAAATCAGAAGATGATTTACTTTTGATAGGAAGTATTCTTCCTGATATCGCAATAACAAAGATTATTGGATGGGATGATGGATTACATGGAAGTAGGAATATGAATAAATTTGCAAAATACATAAAAAATAAACCTGATTATATTAATTTATACAGAGGAGTATATGTCCACAATATTGTAGATAATCTTGCACATAAAAGATTTTCTGGCGGAAAGGGCTATGCATATCAAAACAATAGGGAGATAGTTAGGCTTATTATTTCAGTCTATGGCTTAAGTTTAAAAGATGCACAAATAAAAGCGCACAATTATCTAGAGAGTGCGGTAGACATTCTGCTTCTTCAAAAATATCCAGAAATTCAAACAAAGATTAGAATTGCGATAAAAAGAACTGATGTGGTAAAATTATCAACTCTCTTGAGTATTTATTTTAATCAGGATAGAAATGAATTTGCAAATGCATTATCTCAATATTTTAATTTAATAATTAAATATGACTTATCAAAAAAACAGAATTGGATTCTTTTTTGGGATAATTTAGAGGAACTTATGTCTCTGAAAAGAATTGATAATGATAAAAAAAAAGAAATCCTTAACAAATCAATAAGTATATCCAAGAATAGTTACGAAAATTTTCTAAATAATCCAGAGCTTACCTCACTTTCTTATGAATAATCATACGCAACAAAGAAAATGGTTATTAATACCCTTTTATGACAATCCTGCATCTGTCAGCCATGAAGAAAATGTGAGAAGATTTGTTGATTTTATTTCCAATACAAGACAAGTAATAGATTTCAATATAGCAGTGGTGGATGATGGAAGCGGATTATCACAAGATAGATTTGACGGCAAAGTAGATCTGTTAGTTCAAATGCCTGAAAATAGAGGGAAAGCGCAAGCAGTAAGAGAAGGTATTCGTACTCTAATAAACGATCCAGACGTAATGCCTGATTTTATAGTTCAGTATGATGGGGATGGAGATCAGTCATTTAGAGATATCCCATTATTAATGGATAATCTAATATCTATATCTGAAGGTGATCCTACGCGCTCAACTTTAATAATTGGAGATAGGTATTCCAAAGGTTTATTAACTTCTCCTAATCCTGATTCCATATCTTATCGACAGTCGGTTCTTATACTTTTTGGAGCAATTTCTAGGCAATTTGGATATGATGTTAGAGATTGGGTTTCAGGTGCAAGAGGATATACGAGAGAATATGCAAGTAGATTTTTAGGAAGAAGCCGATCTGATAACTATGGAATAGAAGCAGAACAACTAGCCATTTCATATTTGGAAGGAGCTACAGTAAGAAAGGTTCCCTTGACCGATTCAAGACGAAGAGATCCTCATACAGATACATCAAAATGGCTTCAAAACTTCGATGCTTTGCTAGCGTATAAGGATGAATTAAGAGAAAAGGGTCAGGATGTTTTGGTCGATACTCTGGAAAATTTAACTCAGAATTTAAGAAATGGAAACGACACTTTTGAGCTTGATCTCAATCCTTTGGGCGAAGACACTAGAATGAAATTTGAAAGACATGGAATCACACATAGTGCGGAAATTCCTGCAGGATACAGATCTGAAATATTTTCAGAAAATGGTCACCCCTTTGCTCTAAGGAAAGAAAGATAAGCCTCAGGCTAATAGGGCCGAATTCTAACAATAATTTTTATCATCCTATAGTTTTTGACATATATTCTAGTTTGTGTTATACTCTATTTAAGAATATATCTTGTAAGTTTTGACAATTAATTGATAAGTTAAGTAAGATACCCCATAAAATCTTTTTGTATCTTCTCTCATATCCCTTATTTGTTCAGTTTATTATCACAGCTAGATTCTTGTATTAAAAATTATATGTATAACAGACAATTCAGGGGAAATTATAGTAGGAATAGGCACATGCCTAAAAGCATTAATCCGTCCTTGTATGTCCAGGAAGCACAGGAAGTCGAGAATATGGAAGAATTTATTCCTCAACACAACTTTTCAGATTTTGCGATAAGTGATGAGCTAAAGAAAAACATTCTTGCCAAAGGCTACAATAATCCAACTCCCATTCAGGACGAGGCGATTGAGCCGATTCTTCTAGGAAAAGATGTGATTGGACTTGCTAATACGGGTACAGGAAAGACCGCTGCGTTTTTAATTCCATTAATCAATAAAGTTTTACTGGATCGCTCGCAAAAGGTTCTAATTATTGTTCCGACGCGTGAGCTTGCTGTTCAAATTCAGGATGAGTGCAGGGCGTTTACAAGGAATATGAATGTATATTCAGTGCTTTGTATCGGAGGCGCAAGTTTATACAAACAGGCTCATGCCTTAAGAGCGGAACATGATATCGTGATAGGTACTCCGGGCAGGATTAAAGACTTGGACAAGCAAAGACATTTAAAGCTCCAGTTTTACAACAATATTGTTTTGGATGAAGTGGACCGCATGATGGATATGGGATTTATTACCGATATAAAATTTTTAATTTCCCGTTTGCCTCAATTACGTCAATCTTTATTTTTCTCAGCAACATTGCCGGATGATACAAGAAGTCTCGCTCATTCTTTTCTGAGAAATCCGGTGACGATATCGGTGAAATCTCATGAGACTCCGCAGGCTGTTGAACAAGATGTCGTAAGACTGAATGGAAGATCAAAAGCCGATGTATTAATAGGTCTTTTAAGCCAAAAAGGTTTTGATAAGGTCTTGGTTTTTGGACGCACAAAATGGGGAATGAATAAGCTTGCAGATTTTCTTGACAGAAAAGGATTCCGCGTTGCTGCAATTCATGGGAATAAAAATCAAAATCAAAGACTTCGTGCACTTGAACAGTTTAAAAACGGACATGTACATATACTTATTGCGACAGATGTCGCTTCACGGGGACTTGATATAGATGATGTTACGCATGTAATAAACTTTGACGAGCCGGCATCTTACGACGATTATATACATAGAATTGGGAGAACCGGAAGAGCAAATAAAAGAGGAATTGCCCTGACATTTATTAATTAATATAGATTTTGGTATAATGTTTATGCCGCTTGTAAGCGGTTTTTTATTATGAATAGTATTAGAAATATTGCAATTATTGCGCATGTAGATCATGGAAAGACTACTTTGGTTGATGCGCTTTTGAAACAGTCGAAAACTAAGCTTCATAAGGATACTGCCACATCTCTTATTATGGATAGTAATGAACTTGAGCAGGAAAGAGGCATTACTATTTTTTCCAAAAACGCATCTGTTGTCTGGAACGACCCTTCGGCCCATTCGACTGGCTCAGGGCAGGCAGGCTCAGGGCAAGCTACAAAAATAAATATCATAGATACTCCTGGGCATGCTGATTTTGGCGGAGAAGTCGAACGCGTACTTACCATGGCTGATGGATGCTTATTATTGATCGATGCGAAAGAAGGCCCAATGCCTCAGACCCGCTTTGTACTTAAAAAAGCTCTTGCGATGAAGCATAAGATTATCGTAGTTATTAATAAAATTGACAGATCCGATGCAAGAATTGAGCACGTTGTAGATAAAACTTTGGATTTATTTATAGAACTTGGAGCAGATGAAAATATTGCCGACTTTCCAATAGTTTATGCTAGTGCCAAGAACGGAAAGGCAGGTTTTTCAAAAGATTTAAATGAAATGACAAACATATCTCCGGTTTTTGAGGCAATATTAAAATATGTGCCAGAGCCCTCAGGCAGTATTGATCAGCCTCTTCAGATGCTTGTCTCAACAATTACCAGCGATCAACACATGGGAAGAATTGCAATTGGAAGAATTTTCAACGGAAAGATTTACCTAGGACAAGATGTAATGCATATAAATAGAGACGGGCAAAATAAAAAATACAAACTTACTTCGCTTATGACTTTTGAGGGACTTGAGAGAACCGATACTCAAAATGCAGAAGTCGGAGATATTGTAGCAATTTCGGGAATTCCGGACATAAATATAGGAGAAACTATTGCAGATGTGGAAAATCCAAAAGCCTTGCCGCTTCTAAATATTGAAGAGCCGACAATAAAAATGACATTTATGGTAAATAACTCTCCATTTGCGGGAAAAGAAGGAGAGTTTAAAACGTCCCGTCAAATTCATGAAAGACTAATGAAAGAATTAGAAACAGACATGGCTTTGAAGATCGTAGAGCTTCCAACTGGTGGATGGGAAGTCTCAGGTAGAGGAGAACTTCATCTTGCAATTCTTATCGAAAGACTTAGACGCGAAGGATATGAATTTCAAGTCGCGCGTCCGCAGGTAATTGAGAAAAAGACAGAAGAGGGAATTCTCACTCCTTACGAAGAATTATTTATCGAAGTGCCTGAAGATTACAACGGAATCGTGATACAAAAACTTGGGAACAGACGCGGAGAACTAAAAGACATGAAGGTTGAAAACGGGATTGCCTACATGGAATTTATTATTTCCACGCGCGGACTGTTTGGTTATCGAAGTGAATTCGTGACAGATACGAGAGGACTTGGACTTCTTAATTCTTCATTTGATCATTATGGGAAAAATAACGGGTACGAGCATGAAAGAGAACAGGGCTCAGTAGTTGCCAATGAAAGCGGAAAGACGACTCTGTACGGACTTACAAACGCACAAGACAGAGGAGCTTTGTTTATTGGACCTGCTGTTTCTGTTTACAAAGGTCAGGTTGTCGGGCAGAACTCGAGAAACGAAGATATGAGAGTAAATGTCTGCAAAATAAAACAGCAGACAAATATGCGTTCAAAAGGTGAGGGAGTTTCAGTACATTTTAATACACCACGAATTATGGACCTTGAAGATGCGCTTGAATATATTTCAGATGACGAGCTTGTAGAAGTAACACCTCAAAATATTAGGATAAGAAAGAAGATTCTCGATGAAACTGAAGAGCGGAAAAAACGCTCCCAAGGAATACAATAACTATCTTCTTGTAAACTAAATTGTAGAATTATAGAATTTAAGCATGGATTTGTTTCATGCGCTTATCTTAGGAATTGTTCAGGGGCTTACAGAATTTCTTCCAGTTTCCTCGTCAGGACATTTAATAATAATTCCCAAAATTTTCCACTGGGGAGGAATTGTGGATACACTTTCATTCGATGTTTCCTTGCATCTGGGAACCGCGACCGCTCTAATAATATTTTTCTGGAAAGATTGGATAAGATTGACACTTCATTTTTTTGACAAGCTCTTCAAAGACAGAAAAAATATTCTGAAAGATCCGGATTCAAAACTATTCCTACTATTAATAGTCGGATCTGTTCCTGCAGGCTTGATAGGATTTTTATTCCAGAATTTTATAGAAGAAAATGTCAGGAGTACACTTCTGATAGGTGTTACTCTGATAGTTTTTGGGTTTCTCCTCTGGTATTTTGATAAGATTGCTAAAAATAAAGAAAATCTTAAGCAAATTAATTTTAAAGATGCGGTAATTATAGGTGTTGCTCAGGCTATTGCTCTTATTCCGGGAGTTTCCAGAAGCGGTGTGACAATTACAGCCGCAAGAGCAATGAATATTGACAGAGAATCTGCTGTAAGATTTTCGTTTCTTCTTTCGGCTCCTGCGGTCTTAGGAGCAGGACTTCTTACAAGCAGAAAATTACTGAAAGAAGGATTTGGAAGTCCTTTTATTTTCTTAGTAGGCTTCTTAGCCGCTGTAGTTTCGGGAATTTTTGCAATAAAACTTTTGCTCTATCTGGCAAAGAAAGACAATTTTAATATTTTCGTAATTTACAGACTGCTACTTGGAGCTTTTCTCATCGTCTACAGCCTTTTCTTCAGTTGAATACTTATTTTTTCCCGTCCATTCTTTTCTTTTTTCCAAATGCTCAAGATGTTTATCGCGCTCCTCTTCAAAACCCTTTTTATCAAGCCCAAATTTACTTATCATATTTGTTGCAAATCTTGCTCCCAGATAGTGAGGCATAATTACATAAGTTGCTCCTTTTTCATACAGAGCCTGTGCGTCTTCTGTATCATGAGATATAACTATAATGATCGCACTGGGACTGTCTTCTTTTATCTTGTTCACCAAAAGCATATTTGTTTTAAAATCAGGAATAGTTGAAACAGCCATTTTTATTTTTGCTAAATTAAGTTCCGAAACGAACTCTATATCCTGAGCATCACCATACCTATAAGGAATATTTTCTTTTTGAAGACTTTTTATAGAGGACGGGTCGAAATCTATTACCAAAAACTTCTTATCAAGCTTACTAAATGCCCGCAAAAAATCCTGACCTACTCTGTCGTATCCAAAAAGCAGGATGTCAAAGATTTCAGCGTCACTACCTTTTTCTTTATCCTTAGGTTTTCTAATCTCAAAAATCCCAAGCAATTTTTCAAGACGTACATAAATATCCTCAGAATACATGATTAGATAGGCTGAAATTCCAATTGTAATAAGGCCGACAAGTGTAATAAGTGATGAGATTTCTTTTGTTATGTATCCCAGACTTAAGGCAAGACCGGTAAGAATAAGAGAGAATTCACTTATCTGAGTTATAGTAATTCCTGCCATAAAACTAGTCCGCTTCTTGTAGCCTAAGAGATTCATAATTATCAATACAATTACTGGGCGGCCAAATAGAACAAAGAATGAAAGAACGATTACAGGAATAAGCAAAGTAAAAATATTTCCCAAAACCATTTGGGATCCGAGAAGGACGAAAAAAAGTACAATAAAGAAATCACGCAGAGGCTTCATTCTTGATTCTATTTCATAGGAAAATGGAGTGAGCGAGAGCATAATACCTGCGATGAGTGCCCCAATTTCAATAGAAAAACCCAAGATATGGAAAAGTGCTGCAAGGCCAAGCCCCCATGTCATAGAAAAAAGGAAAAGAAGTTCTGTTGATGAAGCCATAAAGATACTAATTCTCGGCATAATAAATTCAGAAACCAGGTAAAGAACAAGAAGAATTCCGCCGGCTTTAAGAAGCAGGAGTCCGAGTATGGTTGCCAGATTGGCATCAGCCGTTTGGGAAAAAGATGCAATAAGGACAAGAAGAATAGTAGCGGCTATATCTTCAAGAAGCAAGAACCCAATTGAAATCCTACCGTAGAGCTTGTTGAGAGCATTTTTATCAGAAAGAAGTTTGAGGACAATAATTGTGCTTGAGAAAGAAAGGGCGAGTGCGATAAACAGCGCAGTGATGAAATTAAATCCCAAAATACTTGATAACCCAAAGCTAATGACTGCGCTAAAAATAACTTCCCCGGCGCCTGTAATAAAAGAAACTTTTCCTACTTCTTTTATAACTCTTGGGCTAAGGTTAAGCCCGAGTATAAAAAGAAGAATTGTGACTCCTATTTTTGAAAAAAGCTCGATGTTGTCTCTCGAGTGATATATATTGAGGAAATACGGACCAATAAAAATTCCGGCCAGAATATAGCCGACAATAAGAGGCTGTCTGAGTATTCTCATGAGAATTGAGAATAATGTAGCGATGAATACTATACCTGCAAGTTCAAGAAAAATTTCCACCTGACTCTATCGTAGCAAAAATTTACGATTAAAGAAAAGATTTATGTCTGATATAATCACATTGTGAAAAGGGGAATTGATTTTGTAGGTGTTAGTATTGTTTTTCATTGTCATGACGGAGAGGGCAATTTTGTCATGGGCAAAAGAAGCAAGACTACTCGTGATGAGCGTGGAAGATGGGATCAAGGCGGAGGGGCGCTAGAGTTCGGAGAAAAAGCCGAGGACGCATTAAAAAGAGAAATAAGAGAAGAATACGGCACAGATGTTCTAGATTATGAGTTTCTAGGATTTATGGATGTTCACAGAATGGACCATAATAAAAACAAAACACATTGGATTGCTCTTTGCCACAAGGTTTTGGTAGACAGAAAGAAAGTAAAAAATGCATCTCCTAAAGACCATGATGAAGTCGGTTGGTTCACTCTTGATAATTTACCGTCTCCTCTTCATTCTCAAATGCCTCTATTTCTCAAGAAGTACAGAAAAAGATTGGTTGCAAAATAGTTTTGTTTATGTCTACAATAGATTAATGCCCAAAGTCTGAATGCTAAGGGAAAGATTGTTTAAACTCTTCAACTCCGTAAAAACACTTGGTAAGTCTCCCAAATTTATCTTTATGGCTTTGATAATTTCTATTTTTGTTTTGACTTCTTCTTTTTCAATACAGCAAAACTCTAAAAAAAATGTAAAAGGCGCAAATACACAAGAGAAAATTGAGATAAATATTACTATCTCTCAAGCTCCCAGTCCACAAGTTCATCAATCAAGTATGAAAATTTTCGGAGAGGTGACAGAAAAGAAACTTGCTCCCACTGCGACACCTGTTCCCAAAGAAGTTTCACAAAATTCTACGTCGGCAGTTTCAAATTCTATATCTATAAACACAACGGATAGTGCAGGATTATTGGTGTCCATAAATTCTTTCCGTACCGGCAATGGCGGAATAGCTCCACTTTCTTTTTCGGGAACTTTGTGTGATGTTGCCGGGAAAAGATTAAATGAGCTAATTACAACTGGGACTTTGGATAATCATGCAGGGTTTAACAAGTATTTTGCGGGTCAGAAAGAATTCAGCGGGATGGGAGAAGTACTTTTCCAGTCGAGCAACCCGACATCGCCTGATTATGCGGTAAATGAAGGCTGGGCTAAGTCAAAAGATGGACACAGGGAAAATATGTTAAATCCCAGCTGGAATTACGGTTGCGGTGCAACCAATGGTCATATAGCAGTATTTAATTTTGGAAAGAAATAATTTATCGTTTGACTTTTAAATCTAAGAATATTTATAATAGCTTATGGTTATAGAAACTCGAGTGTCCACTCACATGCCAGTTGAGGCACGTATTTATGAAACTCTTTCCTCTGTTTTATCAAAAGACAGTTCCGTGAGTATTGATGCGGAGAGGGAATATTTAACAGAACAATTAAGTAAAGCGGTAAAAGAAGGAAATGAATCCCTAACGTCTCCCATAATTACGGTTTTTAGAATTCACGGAAATTCGGCTGATGTATTAATGCTACGGGATTATACGGAAATTAAAAAAGCAAATATAGGAACAGTTGCAAAGAGAGCAATACTTGAAATAGAAAGTAGAGAGGAAAATGGATAGTAAAATAAATAAAGAAGCATTCAAATCTTTTATCCCTTTTGTGGTTGCGACTACACTTATCTGCGGATTGATTTATGTTTCAGTCCAACAGGTCTTAAGACAAACTGCAAATGATCCGCAAATACAAATCGCAGAAGATGTATCCGGTGCTTTGTCAACAGGAGTTCCGCCTCAGGCAATTGCCAATCCAAACGGAACCGATCTCAAGAAAAGCCTTGCGACATTTATCATAATCTACGATAGCTCAAAATCAGCAGTTTTATCCTCAGCAACTCTGGATGGAAAGACTCCCGAACTTCCTAAGGGTGTTTTTGATGAAGTAGGAAAAAAAGGACAAAGGAGTTTCACATGGGAGCCTAAAAAAGGAACAAGAGTTGCGGCTGTAGTCCAGAAATATTCGGGTAAATCTTCCGGTTATGTGTTGGTGGGCCGCTCTATACGTGAAATTGAAAAAAGAGAGTTGATGCTTGAACAGGGAATGGGAATTGCATGGATAGTGATATTAATTGCAACGTATGTAAGCATCTATATTCTAAACCAGCGGATGTCTAAAGTAAAAACAATCAGAAGAATAACCTCAAAGTAGTTCTTATACCCCTCTTCTAATTATTGACAAGAAGTTCTCCTCAGATTGTTCCGGGATTTCGTGTCGACGGATTTTTGTGGGCGCTTATATTTAGTATTTTGCTTTCAGTTATCAATATGGTTATCCACAAAGTTGCTTAATTCTCTCAATTCCTCTACGAGCTAAATACTCCTTGCTAATTTTTCAAATTTATGACTACTACAGAAAGGCCACAGTTGGATAGATTTGTCATCCAACGTGGCTCCGTGAAGTGCACTTGTGCTACTTCACAGGAGGAGGTGATTTTAAATGAAAATATTACACATGGTAGCATTTGCACTTACAATTATTGGTGCTGTTAATCTAGGACTCACGGCTTTTAGTTACAATATAATCGAAATGATCCTTGGAGCCGGAACAAGTCTCGCAATGATAGTTTACGTATTGGTAGGTTTGTCTGCAGTATATATTGCGGCAACCCACATGAGTGATTGTAAGATCTGCTCAAAGAAATAAAAGAAAAAAACCAACTAGCTTTTATTAAAATTATTGTGCAGGAATTGGCGTGGGGCTTATAGATTTGGTAATCCCGCGGAAGTTTGTGCGCATTTGTGCTATATTATTTTTTATCTTCGCAAAATTATTTCTGATTCCCATCAGATATAAGTAGGACCCTGACATATTTGGCATTTAATAGTATTAGTTTATCGAGTTTTTTTTGTTAAGCTTCATAGTTGTATAGACACCAAATATTAAATAGAATTAATTTATGGGGAAAATCGTAATTTTGGGTGGAGGATTTGCAGGAGTTGCGGCGGGACTTACTCTATCAAGAAACATTCCGGAAGGATTTTCAGTTACGATTATTGATAAAAATTCTTTTCATACCTTCACACCCTCTCTTTACGAAGTTGCCAGTTCCGAAGAACCACAGAAAAACATAGCAATTCCTTTTTCTGAAATTTTCCAAAAAAATGTTGAAATAATTAAGGCAGAAGTAGAAAAGATTGATGAGAGGAAGAAAAAGATAATCCTAAAAGATAAAAGAATAATTGATTTTGATTATTTAGTAATTTCTCTTGGAAGTGAGCCTGCATTCTACGGGATACAGGGACTCAAAGACTATTCATTTCCGCTTAAGACAGTCGCTGATGCTGTAAGAATAAAAGATGAAATTCATAAAGCGTGTGATAAGAAAGCATTAGAGGGAGAGAAAATAAATATAATTGTAGGCGGGGGAGGATTTGCAGGAACTGAACTTGCAGCTGAAATTCTTTGTTATGACGACCTGCTTTCGAAAGAGCATAAGATAGACAGCAAGTCTTTTGATGTTTTTATAATTCAAGGCTCAGATAAACTTCTTAAAGAGCTTGATGAACATGTCTCGAATACTGCAACAAATAGACTACAGAAATTAGGAGCAAGATTTATCTTCGGAAGCCATATAAAAGAAGTTTCGAAAAATAGTTTGAGAACTGATAAGGGAGAGAATTTTTCTTTTGATATTCTTATCTGGACAGGAGGAGTTAAGGCAAATAGCTTATTAGAAATTTCAGGACTTCCTCTTTCTAAGTCAGGAGAGGTTATTGTGAATGAATATCTTCAGGCAAAAGATTTTCCGAATATTTTTGTCGCAGGAGATATCGCAGAGTTTACAGATGCGAAAACTCAAAAAAAAGCGCCGGGAGTGGCGCAAGTTGCAGAAGATGAAGGGAGAGTCGCGGGAGAAAATATTGTCAGTTTGATAGAAAAGAAAAGCTTAAAACCTTATAAATTGAGACACTTTGGATATTTAATACCTCTTCGCGGACGATACGCAGTATTTACTTCAGGAATGCTTCATATAAAAGGATTTTTTGGCTGGATAATTCAGCAAATTGTAGTCCTCCGCTATTTTCTCGGAATCCTCCCTTTCCCAAAAGATCTTAAAAGGTGGAACGACTTTGAGAAAGATTTAAGACAAGAGTGATATAATAGAGCTATGAAGATTGCCTATAGATTGCTGTCGAGATTTTTGCCGACGAATATTGCGCTTGCGCATTGTGATATTCCGTGCGGGATTTATGATCCGCATAACGCACAGATGGCAGCACACACTGTGCTTCGGATGACAAATTTGTTAATTGAATTAAAACCATCCAGAGAAGAGCCGGATTTTGAAGAAAGGAAAAAGATCATTTCCCAAATTTCAAGATTAACAAGGGTTAAAGAAAAACATGGAGAAATGATCGAGGAAGAATTGGGAACTTTGGAAAATGATTATTTCAAGAAAGAACATTACAAGAAATTTCCGGAACTTAAAAAACTAATAGAAGAAGCAGTAGAACTTTCTATAAAGACAAGACAAAATATTGATGCAAAAGCCTGTGAAGAAATGCTTAAAAAGACCATGCAGATTGCTGAAATATTTTACAAGACAAAAGATTTAGAACCTGTAAGAATTTCCTCTGGTTATCCTACGCAAGGACAGATAGTTTCTCATAAATAATTTGTGAAATTTTTAACTTCACTTTTCCCTCTTCTCAAGTTCCGGATTGAAGAAAACAGCATGAGTCCATTTCTAAATCCCGGAGATCTAGTAATAATTTGGCGGACAAAGAATATTAAGAAGACTGATGTGGTGGTTTTTGAAAAAGATGAAGATTTTTATATTAAAAGAGTATCTAAGCTCGAAGATAGTAGATATTTTCTTGAAGGGGATAACAAAAAAGAAAGCAAGGACAGCAGGAAGTTTGGTTGGATTCCAAAACAACAGATTGTAGGGAAGGTTGTTTATAAATTCTAAATCCTAAATTACAAATTCCAAATAAATTTCAATTTTCAAAATTAAAATATCAAAACATTTTTGAATTTAGGTTATTTGAATTTAAAAATTATTTAGGATTTGGTGCTTTGGATTTGTGATTTAATCTTAATGGTTGAAATTATTCTATTATTATTGATAGTATTTTTGCTGGTTTTGTTATCAGCTGTTTGGCCGCCGAATAGTCCGTGGGCGCCTTGGTGGAGGACCAATAAAAAAACTGCAAGGGCAATTTGCGAGTTGGCAAAGATTACAAGGTCCGACCTTGTATATGATTTGGGATGCGGAGATGGGACGCTGATAATTACTGCTGTCAAGGATTATGGAGCAAAAGCAGTAGGAATTGAAATAGACCCGTTGAGATATTGGATTGCAAAAACACGGATTTGGTTTAATAATTTGTTTGATAGAGTTGAGGTAATACAAGAAGATTTTTTCAAAACAGATTTATCAAAAGCAACAGTTGTCGTGGTCTATCTCGTACCTAAAACTCTCGAAAAGCTTCTTCCAAAATTCCGCAAAGAGCTTAAAAAAGGAACAAGAATCGTAAGCTATAAGTATGAATTAGGAATTAAGAATCACGAATCAAGAATTAAGGACAATTTATTTCTTTACAAAATATAATTTGGTGCTATAATCAGGTTGTTATTATGGGTAGTGGTAGATTTAATGAAACTCCAAAACTTGTCTATCCCGATGATGCTCCAAGCGGGACTGTTTTTATTGATCATTCTGTGAATCAGGTAGAACAAAAATTAAGCGGAAGAGAAGAATTGGAAAGAAAGTTTGTTGAGAAATATGGTCATCTTGGTAACTTTGCAATTGCCTATCTTGATCCAGAAGTAGACATGGAGAGTTATGTTATGATTGGAGGCACTTCGCAACAGGTTCATGTAAACCAAGTAAGAAGAGGCTTTGTTAATGAGCTAAGACTTGCTTTTGAAAAACAACCTAAGAAAAAACAAGTAGGATGGCTTAATGATTTTTTTACAGAAGCAGATAAAATATTAAGACCTTTTGTTAAAGATCCTAATATACCCCCTTTTTAAATCTTAAAACCGTCCACCTGATTTTGTCGGCGAGTTTGTAAAGATTGTATAGAACGGGATTGATTACCAAGTCGTAACTTCCGATGAATTCTACGAGTTCTGCACCGTAACCTTGTTTGAATTTATGAAATCCATACCATGAATCTTTCGGATCGGGATTTTCTCCGAGTGCTCCCCACATATCAAATTTTTTGAGCCCTAACTTCTTTCCGAATTTTATCGCTTCCCACATAATGAGATTACTCGCCATAGTTTCCCGATATTTATCACTTGAAGCGCCATAAGGATAGTAGAGAGTGTCTTTAAATGTGAAAAGAATCCAAGCGGCGAGCGTCTCCGGTCTACCGCCTACAGACTTCGGCTTATAATTTGCTAATAACAAATGCGCCGTTAATTTGCTGTAGTCTGTAGTCTGTTTGCCATTTGCTCTTAGTGTTTCCCACATAAGCTCATGGTATTTTCGGGTATGTGCGTAGAAATTTTGTCTTTTTGTGGTCGCTTCTGTAAGTTTTAAATACTCTTTAAATGCTTTGTCAGAGTTATCTTCAATGATTTCAACACCATGTTTTTGTGCAACTTTTATGTTGTAGCGGGTTTTTGAATGCATGTTTTTAAGAAGTTCTTCTTCGGATCGGGTAAGATCCAGAACAAAAGTATATTTGGTGAAAAGGGGATGAGCAGCAGGCCGAAGATTCAAGTTTTTCCACCTCAGAGGAGTCCATTCGGCCACCTCGGAGGTGTTGCGAAGCGACTCCTGCGAGGTGAACGTTGAGACAGCGGGTTCGAGTTGGATAAAGATGCATTTGTTTTCTTTTCCGATTTCTTTAAGTTTGGAAATTAAACTTTTGTCTGGCAGGTTTCCTTTCGGAAGATAGCCGATGTTAAAATTTGTGTGAGGAACTTTATGGATTGTGAGTTGAAAATCTTCTCCCTCCTTCGCTGAAGCTTCGGTGGACAGGCCCCTTATTACTTTTACTCCAGTTTTTTCTCGGAATTCTCCCCATTCAAAAGCTTGTAGAGGATGATCGGTTTTTTTATTGAAATCTTTTGCGTTCATAAATATTCTTCGGATTTTCTGTCAAAAATATATGCGTTATCTGCCAAAGTTTTTTCAGGCAGTTCCAGTATGAAACGGGATACAATATTTGATTGTCTCTGTCCGAAGAATAATCTTTTTCTGGAATATGTCAGGAAAAGTTTTTCCATAGCCCGTGTCATACCGACATAACAAAGTCTTCTTTCTTCTTCGAGTTCATTTCTATCCATAGCACTTCTTGAATGGGGAAAAAGTCCTTCTTCCATGCCCACCATAAAGACAATTGAGAACTCCAGGCCTTTTGCCGCATGAAGAGTCATGAGATTTACTGTGTCTCTTTTCTCTCCATCCCGAGGCTTATCTGGTAAATATTCCTGTTCTACAAGCGCTACATTTTCAAGAAATTGAGAAAGATTTGAAAATTCAACCGCAACAGACCTTAGCTCCTTTATATTTTCAAGTCTGTTTCTGTCGTCCTCATCTTTCTCATCATAAAGCGAAAGATATTCTGTTTTTGATAAAACATTGTCGAGAAGTTCAAGAGTGGGAATATTTTCTATCCGTTTCTCATCATATTCGCTTTGGAATTCCTGGAATTTTTTAAACCTTCCCTTGCCCAGTTTTTCAATTCTTTTAATTGAAATCTTGTCTTTTGGATTACTCATCGTTTTTAAATAGGCGAGCGCGTCTTTTATTTCTTTTCTCTCATAAAATCTTGTGCCTCCGATCAAAACATAGGGAATTCCTTTATGTATAAAAACTTCCTCAATTGCACGGGACTGAGCGTTTGTGCGGTACAGAACTGCAAAATCTGAGAACTTAAGAGTTGAAATTCTATATTTAAAATCAGCAATTTGATTTATTATAAACTCTCCCTCATTGTGTTCATTTGAGGCTTCATAAAGTGTAATATCCTCACCTTTTGGGTTTTGCGTCCAGAGGTCAAGAATAGGATGAGATGTGTTCTTGGAAATTATTGCACCAGCGGCATCAAGAATTTTTTGAGTCGAGCGGTAGTTTTGGGAAAGTGAGAAGGTCTCAACATTTTTTCCTCCAGAGGCGGATCGAGAGAAATCTTCTTTAAATTTGGAAAGATTTTGGAAATCCGCTCCCCGCCATGAATAAATGCTTTGAGAGAAATCACCAACAACACAAATATTGGGATTTTCTTTTCCGCCTGCAAAAAGTTTGGTCAATACATACTGAGCTTTATTTGTATCCTGATATTCATCGACTAGAATATGCTCAAATTGTTTTTGATATTTTTCAAGAATCTGAGGATTTTTATCAAAAAGATAAATGGTTTTTAAAATAAGATCATCAAAATCCAGAGCATTATTTTCTTTAAGAAGCTTTTGATAGACGCTGTAAATCTTTGCCACATTTTCCTGAAAATATCCCCTGGCAAAGCCCGGATATTCACTTTCCGTAATAAGTTCATTTTTTGCCTGAGAAATATTTGCAAGAACTGATGAAGGTTTAAAATCCCTATTTGATATATCGAGATTTCTCATTGCCTCCTTTACCGCGTCAATCTGATCCGCAGTGTCATAAATTACAAAATTCGGAAAAACACCAATATGAATTCCGTCACGTCTTAAAATCTTACTGCAAAGTGAGTGAAAAGTAGTCGCAATAGGAGCGCTAGCAGGTACAAATTTTGCAATTCTTTCCTTCATCTCATTGGCCGCTTTATTGGTAAATGTCACCATTAAGATTGAAGTCGCTTCTACTGCCTTTTCCTGAATTAGATAAACGACTTTATACGTCAGCACTCTGGTTTTACCACTTCCTGCGCCTGCTAAGATTATTGACGGGCCTTCTGTGTGAAGAACCGCTATCTTCTGTTCTTCGTTTAAGTCCTTGAGAATATCTTTATCCATAACTTATAATAGATTAAATCCGCCCGCCCCGCAGAGCAGTGCGAGGCATGGGGCTTATTGATTTTAACACATGATTGAGCCAAAGGTATGAAAAAACTTTTTATCATCGCCAACTGGAAATCAAACAAGACAATAAAAGAAGCTGAGGAATGGATTCGCAAATTTAAAGAGGAATTTGAGCGGGAGAGTTTTGATATATCCAGCAAGGAAATAATAATTTGCCCTTCATTCACGGTCTTAAAATCTTTTTCTGATTCTATCAAAAGCTTAAATTTTTTTCTAAAAATAGGTGCTCAGGACATTTCTAGTTTTGATCAGGGAGCATATACAGGGGAAGTAAATGGCTTACAAATAAAAGAATCTGCTGATTATGTAATCGTAGGACATTCGGAGAGAAGAACTAATTTTAATGAATCTTCCGAACTTATTTCTAAAAAAGCCGATATGGCACGAAGATATGGAATCGTACCGATTTTTTGTGTTCAGGACGAGACGACTCCAATTCCCGATAAGATTGCTATCGTAGCGTATGAACCGCCTTCTGCTATTGGGACAGGAAAACCTGATACTCCTGAAAACGCAGAAGAGGTTGCAAAAAAAATAAAAGAAGAAAACAAAGCCCAATTTGTCCTCTACGGTGGAAGTGTAACTTCTGAAAATGTGAAATTATTTTCCGCGATGCAGAATATTGACGGGTTTCTTATAGGCGGGGCAAGTCTTGATCCCTCGGAATTTCTCCAAATTATAAAAAATGCGTAAAAGTAAAAAATCCAAAAAGATTATTTATATTGTCTTAGGCTTGATACTTCTTTTTTTTGTGGGAGCTTTTACAATACAGCTTATCAAGCATTCGCCATTTTTATTCGGCCTTTTATTTAAGAAAGAAATTTCACTAAAACAAACAGACGACCGTATTAATATACTCCTCTTGGGCATTGGAGGAGGCAGACATGAAGGCCCAAATCTTACAGATACGATAATTCTTGCAAGTTTGGACACGGGAAAAAATAAAGTAACGCTGACTTCCATACCAAGGGATTTGTGGATACCGGATTTGGAAAGTGCAAATAAAAAAATTAACGGTGCATATGCTCAAGGAGAAGATAAGGAAAAGGGTGGAGGGATACAATTATCAAAAGCGGTTGTGAGAAAAGTTACCGGTCAGACTGTCAATTATGTTGTCGTGGTAGATTTTTCCGGATTTATAAAAGCAGTAGGCTTACTGGGAGGGCTTAATGTTGCGGTTGATAAAAGCTTCGATGATTATCAATATCCTCTTACCGGTAAAGAGGATGATGCCTGCGGACATTCTGAGGACGATATAAAAGCATTTACTGCAACAGCTTCTGCAGAGCTTGATTTGGCTAAATATTTTTCTTGCAGGTATACACACTTACGTTTTGATGAAGGGGAAATTCATATGGATGGGAAGTATGCTCTTGAATTTGTAAGATCGCGCCACGGAACAAATGGAGAAGGAAGTGATTTCGCACGAAGCAAGAGACAAGAGAAAATAATTAAGGCTTTTAAGGATAAAGTTTTTTCTCTTCAAACACTTGCTGATCCAAGGAAGGTTATTAGTCTTTACGCTACTGTGGAAGATAGTATTCACACAGATATCAGAGAAGATGAGCTTGATGATTTCATAAGGCTTTCCCAAAAATTAAATAAGGCGGAAATTCAAAGTACAGTTATTGATGCTGGAGACGAAGGATCTCAGAGGCCGGGACTTTTGGAATATGCACCGATCGCAAAAGAATATTATTTCCTCTCGGTTTTAATTCCAAGAATAGGAAACGGAAATTTTTCTGAGATCCAAAAATATGAAAATTGTGAGATAGAGAGCGATAATTGCGTGGTATCTAAATTTCCTACGGAGTAATTTTGTAAATTTTAGTATTATTATTCTGATAAACAACTTTTCCAATTTTCTTAAACTTGTCTTCTGAAAGATTTAGATATTTCTGAACTTCCAAGGCTCCCACATAAACATAAGAAATGTTATATTTTTTCATAAGATTCCGAGCTTGATTTACATCCCGAGTTTCATACAGAGACTGAACTTCCGCAATTCTAGGTGCCGGTACATCATATGTTCCGCGCCAGAGCCATTCGTGAACTGTCCAGCCCAAGACTGTAGGAAGCCCGGTGTTAGAGGAAATTCTTGCATAGTCAGTGTATGAGTCGCCTTGCGCTTCGAGTATAACCGGTTGGTTTTTTATGTTTTTGTTAATCCATTGTATTGCAGAATAATCTTGCGGATAAAGATTTTTAAGATATGTGGTTCCATCGAGACCATAATTCGTTTTAAGATTGTTAAAGTAAGAACCTGTGGAGAAAAAAGGATAAGTAAAAACCATAGTTAAGAGAATTATTGAAAAAATAAAATACGGAATTAATATTTTATTTTTCTTTATATTCTTTTTAAAATTTAAAATAAATCTCATGAGAATATATGCGGAAGCAATCGATAACATAATAAATTCCTGGTAAGTCAGTTTAAACATCGTGTTTGCACGGTAATGGTCGGGATATATATCTTTTATGTAAAATATTTCGGGAATGATTACCAAAAAAGTGGAGACCGTTATAAGAATAAGGATGAATCCGTCGGTGGGTAAAATGTTTTTTACTTTGATATAGTAATTTTTCCCGCTGGTAGTTTCCAGTCGGGATCCCGCATTTGCGGCGATGATTTTTATTTTTGGAATTAGAAAGATAATAAAAGAAAAAACAAAAAAATAGAAAAATCCATGAAGTGTCATTACTTGCCACCATGGAGATTTCTGACAATGAGAAGCTTCGAACAGGAATGGACCGAGTTTTCCCATTTTTATTAAAAATTCGGGGGCACAAAGAAGTCCTATTCCTGAAGCAAAGGGTTTGAAATTCAAACTAAAAGGAAGTATGAACACAAAAAACCCTGCGCCTAAAATAAAGATATTTCTTATCGCATTATATATAGAAAATTCTTTCTCAGAGGAGATAAGCATAGAGTGGAATACAAATCCCAAAAACAAAATTCCTGCAAACATAAAATAAATCAGCCCATCCCATGCGTTGGTCATATACATAACTGCAAGAAGAAATGAAACAAAAATGAGAAGTTTAAAATTCAAATTTTTTGTAATGTTTTTGAATCCATTTAGGAAAATTGCGAGAACAAGAAGTACTATCGGAATATCAAGAACATGTCCATGAAGATCTGAAACTACAAATGAATAAGACGGAAATTCGTGAATTGTATTGTGAATGAAGCGAGTCGCATTTGGATACCAGTAGCTATTGGGAAAAGTTGTGAAAGAAAAAACAAGTCTCCAAAAAGGAAGAGGATTTTCCGGCGAAAAGTTTTTGAAAAAAGCGTATATTGTCTGGAGATTTCCTGAAAGTGAAACAAGAAAGCCGGTAAGAAATCCACCAATTAAAATTTCAAATCCAAAATTCCAAGTTCTAAATAAATTTAAATTTCCTAAATCCAAAAGTTTAAATTTTTTATTTTTTGAATTTATTTGTAGTTTGTGATTTGGCATTTGTGATTTAAGCATGTAAATTAAATTTGCTCCAATTGAAAAAGATAGAGAAAAAGTAAAAGAAAATAATGTAGCAAGCATTAGATTGTATGCAATTGCAGAAGAGATAAAAGAAATTCTCGTAACTACAGCTGTCATGAGGTGGCCAAAGTAGTAATAGTTTATTGAAAGCGGCGTAAACCACATGTCTTTTGGTGGGAAATAATCGCTTCTTAAAATTGAATTTATAAACCCAAAATCCATAAATTTTTCAAGCCCATGAATGTCAGGCGCATGGGATTTCACAAACGCCCAAGCTATTATTCCAAGCAAAAATATTATCTCTTCAAATACGAAAATTGCCCAGCTCTTCCTAATTATTTTGATAAAGTTATATTTGAAGATTAATAAGTTTATTCCCAATGAAATTAAAATAACCCCAAAAGTTGTTATAAAACTAAAAGAAGCTATATGAGAAATTCCAAGAAGAAATACAATATATGAAATTATTGAAATGCCAATAACTTTGGAAAATAAATAACCCTTGTCAAAAAAATTTTTAAAAACAGAGATCGTGAGTGGTAAAAAAACAAAACCCAGGACTAAAAACACAAACCACCAGCGAATAATAAATAAGAAATCCTGCATTAGTAAAATAATAATTGAATAATTCTAATTAGTATATATTATTTTTTAGATTTTTAGCTATACAATTTTAATTTATAAAATAATATCTGATTCGTAATGAAAGATAATAAGCCATAGGTTGTATTATTCCATGATTTTCATTAACATATGCGTATTATATTTATTAATGATTTGAGCATGAGGAAATATTTCTTTTACTCTCTGAATAGATTCTTCATTAGGGTATACGATAACAAGATAGGAGGTTCGTCCATGAGGAATCTCTCTTAATAATTCTTCCAAGGGGTGATTAACAGAATTAATTGTTTTATCAGACCTAATGTAGAGAACAATTCCCAATGAATATTTATGAGGTGATGCTACATAAACCATACGGGCATTTTCTTCATTGAGATCTTTATGAATTAAAGGGAAATCAGGATCATCAGGCCCGTCTGTTTTCATAACGTCTCTGAAATGGAGAATATTCCCGATCATTATTGCGATAATACATAAAATAAGAAACAAAATTGCACCCTTGATATATTTTTTCTTTAGTATTACATAGGCATCAATAGTTATCACAGCAATCATAAGGGCAACAAAGGGGAAAGCAATTGAGAATCTATGAAAAGCAGGAGGAGGTATCGTAAAAACCATCCCCGTTATAAATGCAGATAGGACTGTTAATAATATAAAAACATCATGTGCCTTTCTGTTTTTAGCGATTTTTAGAATAAAGAATGGCATGCTTAGGACAAAAAACAAAAAAGTAACTTTGTCAAAAAGCGCTAGTCTTCCAAACCAATACCCAGCGTGTCCTCCAATTCCGTCTTTGTAAAGTGATTGTGAGGATATGTCTATTTGTTTTGCCAAGATTGTCAGAACAGATTTCGGAGCTATTTCTATGTTTTGATAAGGACTCCAGAGGCCGTTAATAAGCGCAACCTGCGTAGTTCTTTGAGTGAAGAAGTTATCGACTTTGGTTGCATAAGCAATAATCGGACTTATAGCATATAAAAAAATACCCAAAGAAAGAAGAAAATTTATCAAAGAAGGCTTAGTCACTTTTCTCGTAATTATTAAAACTAATAAATAAGCAAATACTAAAGGAGCTGCTATATATGAAGAGTAATAAGTCATGTAGCAAGTCGCAAGAAAAAATCCGAGGAGAGCAAAATTTATTTTCTTGCCAACTTGAAGACTAAGCGTAAGAAAATAAGCCGTTAAAAGAAATAAAGCAGTACTACTTACAAAATGAAGTGACCATCTTGATAAATACAGATCCGGAGAAAAAATCGCAAATATTAATATAGCAGTTATTGCAGTTTTTTCATTGTATAAGCGTTTGGTCAGTAGAAAGAGAGATACGAATATAATAGTAATATAGGGTAGTATTGAGAATCTCATGGTTAGCGTAGACAGCCCAAAAATATTGAAAAATAATTTTTGGAAGAAAAAATAAAGGAGAGGGAATTGACATATCCATTCTCCTACAGGCGGATACATTCCAAACCAATCAAGCTTACTTAGATCTCCAAGAGAGTATGAATAATGAGCCGTGAGATACTCATCTATATGAAAACTAGTGGTATTAAGCATAAGAAATATACGTATAATAATCCCGAATAATATTATGCTTAAGATAATTGGAAAATTTCTGAATGAAGTCTTATTTTCTGTATTTTTGATTCTTGATATAAAGGGAAAAGCAGCATATAAAAGGATAAGGCTTGATATCCAGAAAAATAAAGACCAATTACTTACTGTTCGATCAATAATATTAGATATAACTATAAACTGAAAAATCAAAGATATAGCGAAAAAAGCAATACGGACAAAGATATTATTTTTGAAAATGTTCATAGCAAAGATGTATTATTATATTGTATGTCATCATCTGCTTCTAATCTATTGGAATATTTGAAAAGCAAAATATCTCATCCCTACTCATTTTTCATCTCCATATTTTTCCTTGTTATATCTTGGCTTGCTTCTTCAATTCATTATACGCAGATAGCTTATGGAAATAATCTTTCGTGGATTGCGTGGGCAATTTCTATTTTCACTTTTTTATATTCTATTTCTTCTTCCAACCTAAGTATAAAAAAATTATTAAGTAGCGTAGGGAAACGGGAGTTTCTCATTGTTATTTTTATTATTGCTATGTATTTAGTAGTTCATTTATGGAATTTCTCAAGTGCTCCCTGGAATCAGAATGGTTTGTTTGATGATGCAGCTTGGGATATATATTTTGCAAAAAATCATGCCTTCAATGGACCATTCCAAGCTGCTTTTTTTGATGATGTTGGATACATTAGTCGCGAAGTTGTTTTTCATTATTACATCTCTATCTTTTTTAAGATCTTTGGATACAATCTTCTCGTTTTTAATATTTCACTTTTATTTTTGGGATTGATTACTGTTTTTTTTACTACTTTTCTTATTCATAAAATTTTTAAAAATACAATTATAACCATAATATCAACTTTTATTCTAAATTTTTTTCCGCTACATTTCATGCATATTTTCATGGGGCATAGATATGCAATCGCAGCTCCTCTTATGATGATATCGTTCTACTTTCTTTATCAGGCATTTATGGCTAAGTCTTTTTTCAGAGCAGCTGTTTCTGCCTTATTTGCCGGACTATGCTGGGATAGTGCAATTATGGGGAAACAATATATCTTAGGACTCATTCTTTCTGCTTTTTTGATTCTGATTTTTGGAAAAAGAAAATGGAGATCTAAAGAAAATATAGCCACTGGAATTATTTGGATATTTGGTTTTTTTATTGCCTCGACTCCGCTTCTTGTTTACATTTTATTCAACTATGACGACTATGTTATACGCGAAAAAGGATTGTTAAGTGATTTCATGTCACTATTTGTAAATGGAGGATTTACAGCAGTAAAGCCTTATTTTGACCAACTTTCAGAATTATTTTTTGCAGAGCATTCGTTTAGGCGACAGTTTCTTCCCGATTTTTACATAATTCCGCTTGTCTATTATTTGCTACTTATACCAGGGATTTTTATAACTTTTATTAAAAGAAGATTTGAGCTGTTGATTTTATCTTTCTTGCCAATTCTTGGCGCCTTACTTTCCGGATCATATGATTTTAGAGTGTTATTAGCAGTTCCAATTTGGGCAATTTGTATTGCTTATTTTTTGGATTTTGTTTTTAAATCAGAAAAATTGTCTAATAAAAATTTGAGTTATCTTTTAATAGTAACGAGTCTGATTGTTATTCTGTTTGGATTAATATCTTCAATGTCATATTTATGGAATGTGTCAAAAAATCCTAATTATTTATATCTTCTTCCTCATAAAGATGTGGCAGTTTCCAGATTAATACAAGACATTGTGATAGGGAGCAAAAATCCGACAAGTAAATTGAAGCACAATGAGTTTAATAAAACAGTAAATTTGTCAAATGTTTCCCACGATACCTTAGTTTGCCCTTTTAGCGCATACGCAATTATTCATCTTTATCTCCAGAATTACGATGACAAGAAAATCCTTGCATTTTGCAATCAAAGCATACAGCTTCTAAAAGATGAAAGGGAAATTTTAAATGATAATGTTAATGCAATAAGATTATATAATCCGAATACAAAAGATCTGAAACTTGTATGGGAAATATCTGATAAAACAGGAAGTATAATTGATTATTTTAGTAAGTTTGGTAAATATGGATCCGAAGAAAGCATTGTAGATATTAGCGATGATACACAGTTCTCGTTATATGTACTAACGATAAAAAGCAATAATGTTGCCCTCTTTAGAAATGAAATCTTAAATCAATATGCTATTGAGCACCATGAATAAAAAAAGATATATAAAGATTTTGGGATTATATTTTATATTCTTTTCACTCGGGACTGCGTTGTTTATTTTGCTATTCCATACTAAAGTGTTTGCTAATGTTTCAGTATTTTTTTATCGCGGTGTTTTACTTCTTATGCTCTCGTCATTTTTAGTTACCTTGGCCCTGCTTTATTTCAGAACAACTAAATACGGAAAAACTCTTAGTATTAAAGATATTATTTTATTGATTGTTTTGCTCTTTTGTCTTAATCTCGTATTTTTTACACATCTTCCGGTTACAGCCGATAGGTCAGTTTCAGTTTTCCTACTGGGTTATATGAATAGTCGTCCGGAGAAAGCATTTTCAAATAAAGAAATAACTGATGTGCTCATAAAATATTTTATTAATGAAAATAAAGCTGTAGACAAGCGCTTGAGTGAACAAATTATTTCCCACGATATTGTAAAAGAGAAAAACGGATATAGAATTTCAGATCAGGGAAAACTTCTTATGAAATTTTATAATTTGATAGCGGATGTATTTGCAATAGAAAAGAAAAATATTTCACTATAACAATTTAACTTCCTTTTCTATCACAAGACATATTCACGTCATAAATACTTATTAAGTTTTCTCTAGTTCCATACGCTCTGGGAAAATTTTCCTCAAAAAATAAATTATTTATCGGATAGTCATATTCGTCATGATTATTAATCTCGACATAATTAATTTTATATTTCCTCGAATCATTACAGAATTGCGTTAAATTATTTGAATTAAGTAAGCTTCTTCTAATTCTGTCTCTTTCATCCGTATCATATCCGGCGGACCAAGCGAAATATGGCCAGCCAAGGAAGATTTTCCTACCGGCTATCGACGCAGGATTATAGAGATACTGAGTATTTAAGAAAACAGAATCTTTTGGCGTGTTGTCTTTTATCCACTTAACATCTGGATTAATTGGGTAATCAGCAAGAGTTATTTTGCTGTCATTATAAATTGGAAAAAAATCAATTATTCCAGAAAGCACGGAAAAGAAAATTGCAACAACTACAATGGATTTTACAGCTATGTTTTTCTTCCATAACTTTGTCAAAAAATATGAAGCAAACGTGACACCGCAAATCATAAAGAAATTAAAGAATTTATGATTTCCCGCAATTTCCGGTGAAAATTGAAAAAGGTTTCCAATAATAAAAAGACTAAAGAATGCTAAAAAAATCTTCTTGAGCTTTACCGGTGCGAAGACAAATCCACAGCTTAGCAAAACAAGAGGAATGCCCAGATTCATAAACCAGTAATCGGTAAATGATATAAAAGATAGTTTATTTATATCAATTAGATATCCCGGTTTTACCAAGAAGCTAAAAGTACTTGTATGATTGGATTGATATAAATATTGTGGGAACGAAAATATAAATCCAATTATAAAAATAATTATAGTTGGAAATCTTAATTGTCTAAATAAGAGTGCAAGAACACCAATAATGATAATTGTAAACGTAAATACTCCCAAATGGAGATAGAAAAAACTTCCCAATAGCGATCCAAGAAGTACATTTTTTAGCAAGAACTTAGATGAAAAATCTATTTTTTCTCCCAGAAACCATTTAAGCATTTTAGGCATCTTGATTGGCCTGTCATGCATGTGATTTCTTGAAAAGATAGGATTTATTAAAATATATATCAAAAGAAGCGATAATCCGTATGATAAACCCAAATGTCTTTGATTGGTATAAATATTCAGATTCCAAAAAGCAGCGACAGTCTTTCCATCATAAGGCCCAAATGAGGGGAAAACTTTATTAGAAATAATTTCGTTTATCGCAGTAATGGATAAAGGATGAGTTTTAAAGAATTCAATAAATGATAAAGAACCATTAAAAAGAAAAAGAATTACAGAAATTATCCCTACTGATATTGAATTGAATATTTGTTTTGCAAAGATATAAATCATCACCAAAAGTCCCAAAAATCCTATGGCTGAGGGAATGTTCAGTGCATAATTTAAAGGGATACCTATTTTTTCAAGTAAACCAACAAGTGCATAAAACAAAAAATGAAAACGCATAGGTTCTCCCGGGAAAAGTGCATATTCCGGAGGGAAATTTGATCCAAATGAAAATGATCTTATTACAGGAATATGACTTGCGAAATCGCTCCATGCCTTTGCTCCAATTTGAATTACCCCTTTTTCGTATGAAAAAGTCGAGAACATTAACCAAAAAGAAAAAATAA
This sequence comes from Patescibacteria group bacterium, assembly GCA_038063195.1. Classification (GTDB taxonomy): domain Bacteria; phylum Patescibacteriota; class Microgenomatia; order Levybacterales; family UBA12049; genus JBBTVO01. The sequence goes on from JBBTVO010000046.1 coordinate 29,310, forward strand.
AAGCAAAAATAAATAACAAGCACTCAAGTGGATTTATTTGAGGTATCTTTATCTTATTTAACATTCTTTATCGAAAATATGTGTATCAGTGATAATTGTGGAGAAAAGGGGAGGGGAATATAAATTGTTTTTTCTATTTTTTTGAAATTTTTTCTTATGTCACTCGGTACTACGGAATTTATATGATCAGGAGATCGTAAAGGAAATCTAAAAAGTAATGCCCTGATGGCTTCCCAAATGAATTCATTGGGAATACTGATAATAATGGTGCCGTTTTCCTTAACTATTCTTTTTGTCTCTTCAAATAATTTATCAGGATTCAAAACATGCTCCACAACATCGCACAATAATGCAGCATCGTAGGCATTGTCTTTAATTTGGGAATTTAAAATATCTCCTACAGATACTTTTGCATTTTTTCTCTTCAATTTTTTTATTGTGTTTTTCGCATAGCCAATTTGAGTAGGAGAAATATCAATTCCTGTATAGTCAATATTTTTAGGTATCAACTCAAGCATTCCGCAATCTCCACATCCAAGATCGACGATATTTTTTATTGGAAAATTCAAAAGTTTTTCTATGTGATTCTTCTTTTGTTGCCACATCCATCTCTCCCCGGGGTTTGAAGAATGATAGTGGGTCATCATCGGAGAAGTTCGGGCAACTTGCTCATTCGTTTCGTAAAACTCTTCAAATTTTACTTCTTTAAGTTTTTTTACCATACAGTATTTTACTATTTGCTAACAATTTGCGCAATTTTTTCTCCCAGTTCGACTGCGTAATTTGTTCCTCTGTCCCATGGATAGACCTGCTGAATATTAGCAAGGAAAATATTAGGAAATGGAGTCTTAAAAGGCGGAACAAATTTGGAGTAATTAACAGGAATTATGGGCTGGGCAAAGGGGGCTTTAAAAACGTGAGCCGCAATAAGGTTCTTTTTATAATCAGGATTAATTTTTCTTAGGAAAGGGTCGTAGATTTTAAGAAGTTCTTCTTCATCCATATTCATATATTTATGATCATGAGACAAGTAATTGCCCAGATATACAATGTGCTCATTGTCATAATGTTTTTTATCCATAAAATTCGAATGGTCCACGACAGCCATAATTGGTGCATTTTTCTCGCAAATACTAAGCCAGTAGGTACCATCTTTTAAGAAAGGTTTCTTAAGTCTTAGAACAAGATTTATCGCACCAAGTCCTTTCAGTGAAGATAAATTATCTTTATAATCCTGAGGCAAGTCCTTAACAATTTTTGCAAAAAAGAAAGAAGGAAGTGTCACGATCACCTTGTCAAAATTGACTATTGACGATTTATTATTGACCATTTTATATTCCACAGAAACTTTCTTTTCACTTTTTATTTCTGTAACTTCAGTGCTGAAAAGAAATTTAACATTTTTTTTCTTTGATTCTTTTACTAAATTATCGGCAAAACTTAGGAATCCGCCTTTTGGATATGCAAGCTTTGGTGTCCTTTTTTTAATCCTTGCCCAAAACCACGCAAGGGAGATCTTTTCATAAAATTCTCCAAATTTATTTCTCAGTTGGGGTTCCCAAATCATTTGATAAGATTTTTCACCCATTGTTTTTTTCAAAACTTCGTTGGTTTCAAATCTCTCAAGAGCCTTCCAGAATGGATTAAATTTAAGAATACCCAAGACCATTGCCATTCTTAACTTGTCAATCATTGGCAGTAAAGGAAATTTCAGAACATGAAGCGGGGAGTCGAGCTGATAAATTTTATTCTTGATATAAACAGAAGTTTTTGGCCTTTTGAGGATTACTTCATGATTTATTTTTTCCGCAAGAGTAAGCACTGAATTATCATTTGCAAACCAGTGATGATAATGTTTTTCCAAAGACCATTCCCA
>JBBTVO010000047.1:0-31675 GCA_038063195.1 Patescibacteria group bacterium
AAATCTGCTTTTGCCGCTTTGGCGCCTGCTAGTATATGCGCATCATTTGCATCCAGAACATACTGTCTGAAAGATTTTTTTATTTTAGGAAGGGAATCTGAAAGCATTATAACCTCAAAATTGTTTTTAATAAGGGTGGCTAACATATCACTTCTTATGTCTAATCTTTTAACAACTGTTTCCAGTTCTTTTTTCGACAATGAAGAAATAAAGAGTTGAATAGAACTGGTATTAAGTAAGAAATACGCAGCTCCTGACTGTGATAGAAGGGAGGAAATTATCACATCCGAATCAATAAAAATCCGCATAGAAAATTATAGAAGCTTGCGTACTTTTTTTAGTTCTTTTTCAATAAGGGGGAGGGTTTTTTTATCGTTTTCCGAAGCCTGATATAAATCGCTGTCAAGACCCGTAAATAGAAAGGATATAGAGCTCGTTGGAATTCTATAAACTTTCCCTAATTTCTTCGCTATAATTTCTCCCCGGTTGATGAGTTCATAGACGGTATTCTTACTTAACTGGAGCATTTCAGCAACTTGCTCAGGAGTATACGCTTTGGTCTTTGAAATTGTACTAAACATGACTATATGGTACTAAACAATATTAAAAATGTCAATAGTCTTATATAGTTGTTTAATTTCCTTAAGCGGAGTATTTGTTACAAGGTCGGACCTTGTCATTTCTGTAGGCATTCCGATACGGGTTCGCAAATTTTGGCCGTGAGCTCAGCCGAACGGTGAAACAGCCCCGCTACTAAGTTTTTTTAGAAAAAGTTAGTACCTAGATAGAAATTTTTGTGGTATAATTTGGTTATGAATATAAAAAAATTAGATTACTTGATTAAATTGACTTATGACAAAGACTACAAAGGCTATGTTGCGGATGTAGTGAATTTATTTGGGTGCATGTCGCAGGGCAAAACGAAAAAAGAAGCTTTAGAAAATGTGGAAAAAGCTATTAAAGCATATATGGAAGTACTTGCTGGAAGAGATAAGAATGTGGAATTCGCTAAAAAATCCGTAGATATAGATCTTCCTCCCCTTTCATTAAATGCCTAAACTTACCAATATCTCCGGAAGAAAAGCAGTCAAAGCTTTTTTAAAATTTGGGTACATTCATGTTCATACTTCTGGAGATCATGCAATCTTACAAAAGGCAGGAGCTCCAACATTATCGATTCCTTTACATAAAGAAGTAGCTCCTTTTTTATTAAAATCTCAAGTTAAAAAGGCGAATATAAAGGTGGACGATTATAGGAAAGCTATTAAGTAGTCACTAATCGTTTTAACCGCTACCTGAAAGGCTTCGGCCGTGAGCTCAGCCGAACGGTGAAAAGCCTCGCTGCCTTCGAATATTTTTTTAAATGGTGCATTTGGGATTATCCGGTTGAATATGACGAGATTATGAGAAAAGTCAAAGAGGCATTTTTCATCAATGACTGCAGGTCAGTATTCAAGCAAAAAAGCAGTACATCAAAATGGATAAAACCGATAAGCATACTGACAGCCTGTATATCGGGGCGCTTATAATGTTTATTGCCTACATAATGGGCGGAGCTTTTCTTCAGGAGGCAATTGATGTCGCAGTTATTATAAACGCCCTCCGCGCAAGCAGATAAATTTAAAACTCCTTGACAGTAAGGCTGGGCGCGACTATAATGAGTAAGATAAGTTTGTCCTATTGTATCAGTCTGTCCCGCAATATACTGCCCCAAACATCAAACTTTAAAATATGGGAAACGATGAAGACGAATATTGCTTCTAATAATTAGTAATAATTTTTTGTTTTTTTTCTCCTCACCATTTTGTCTCCAAATAGTACTATAATATATTTATGGACGGTAAAATCTCCCGAAGTTTAATCCTTCTTACTTATAAAGGCAAAGCACTTCTTATGAACAAGAGCAATAACTCAATTGACAAGGAAAAACATCCGTGGTGTTTCATCGGCGGAGTAAAAGGGGAGACCGAGTCTTTTGAAAGCGCTATGAAAAGACGCGTAGAAATAGAAGCGGGGATAGAAATTAAAGATGTTGAGCTTGTTTCAGAATCCTGCTATCACGCAAGACTTACAGATGATGATGTAAATAGAATAAAACGGGAAGAGAATCAGTTGCTTGATTTTTTCACTCTTAAGGATTTAAAAAAGCTCTTTCTCTCAAATACAACTGCTCAATTCGTCTCAAAACACAGCGAGCTTATATAATATCCTGCGCTGACTTTTTTGTGATATAATCTTTCAATGGCAACATCAATAAAGAAAAAACCTATAAAAAGTTTAATCAAGAAAACTGCATCATCTTCTCCGAAAAAAGCAGAGACAGGCTCCAGTCTTCCTGGTCAATTTTCTCTTCTTAAGAACAGAAAAACTGTACTTTTTGCAGTAATTATAATTACCGGAGTACTAGCCCTTATTTTTATTTTCAAAGGACTTTTTATTGCTTCCATAGTAAACGGCGAACCAATAAGCAGACTTTCTATTATAAAAGCACTTGAAAAACAAGGCGGAAAGGCAACTCTTGATAGTCTGGTAACCAAAAAAATAATTGCCCAGGAAATAAGAAAGAGAAATATAACAATTTCTCAAAGCGATACCGATGGGGAGATTAAAAAAATTACCGAAAGTTTAAAAGCCCAGGGAACTACAATAGATCAGGCACTCGCTGCTCAGGGTATGACCAGGGCTCAGCTGGATGATGAAATAAAATTACAGCTTTCTGTTCAAAAAATGGTAGGAAAAGATGTAGAGGTATCAGATAAGGAAATTGACGAGTTTATAAAAGCAAATAAAGCCCAATTCCCGGAAGGTACAAGTGAAGAGCAAATTAAAACGCAATCAACCGAACGGATAAAACAGCAAAAGCTTCAGCAGAAAACTCAGGAATTTATAAAAAATCTTCAGGAAAAGGCAAAGATTACTAACTTCGTCCAGTACTAAAAAACTCTTCTAATAAAATCTTCGGCAAGCTTAATTGATAATTATTTATATAGTTTGTAATAGTCTATCCATAATGTTATGATTAATAAAGTTTTATGCTCAAGCTGTTCATTAGTTTCTTCGTATTATTTATACTTTCTGCTAATTCCGCATTCGCCGCTTCTGATCCTACTTCCGTACCGAACAATAAATTCGGCATAAATATTCTTTCTCCTGAAGCAGAAATTGAAGATGCAAACGCCCTGGTAAATACAAATGGTGATTGGGGATATGTGGTAATAACAATTACAAAAAACGAGAGAAGTATAGAGAGATGGCAGAATTTTTTAAATCAGGCAAATAAATATCACTTGATTCCGATAGTGAGGCTTGCCACGGAATTTGACTCAGAAAATGGTTATTGGAAAAGACCCAGTGAGAACGATGCGAAAGATTGGGCTGAATTTCTTTCAAAACTGTATTTTCCCACCAAAAACCGCTATATACAAGTTTATAATGAAGTGAATCGGGATAGTGAATGGGGAGGTAGTGTTGACCCCGCTTCCTATACCAGTGAGCTTGATAGAACAATTGATGCTCTTAAGTCAAAAAGTAATGATTTTTTTATTCTTAATGCACCGCTTGATCTGGCACTCCAAAACTCAAAAAGCTCAATGGAGGCTTCTGAATTCTTTAAGGCAATGGATACATCAACCGAAAGCGGCATATTTAAAAGACTTGACGGATGGGCGTCTCATTCTTATCCAAATCCCAACTTTTCCTCGTCTCCGCGAAAATTAGGCAAAATCGGCATCAGAGGATACGATTGGGAACTTTCAGAAATATCCCCTTACGTTCAGGATAAAAAATTACCTGTCTTTATTACCGAGACGGGCTGGCAGAGAATTGAAAACGGACTAAGTGAGGATCAGATCTCTGAATACTACAAAGAGGCATTTGGAACTATATGGAATGATGAAAGAATTGCTGCTGTAGCACCTTTTGTACTTGGGTATCCGGAACCGCTTTTTAATCAATTTTCCTTTAAGATAAATAGCGGGGAAAAGAGTTATTATAAATATTTCGATACTATCCGTGACCTGCCAAAAGTAAAAGGAGCACCGCAAAGAGATGATTCTTTCTCCAATTTCCGGGTTTTTGTCCCAAATTATTTTGTAAAAAGTATTGGAAGCTATATTACTATCAATTTCAAAAACACCGGAAATCACTTGTGGAGCTTGGGAAATTTAAAGATAAAAATTGCTGAAAGTGATATGGATGATTATCACGTATTTTGGTATAAAGACAAGTTTTACCCCGGTGATGAAGTTCAGGCAGTTGTACTCATTAAAAGTGATACTTACGGGACCAATCCTCTCACGATCCAGATACTTAACGAGGGTAATATTTTGGGCGAAAGAAAGATATATCTGAGGAGCGAAACTTCTCTTTCTCTTTTTATCCAAAAGCTCCGCACCCTGTTATAAACTTGTCTCTTTGCTCAGTTATTTATTTTCTTTTACCAAATTCCGGACGGTGCGCAAAAATAGGTTCGAATAATCAATCCCCTGGAGCTCATTAGCTCTCATACGAATTGAGTATTGACAATGTATGTACAAGGATTATAATAATATATAGGTGAAGTATAAAGGTTACAGAATTGAATTTTCAGAAGTTAAGAACATTCTATTAAAAGAAACTAGGGAGATAAATTTCGAGGATGTTTTAGAAGCTATTGAAAAAAAAAGGATACTTGCCGATCTAAAGCATCGTAACAAAAAATATCGTCATCAAAGAATATTAGTAATAAAAAAAGGGGAGTATGCTTATGCAATACCTTATGTAGTAGACCCTAAAAGGAAAGCGGTCTTTTTAAAGACAATATATCCAAGTAGAGTTTTAACAATAAAATATTTGAAAGGAGGGATGAAAAAATGAAAGTTGCACTTGATAAATATGAGAAACAGATAGAAGATGCTTTATCTAGAGATGAATTTGTCAGTGTTGGCGATCTTGAAGACACTAGACAACTATTTCAAGAAGCAGTTAAGAATTATAAAGAGTTGCAAGAAACTAAAAGCATTACGCTTCGAGTTAAGAAAGAAGATCTTATTAGGGTCAAAGCAAAGGCGAAAAGAAGTGGTATTGCTTATCAAACTCTAATCAGCTTATTGATTCACAAGTATATTAGAGGAGAAACTGAGGTAGCGTTATAAAATAGGTTCACACCCTCTACTTCGGGAAACACTTTAGTCTGCGTATTAAAATTTGAGAGGCAAGAAAGATATCTTAAAGGCGGTTCGTTTTAGTCAGAAAGAAATATATATAAGGAGTGAAACTTCCCTTTCTCTTTTTATCCAAAAACTTCAGACTTTCCTATAATAGGCTTCAACTTCCGGGGGCTGGGGGAGTTTGAGCTTCCCAATCCGTTACAACGTTTGTATCAAATCCCGGTGTAAGTCTTTCGGTCGAACTTCCGAGAGGAACCAGAGGATTAGTCGCAGGAGGGCTAAATCCTGATGTATCGATTCCCCAGCTCATCCGGTCGATTTCAGAAGAACTCGGGTTTTTAAGAATCAAATGATCACCTGTGTTATCAAGGCCATCGCCGATATTACCTCCAAGCTCTACTTTAACCGCCGATGGATTTTCATTCCAGAAATTCCAGGTCGAAGCACTTTTCGAAATAATTGCGAATCCGCCTGCCTTAATAGTTTTGTTTGCATTAATAACCCTTGTTCCGTGATTATCTGTAAGCTTCCAGTTTTTAAGTGATATGTCATGATCTGTCGGGTTGTAAAGCTCCACCCACTCGTCATTTTGCCCGAGCTTCTTTCCGCAATCAGAATTGGAACTATTAATATTTCCAAAGAATGTTACGCTTGTAAATGAAGAAGCATTACCCGTTATTATTGAAATAATACCGCTAATTACATTTCCTATTATGCTGTTTCCGCCTGTATTACTGTTTGAGTTAATGTTGGTCGAAACGTTGGCGTTATTTGATTGAGTAATCCTGCATGCTTCCGATTGGCTTACATTAACGGTATTATTTGACCCCTCGCCGTTGCCGGAGACTACAACTGTCACATTATTTCCATTCACGTTTAAAATTCCGCGGTCTTTTGGACTGTCAAGCCCGTGCAAGCTATCGACCCGATAATAAACTTCATTAATTACTATATTGTCGGACATAAAGTTAGGGATTTTAAGGTCGAAGATCACGGATTTCCTTTGAAATTCATTTCCTGCAGACGTTGGGAATGTGACTTTGAAATTAAAAGTCTTATGCACTCCGGAATTTATTGTCCCAAGCGAAACGCCTGTAGGACCACTACTGTCGGTAAAGAAATTCTGAACTGTTTTTGGGCCCGTCGGACTTCCTGTCCCGTAAATTGGAGTCGCTCCGTCTTTAATCACTATATCAATCACAGTTTCTAGTTTTGGCGCGCCGCCAACTCCCCCCGTCCGAATCCCTTTCACCCAGATTGCCCTTGCAACGCTTCCGTTGTTGGTAATATCAATATCTCGGTTCTCACTGTCTCCGGGTAGGAAATTCTCCACAACGAAGATCGGATCCCCAAGCGGCACGTGATAGTTAATATTCAAATCACCGGCCGCCTGTACTGCTTCAGTTTTGAATAACATTAAACCAATAACCAAAACCAAAATCCCAATTTTTAAAAATCTTTTCATTAAGTTTTTTATGGCGGCGTAAGATTAATTGTCGGTGTTGCTGACGGTGTTGCGCTCGGAGATGGAGTAAGCGTTGGGTTTATACCAAAGTCATTTGAAGCAGTAAGAACATTATCGACGCTTGTTTCGGTATCACTCGGGAAAGCAAAAGCGACGGGAATTGAAATCCCGATAAGAAGAAGGGGGATCAGTATCTTAAAACCTGACCAGCTGAATTCAGGTTCTTTAGGAGTTTTGTTTTTTCTTATTTCACGGATTATATTAAATAGCTCAAGTATTATTACAAAAGCCGCAGGGAAGATAATTAGAATAGGAAATCCCGCTTTTGATTTGGCAAATTCCAAAACTTTTCCAAAAGCTGGTAAAACGAAGTAAGATTTGCCAAGAACATTTTTCTGCTGGACTGTCCAGCCATCCATTTCTTCATTGGCATCACCTTTTGTCTTGTAAACAACACCGTTTCCGCTTTTCTCAACAGCGACAACTCTGTGGGTAATAATTGTTTTTGAATTCTTCTCAGACCGGAATGCAATGATATCTCCCTTGCCATATGGAGCTGAATTGACTAGAGTCGGGGAGATAAGAGAGGAAGAAGCGCGTACTACTACGATTGACCCGACGCTGATTGTCGGCTCCATTGAACCAGAACGTACAATGAGAGCCTTATTACCAAACTGAGGAATTGCGATATAAGCAATTCCGAGCGCAATAAAGATAAGTCCTATTGATAAAAGAATATTTATTGCCTTGAATACTTTTCCCATATGTTTTTCTCATACCTTTTCAATGATCTCCTAAAGGCAGTCTTATTAAATTAAAATCTCAACCCTCTGCTCGAAAGGGCGGGGAACTATAGTATTCCTGCCCGCCCTTTATTCGTAAATAATCAATCAAGCGTTGGTGTTGGCGTCACTGCCGCTGGCCAAACCGGTATGTAACCTTGCGAGCAAGTAAAGCCTGTATTGTTCCTAGACTGTACTGCGTAGAATTGTAAGTCTCCTACTACAGAGTCAGTCTGAGCAATGTTGTCAATTGATGCTGCGCCGGAACATGTGAAACCTGTTCCTCGAGCTATTGGCCCACCGTTTCCTGCTGCTATTGGGCTAGGTGTCAAAGTACCAAAGCACCATTCTTTTCCAATGTATTGAGTGGATGCTCCAGGCACTGGTGCTATGGTTCCCCAAACATTGTTTTGGGTATCAGCCAACGCAATCTGCCCTACCTGTCCCATTCCGCTGATTGGACCTTGCAAGAAGACATTTTCTCCTACCTCAAAGACATTGTCTCCGTCATCACCCCAGAAGGCGATATTGACTTGACTGTCTAGATCACCATCTGTAGTTCCGTCATTGTCATCATTGTTTGGACCAGATACTTCATCTTCGGGTTCTGTAATCGTATTATCAAGATCCGAAGTAATTCGGGCTGCTGCACAGAGATATGCATCATTGTTCTCCACATGAAGAGATATTGTATCTTCTCCGTAGTCTCCTGGCTTAAGATCCTCAAAATTGAAGAATTTTTCAATTGTTAGGTCACTTAAAGTCCAAGATGTAAATGAGTTTGCAACAAGAGCTCCAGTTGGATTTCCAATATCCGTAAGATAATCAATTACATAGCTTTCGTTATCTATTGTAAGATCGATTGCGCCTGCTGTGAATGTGTTTCCTGTAGAGGTTTCGGTGTCTGAGAAGAATGCGAACGTTGCGCCGATTACTACTGCAGCTGCAACCAGAATCACAGCTCCTGAAAGTAATACTTTTGTATTTATTGCTTTTAACATTTATATTCACCCCCCTTCGCCCCGCGTAGCTTTAGCGTAGTGGGGTCACGCTTCTCATTTCTTTGTTTAATATTCTTCCTGTTGAGATTCAGGCTTCGGAGGGCAAGCCCCCCTTTTTACTTAATGCAAAAAAAATCTAATTATTAAATGTAAATTTCATTATTGATCGCAAAGATCTATATTCTGCAAAATTGTTTGTAATCCACCATATCCTGAAACTGGGTAATAATGACTTGCATCATCAGCAACTGTCTGAAGATATGCCGTGTTAACATCAGCTCCAACACCCACTACGAAGATCTCTGTACCTGCCGTACGCGCCGCATCAGCTGAGACTTTTGCGACAGCGGCTGCCGTACCTGATGGAAGAGGCCTGTTGGGCTGGCCGTCTGTAATAATAATCATCTTGTCGGGGGATGTTCCGTCTGCTCTGTCGTTACCTCCCGCAAGCTCTCCTGAAGCAAGATCAATCCCTGCCTTGAGATTGGTAAATCCTCCTGATACGAGAGCATCAATTGTCGCCTTAAGCGTAGTGCTATTTGAAGTTAATATATGATTTAAGTTTCCTGTTGTTGCAAAACTACTTTTACCTGCATGAATTCCTGACGGCGTCAAAGCAAGGTCATCGACAAAAGCCTTGGCCGCAGTCTTTAGCTGTCCGAGTTCTGTCGAGTCAATACTGCCTGAGCGATCCAAAACCAGCATTACATCCGCCTGCTGACAGGCAAGAGGCGTTGGAGTTAGGGTAATTGTTGGAGAAACCGTTGGAGTAATTGATGGCTCGGTGGTACCTCGGCATGTGAAATTAGGATTATGTCTTGCCTGCACTGCATTAAAGCTTACGTCTCCCATAAGTGAGTCTGTTTGGGAGGCATTGTTTATTGCCGAACCATCGCAGGTAAAACCGGAATTTAAAGTAGGATCATTATTGCCGGCAGAAACGGCTGCGGGAGTCAAAGTACCAAAGCACCAAGCTTTTCCGATATAACGGGTTTGATTGCCGGGGAGCGGTCCGGGGGTAGGCCAAATACTTGATACTGAGTCTACCAAAGTCCAAGTATCTCCATTTAAAAGCGTGGAAGTGATGCCGGTTTTGAAAATAGTTTCGCCCTCTTCATAAACATTGTCCCCGTCATCAGCCCAGAAAGCAAAATTAATTAAACCGCCAAGCTCTCCATCAAATGCGTTAGAATTTCCGGGAGAGGCGGGATCAGTGCAAGTTGGATCATCAAGAAGCTCAGGCTGTGAGAGTATTATTCTGGGAAGTTTCGGTGTCGGAGAAGAAGGAAAAGGTGGCGCCAATGACCACGGCCGCCGCTACCAGCAAAACTGTGAAAGAAAATAGTATCCGAGCGTTAATTACTTTTAACATAATGACGCACTCTTTCCGGGTTTTCTGCTATTTTCTAGAGAATAACCCTGCCTATTCACTTTATCCTCGGGCGGTATAAATTGTTTGGTAAAAAACAATTCAAAAACTTGAAAATCTTTACTTTATAGTGGGCAGTTTATAAAGTATTCTTTGTCACGAAACTTCACACAGTATACAGTTTAGCTGATGATAGCTGTCAATATAGACAAACTATAAACTTGTATATTGTAATAGCTCAAATTTGTTATACTAAATTAGAGTGAGATATTTTATAACAGCTGTCCTTGTTTTAATTTTCCTCTTTACACCTTCTATTTCAAATGCTCAGATCTATACTACCGAAAAAATGATAACCGTGGACATTGGCAGTCAGACGATGACTGCTTGGGAGGGTGGGAAAATTGTATATCAAACTAAAGCATCAACAGGACTTCCTAAATCTCCTACAATCAAAGGAAGTTTTAAAGTTTATAAAAAGGTGGCGCTGGGAAGTATGAGGGGTATTTCTCCATACATTGGAAGATATCATTATAAAAACGTTCCCAATTCGCTTTATTTTTATCAGGGGTATGCAGTTCACGGGGCATACTGGCATAACAATTTTGGCACCAGAAGAAGCAACGGCTGCGTAAACCTTCCTCTTGATATGGCCCAGAAAATTTTTGACTGGGCCCCTGTCGGCACGCGCGTTGAGGTTTGGTAAGAATTAAATAAACTTAAGATACGCCCTAAGGTTGTCATTTAATTCTATTTTCTGTAACCTTGAGATATGGATAAGAATAATTCTTTAATTCTTTGGTTTGATGAGCTAACTATTGGTGATGTTGGTATGGTTGGAGGGAAAAATGCATCTCTTGGAGATATGTACTCAAATTTATCAGGTCAGGGAATTAAAGTTCCCGATGGATTTGCCGTAACTGCTCATGCATATCAAATATTTCTAAAAGAAGCAGGACATGAAGAGAAAATTGCTCAAATTTTATCAAGTCTTAATAAAGACAGCATCGAAGATTTAAAAGAGAAAGGGGAAGAAATAAGACAGCTTATTCTTTCGTCAACTATTCCAGCTTCAATATCAGAATCAATTAAAGACGCATACCGAAAACTGTGCGAAAAGTATGGTGAAAATACAGATGTAGCAGTAAGATCCTCTGCAACTGCTGAAGATTTACCCGGCGCCTCATTTGCCGGAGAGCAGGAAACTTTCCTCAATATATCAGGTGCTGAAAATTTACTTGAGTCTGTTAAGAAATGTTTCGCATCTTTATTCACCGATAGAGCAATTTCATATAGAGAGGATAAGGGATTTGCGCATATGAAAGTCTATCTTTCAGTTGGAATCCAAAAAATGGCAAGATCTGACATGGGCTCTTCAGGAGTTGCATTTACGATTGACACCGAGACGGGATTTGACAAAGTTGTAATAATTAATAGTTCCTACGGGCTTGGGGAGATGATCGTACAGGGAAAAGTAACTCCGGATGAGTTTATTATATTTAAGCCTGCCTTAGAAAAGGGATTTAAGTCCATAATTTCAAAAAAACTCGGCGACAAAAATAAAAAGATGATTTATGAAGGCCAGAATCAAATAAAAGAAGTGGATATATCTCCGGAAGATAAAAATAAATTTTCATTATCCGATGAAGAAGTCTTAATATTATCAGGCTGGTGTATAAAAATAGAAAAGTATTTCTCTGAAAAATACGGACGCTATCAGCCCATGGATATTGAGTGGGCAAAGGACGGAATATTAAATGAACTTTTTATAATTCAGGCAAGACCTGAAACAGTACACTCCTCTCAAACAGAAAACGTTTACAAAGAGTATAAGCTGGAGGAAAAAGGAGAAGAAGTACTTAGGGGGATAGCAGTAGGAACAAAAATCGCAACAGGTATAGTAAAAGTCTTGGATAAGGCAGACGATATCGGCAAAATACAAAAGGGAGATATTCTTGTTACCCGCATCACAGACCCCGATTGGGAACCCATCATGAAAATTGCCTCAGCAATAATTACGGATGAAGGAGGCAGGACAAGTCACGCGGCAATTGTATCAAGAGAGCTTGGAATCGCATGTATCGTAGGATCGGGCAATGCTACAACCACTCTTTCGGATGGCCAGGAGATTACCGTAGACTGTTCTTCAGGAAATGAAGGAATTGTATATAGAAATAAGCTAAAATTTACTGAGATCGACCACAAGCTTGAAAATCTTCCGCAAATCAATACTAAGCTTATGGTAAATATCGGCTCCCCAGATGAAGCTTTCAAATATTTTTTTCTCCCGGTTAAAGGCGTGGGGCTTGGGAGATTGGAATTTATAATAACTGAGGCTATAAAGATTCATCCCAACGCGCTTATCAATTATGAGAAACTGGCTCAAGAGGCAGATAAAAAAGAGCTAATTGAGGAGATTAACAAGTTAACCACAGGTTATTCAAATAAAATTGATTTCTATGTTGAACGGCTTGCATCCGGAATAGCCAAAATCGCAGCTGTTTTTTGGCCAAATGATGTAATTATAAGATTCTCTGATTTCAAATCAAACGAATACCGAATGCTTATAGGGGGAGGTCTGTATGAACCGAAAGAACAGAATCCAATGCTCGGCTGGAGAGGTGCGTCTAGGTACTATCATCCTGATTTTAAGGAAGCATTTGGTCTTGAATGCCGTGCAATCTTAAAAGTAAGAAATGAAATTGGGCTTTCAAATGTAGTACCTATGGTTCCTTTTTGCAGAACCCCTGAGGAGGCAAAGAAAGTAATTGAGACTGCTCGCGAATTCGGACTTTCCAAAGAAAATGATTCAAGTCTTAAAATATATATGATGTGCGAAATACCTTCAAACATACTTCTGGCTGAGAAGTTTCTCAATTATTTTGACGGATATTCAATCGGATCAAATGACCTTCTCCAGCTCACATTAGGCATCGACAGAGACTCAAATATTGTTAGTAAGATTGATAATGAAAACAATCTTGCGGTTAAAAAACTTATAGGAGAAGCTATAAGAATTTGTAAATCAAAAGGGAAATATATAGGAATTTGCGGACAGGCCCCTTCTGATTTTCCTGATTTCACAAAATTTCTGATAGAACAGGGAATCGAAAGTATTTCTTTAAATCCAGACTCGATTCTCAAAATGATTAATGTAATTAGTCAAACAGAGAAGAGTCTATAGGAATGGCGAAGATCAAAAATATTAGAGCACATAAAATTCTTGATTCCAGAGGTGAATGGACAATTGAAACAGAAATATCCCTCGACAATGGAATTATTTCAAGAGCATCAGTTCCTCAGGGAAAAAGCGTAGGAAGTTTCGAGGCAAAATCTGTTCTTCCCGATAAAGCAATTGAATCTATAGAAAAAACAATTACTCCAATGCTTATAGGAAGAAGCCCTGAGGATCAACATGAGATTGATGATCTTATGATTTCCGCTGATAATACACCTGATAAATCAAATCTTGGAGCAAATTCAATCTTGGGTATCTCACTAAACTGTGCCCGCACCGCATCTTTAGCTTCAAATATTCCCCTTTGGAAGTATCTAGCATCAAAATTTGATTTATCAGCAAACACCAATCCAAAACTTTTTCTTAATGTGATAAATGGCGGTCTCCATGCGGGAAACAATCTGAGATTTCAGGAATATTTGATTATCCCAAAAGGAGAAACGCTTGATGATTCTGTTAACATCGGTGTTAACGTTTATCAAGCTGTAAAAAAATATCTTATAAAAAATCTTGGAGCAAGTGCTTCTAACTTGGGTGATGAAGGAGGATTCGCGCCCAATTTCCCAAATGAGCTTGCACCGTTTGAAATTCTTGAGAAAGTAATAAAGGAAGAGGGACTTGAGGAAAAAATTGATTTCGGAATTGATGCTGCAGCAAACAGTATCAAATCAAATTCTCATGAACTTGCTCCAATATATAATGAAATGAAAAAAAGATTTAATATTTACTATCTGGAGGATCCATATAAAGAAAATGAATTTAAAAATTTCTCAAAAATAAAAGGAGAGATCGGAGAAACCACAATTATCGCAGGGGATGATCTTACCACGACCAATGTAATCAGAATGAAAAAAGCAAAAGAGCAAGATTGCATAAACGGAATAATTATAAAACCAAATCAAATAGGAACTCTTTCAGAGACAATTGAAGCAATAAAACTTGCAAAAGAATGGGGATGGAAAGTTATTGTCTCGCACAGAAGCGGGGAGACCAATGATGACTTCATAATTGATCTTGCTCTAGGAAGCGGGGCGGATGGAATAAAAACAGGAGCTCCTGCAAGAGGGGAGAGAATTGCAAAATTCAATCGACTTCTTCAGATGCAGAGAGAAGAGCTAAACTAAATTCTTAGGATTTCCCTCAAGATAAGCTTCAATGTTGCCTATCGTGCTTTGAGTAATTCTTGCAAGTGCCTCATTCGAATTGAAAGCATTATGAGGAGTAATAAGCACTTTTGGATGATTCAGAAGAATATGATTCATAAAAAGTGTTTCATAATCTGCTTCTTTTTTAAACCTACTCGTTAAGACCTCTGCTTCTTCAGTTAATTCTTTTTCTTCTTCCAAGACATCAAGAGCTACGCCCCCCAAGATATTCTTTTCTAAACCCAATATCACTGCTTCTGTGTCTATCAATCCTCCTCTAGCAGTATTAATTAAATAAGATCCTTTTTTGAAATTTAAAATATTGTCTTGATTGATTATATGTTTTGTTTCAGGTGTTAATGGTAAATGTAAAGTTACTATATCGGATGTTTGAAGAAGTTCTCCTAAGTCTTTATGTTCTAAGCCGAATTCTTGTTCATGTTTTTCATCTTTTGTTCTAGTAGATACAATTATTTTCATCCCAAAACCTCTGGCAATTTCAGCTACATTTTTACCAATCTTACCAAATCCGATGATTCCAATAGTCTTGCCATATAAATCTATTCCTCTGAGATTACTATGATTGAAATCAAGGACTTTGGATTGATTAATAGACTGATAAATTTTACGGGTTAGATTTAATATTAAAGCAAATGTATACTCTGCAACTGTTCTTGAGCCGTACTCAGGAACATTTGAAATTTTAATATTATGATTCTTACAATATTCCTGATCAATATTGTCAAAACCTGTTCCTCTCACAGTGATGAACTTTAAGTTCTCAAACTTACTCAATACTTTCTCGCTCAAATCAGAATATATAAAACACGAAATTATTTCTGACTCTTTATAGCCGGAAACATTTTCCTCCATAAGCTTGTCTTCGGTAAAATTAGCATCGGGAAATTTATTCTGAAGCACGGATTTTTCCCACTGCGCAACTTCAAAGAAACTTATTTTCATATTCCTATTATATACTCTTAACCGCGGTTTTGAAAAGAAGACGTATCAGGCTTCCTCTTGATATGATTCAGGTAGTTTTCGACTGGGCAGATGTCGGAACAAGGGTAGAAATTTGGTAGGCATCTTCTCTGCTATAATTAATCCCATGAATCTGAATTTAAAATCTCTAATTATATTTGCTGTTTGTTTTGTGGTATTTGCAGGAGCATAGGTTTTTCTCTGGGGCGTACTCGGCGGTATTGTTTTTTTAAGTCTGCTTGGAGGAAAACCCTCAATTTTTTCAGGACAGCATGGAGAACTTATTTTCTTTTCTTTGGCATTACTTCCTATACCTACCTCAGGCTTATTTATATATCTTCTGACAAACGGGTCTTTTAGAAAAGCTTTCATGTCTATGGTAGCTAGCATAATAATTTATATTATTGGTTTTGGTATCTTAATTTTTCTTAACTAAACGGTGAGGAAAATATTTATACTTTTAATGCTGACTTTTACTTTTATATTAATCGGAATACTTACTCTATTCATACTAAGATCTGCTTTGGCAACCAAAAATTACAAGTTAAAAGTAGGAAATCTTGATAGATCATACAGACTTCATCTGCCCAAGAACTACGACAAAAATAAAAAATACCCGCTTATAGTTGCTTTTCACGGACTTGGAGACAGCCCATGGGTTTTGGAAATAAATTCAGGACTCAGCAGGAAGGCGGATAAGGAAAACTTTATCATCGCGTATCCCAAGGGGACCGGCAGAAAGCTTTCGTGGAATGCCGGATTTTGCTGCGGATATGCGTTTGAAAATAGAATTGATGACGTAGGATTTGCAAAGAATTTAATTGAAAAGTTAAAAAAAGATTTTGCGGTAAATAAAGTCTTTCTTGTAGGATTTTCAAATGGGGGAATGTTTGCTTATAATCTTTCTTCACAAATCTCAGATATTGATGGAGTTGCTGTAATAGCAGGAACTGCCGGATCCAATGAATTGACACTACCGCCGCCTACTTCAAGCATCCCCTTAATAGCTTTGCATGGCAGAAAAGATCAGGTTGTACCATTTGATGGAGGAGGGGAGTTTAATTTTCTATCTGTAGAGGAAAGCATGAAGAGCTGGCCGGAGAAAAATAAGAACTAGTAATAATCGAAGATCGCAGACATATTTGGTTTGGAGGATTACAGGATTATATATTAAACAGAAAGATACCCAAAGCCTTCGCCACAGACCTCATCTGGAACTTTTTCAAAAGTCTGTAGGCCTCTATTAATTTACATTATGTGCGTTTGTATTGTATAATTCCAAAATTATGGTAGGGGAGGCTCTAAGACGAGTAGGCAATACAGAAAGACAAGAAGATCAGCCTGTTAGGTTTACAATAGAAGGCGGAAGACCTCTTGAGGGGAGCGTCACACTGCCGGGAGCAAAAAACTCTTCGCTTCAGGCAATTGCCGCGGCAACTCTCACAGATAACAGGGTTATATTAGATAACTTCCCTCAGATAGGCGACACAGATATGAATCTGTCTATTTTGAGAAAACTCGGAGCAAAAGTTGAAAAACCAGCATCTGAAACAGTATCTATTTCTACAAACGGTATTTCTGAACACAGAATAGATAGGGCAGACTCAATGAGGACAACCGGATCTAGATATTTTATCCCTACGATGGTAAGAAGAAAAGGGAAGATTATAGCGGGGCCTCATGGTGGAGACCAACTCGGTGCACCGGAAAGATTTCAGTTTAGAGAGGATGCTCTAAGAATTTATGAAAGTATAGGAATCGGCAGTAGACCAACGATAGACTCACATGGAAGACCTGCTCATGAATTCTTCGCCTTACAAGACCAACCAACAGAATTGAGACTTGAGGAGAGATTTTTTGGACCGACCGTTATGGCGCTTTTGAGCTTTGCTGTTTCAGACAGGGAATTTAGGATAATCAATCCCAACGTCGAGCCTGAGGTAAAAGATACGATTGCGATGCTCAATGATATGGGAGCAGAAATTGAACACGTTGGAGAAGGTTTCGAAAACGGAGAAGATTTTATTCATATAGCAGGAAAAAAATACTTGCATGGAACAAGGACTCGCATAAAATCTGATCCAAACGCCATGGTATCATATGCGGTTATGGCACTTATCACAAGCGGAGACGTTGAAATTAAGGGAATTGACCACACTGACAAAACAGAGGCATTTGTGGAAATTCTAATGGCTATGGGAGTAGATTTTTATTTTGGTGGTGGCATTCTGCATATCCTTCCCTCTCAAAATCCATTAAAACCCGTAGATCTTAAAACTGATATCTGGCCTGGGCAGGGATGGGCACAGTGTCATACTGATTGGCAGCAACTTTTAACTCCGCTATTGGCAACTCTTCATGGAACAAGCTATGTAGATGAGAATGTTTATCCCGAAAGATTTGGCAATGTTGATGCGCTAGGCAAGCAGGGCGCAAGACTCACTCAGCTTGTGGCACCTAATAGAGAGCAAATTACTCGTCCTGCGTTCAAATCAGACGAGGTTAAGCCACATACTCTTCGAATTGAAGGACCGACGAAATTTCATCCTGTAGATTTTTTAAATCTGCCAAAAGACGTTAGAGGTGCTACGGGAGTTTTAGTGGCTGCGCTTTCCGCAGAAGGAAGAACAACGCTTGTAGGAGCAGAACAAATTCTAAGGGGCCTCGAGAATGTGGACAAAAATTTAAGATCCCTTGGAGCTAAAATAACAAGAAGTTAGGAATTTATTTGCTATAATTGTTTTATGAAAATGGCTATTTTTCTTCTAACATGTGCTGACGACAAGGAAGCGGATAAGATTTCGAAGGTATTGCTTGAAAAGAAACTAATTGCTTGCGCGAAAAAACTTCCGGTAAATTCTTCTTTCTGGTGGAAAGGAAATATTGACAAGGCTAATGAAGTTTTAGTTTTATTTGAATCTATTGAGGAAAATTTTAAAAAAGTCGAAGAGGAAATACGCAAAATACACAGTTATGAAACTTTCGTCTTGTTTTCTCTTCCAGTCAGCCAAACCACAAAAGCCGTCGAAGACTGGCTGAAGAAAGAATTGAAATGAAAATTAATAGGGAGTGACATGTATTAGCGTTAACCTACTAGGTTTATGAATCTGCAACCTGCGAGATCGAATTGTGACAACAAAAAAAATGCATTTGCCGTCCCATCCCCGCAAAACGACCCCTTTACTCAAACAGTCTACGATCTTTTCTTCAGGTAGGCTTTAACTCCGGAATTTCCGTCTTTGCCTTCACCTTGGACTAAGCATTTGCTTGACACATTCCCGAACATACTATATATTTAGCCAATTAATTCAAGCTATGGCAGTTAATTTAGAAATAAATCCAAAAGTTTATAATAGAGAAGCGAATTTGGCAAAAATTCTTCCGGTTAATTACGAAACTCATGGTAAAGAAAATATTGATAAAGCCTTGGAACTTTTAGATCAAGGGGCTAAGCTTTTTATTATTGCTGACCACAGGTCAACAGCCGATACTACAACAGGATTTGCAGTAGCAGTAAAATCAAAAACTGAATTTGATAAATTATTAAAACGCAGTAGGGTAACTATAAAAGACAGTTATTCGAAAAGCAGATTATTTAGGGCTCTTCTTTCTTCATTTCAGACAATAGGCATGGTTTCTCCTAGCATGATTGACTATCCCAACTCCGAAGAAGTGATGAGACTGGCTTTCGAAACAATAACCGGGACGCCTGGAGGAAATGCTATCACGCTAAACCCCGAGGCGACACGAGTAAGATGGGGCGGAATGCAACAGGCCCAGAGGGGAATTGTACATTATTGGCATCAATTTAAGAGAAATCCTTCTTCCCCGCCAGATGAAAAGATATGGTTTTTACCCACAGCGCATGAAAGAACAGAGCAGCAATATCCAAATGGACCATTGGGAGGATTTTATTACATCGCTGTAGGAGCTTACAAACACAAGGTTAAGTTCTTTTTTGGAGAGCCATTCAGCTTAAATGATGTTATAACACAGCTTAATTTCCTAGACGTTCCCCGAAAAGACAGAAGCCAAATGGAAGCCGATTTAGTATTTAACCAAGTCGCAAGGCTTCATTTGTATCATCCCGAAGGAAATCCTGATTATGCAGACGGCGAACCGATACTTGATCCTAAGACTGACGAACTAATAGAAAACGGGGGAGGATACTACGCTAGGCTGAATGATCGACTTGTTGCAGCAGGCGTTCAATTTCCCGATAGTTTTATAGATTTATCAGCATAGCGAATATATTTATCTTAAGAAGCGTATATGTTACTATAAATATATGCTTCTGCCCGATGCACAAATAAAAGACTTACTGCTCCATTCCGGGGCAATCACAGAAAAAACTTTCACCGAATTACAGCAGTTTGCGAATAACTCACGCATAACTTTTCAGGAAGCCGCAATAGAAAAAGATGTTATTTCAGATGAAAAGCTAGGTCTCCTTATAGCAAATTTTCTCAAGTGCCCATTCATTTCTTTATCAAAAATTTCGATTCCTGAAAATATATTCAGAATCGTTCCTGAAAGACTTGCAAGGAAGCATAAGATAATTCCTTTTGCCCAAGATCAGGATGGACTCAAGCTTGCTATGGCAAACCCCGCTGATATGTCTCTTCAGGAAATGATCGCAAGGAAAACTCAAGCTAAAATTTTTCCTTATCTCGCAACAGAAAGAGATATAGAAAATACACTTCAGCTATACAGGAAGGACTTGAAACAATCGTTTGATGAACTTTTGCAAAGCGAAATAAATAAAAATACAAGTGCTATAGGTGATGCTCCGATTGCAAAAATAACTGACTTGCTTATTAAATACGCGTATAGAGATAAAGCTTCTGATATCCATATAGAACCAGAGGAAAAAAATCTATTGATACGTTTCAGAATAGATGGAATCCTGCATGACGTGCTATATCTTGACAGAAAACTGCACGAAAGAATTTTAACCCGCATTAAAATACTTTCAAGGCTAAGAACAGATGAGCACTTAAGCGCGCAGGATGGAAAAATGAGACTTGTTGTTGATGATGACAATCTTGATCTTCGTGTTTCCATAATACCAATTGCCGAAGGAGAAAATGCGGTCTTAAGACTTCTTTCTTCTCATTTTCGCCAATTCTCCCTTATTGATCTGGGAATGAGCAGTAAGGATTTGGAGAAAGTTAACGCGGCAATAAATAAATCTTACGGAATGATCCTATCAACCGGACCTACCGGAAGCGGCAAGACAACAAGCATATACGCAATTCTAAAAATTTTAAACACCAGAGAGAAAAATATTACTACTATCGAAGACCCTGTAGAGTATAGGATTCAGGGAGTAAATCAGATTCAGGTTAATCCAAAAACTAATCTTACCTTCGCAGACGGCCTAAGAAGCATACTAAGACAGGATCCGAATGTTATTTTTGTAGGAGAAATAAGAGATAATGAGACCGCTGGAATAGCCGTAAATGCCGCCTTAACTGGGCATTTAGTTGTTTCCACTCTTCACACCAATGACTCAGCTACCGCCTTACCTAGACTTATAGATATGAAGGTCGAACCTTTCCTTGTCGCTTCAACTGTAAATATTATCATAGCTCAAAGGCTTGTCAGAAAAATTTGTGAATCTTGCAAAATACAACTATCAATCAAGCGCCAAAGTATTGAAGAGATAATCTCAGCAGATATGACAACCAAGCACTTCGGCAATACGGAGGATATAACAATTCTCAAAGGTCAGGGATGTAAAGTCTGTCATTCTACAGGCTATCTGGGCAGGATTGGAGTTTTTGAAATTCTTGAAATGACAGAAAGAATTAAGAAACTTATTACTGAAAAAAGTGATTCTGACATGATTATGAAAGCTGCAACCGAAGAGGGTATGACTACCATGCTTGATGACGGCTTGGATAAGATTGTTAAAGGAATAACAACCTTTGAAGAAGTCCTGAGAGTCACAAAAGTAGGTGGCATATGAAAACACAACATATTACATTGTCCAACAACGATCAGCTTAGTATGATAAGCACATTTTCTACTTTGATTAATGCAGGAATTCCAATCTTAGAAACTGTAGATTCTCTTCTTGAAGATTCAAAAGGAAATACGAAGAAAATTCTGGAATCTACCCGTGATGATCTTGTCCAGGGAAAACCTCTTCATTTATGTTTTTCAAAATTCCCTGAGGTATTTGGCAAAGTTACAATAAATATTATTAAAGCGTCTGAAGAAGCAGGTACTCTTGATGTTGTACTGAAGGACTTAAAAAATCAAGTCCAAAAAGATATGGAGTTTATCGACAAAATAAAATCTGCGCTAATGTATCCGCTTATTATCTTTGTAGTTTTTTTAGGAGTACTGCTTTTAATTCTTGTCGTAGTTATCCCAAAAATTGCTGTTGTATTTTCGCAGCTTAAGGTTGAACTTCCACTTCCTACTAAAATTCTTATTTTTGCCTCAAACACAATCTTACACAATACATTAGTTCTTCTAATTGGACTTTTGGCTACAGGCGCTGGTATTTATTTTTTATTCAAATTTCAAAAAAAAATCGTACTTCGCTTTTTATACTCATTTCCCATCATCTCCACTATTGTTAAAGAGATTGATCTGACAAGGTTTTTTAGAAGTATGTATCTATTGCTCTCCTCAGGCATTATTATCACATCTGCCTTACAACTGGCAGAGGAAGTTGTTATGCGAAAGGATATAGCCAAGTCCATAGCCTACACGCAGGAATCGGTCCTTGCGGGACGCAGGCTCTCAGACGCGTTTAAAGAGAACAGAAAGATCTTCTCGGGTATTATGATTAGAATTATAGAAGCAGGGGAAAAAACCGGCACTCTGGATAAATCCATGCAGGATATGTCAGATTACATGGACTACCAGGTCTCCAACATGTTAAAGACCTTAACCAGTCTTCTTGAACCTTTTATGCTTGTGTTCATGGCGGCATTAGTTGGAGGAATGATGCTATCAATTATAGCTCCAATTTATGGCTTAATAAGTCAGGTCGGCGGAAAATAAAAATGAAAATGCTTAATTTTTCCAAGAGGGGATTTACCCTTATTGAGTTAGTAATTGTTTTGGGAATTTCATTGACAATTTTGGGATTTATTACGATTAATTTAGTTAACTTCCAG
The DNA here is from genome assembly GCA_038063195.1 of Patescibacteria group bacterium. Classification (GTDB taxonomy): domain Bacteria; phylum Patescibacteriota; class Microgenomatia; order Levybacterales; family UBA12049; genus JBBTVO01. Next base: position 22,265 of record JBBTVO010000047.1, read on the forward strand.
CAAAAAGTTTCTATTAATTCTATCATCGATACGCTAACTTCTGATATAAAAAGCCAACAAACCAAAGCAATGGTTGGAGCAGGATCCGGAAATAGCTATGGAATTTATTTTCAAGAGGACAGATATGTATTATTTTCCGGCCAATCTTATTCAAGCACGAACTCATCCAATTTCACTTCGATGCTCGATGCAAATTCTGTTTTTACCAATATCACATTTCCTGGAAATGCTGTGGTTTTTTCCAAGCAATCAGGAGAAATAAGCGGGTTTGTAAACGGCAGCAATGCTATTACTATAAAAGAGAATAACGGCTCAAATCAAAAAACAGTTATCCTGAATAAGTACGGAGTGATAGTAAGCGTGAACTAAAATGAAAAATGGACAATCTCTCGTAGAACTGCTTCTGACAATAGCTTTGGTGTCGATACTTCTTCCGGCGCTTTTGACTGGATTGTTTGCGACCCGCGGAGGTAGAGCAACTCAAAACCAGAGACAACACGCTACAGCATATCTATACGAAGCAAAAGAAGCCGTACGTGTTGTGGGCGCAAATGGGTGGGCAAATCTTTCTGCCGGTACATACCATCCGATTCCTTCGGGAAGTTCATGGAGCCTTGCAAGCGGTGAAGAACTTCTGGACAATAACTATACACGTAGAATTATTATAGAAGATGTGTACAGAGATGGAAACGGAAATATTGCCCAGAGCGGAACACTGGACCCCTCGATCAAACTAATCACATCTTCAGTTTCATGGTCCAATCCTATCCCATTGGCTGTTTCTGCAGTATTATATCTGACTAGACACAAGAACCAATCCCATCTTGAGACTACGGTAGCGGATTTTACACCAGGCGCAACAAATTCTGCAACTACAGGAATTGCAATTGCCAATCAGAGCGGAGGAGAGATCGTTCTTGAGGCAGGAGGCGGAGGAGGCGACTGGTGCTCGCCCAATCTTACTCTGGCCACTTTAGACCTGCCTAAAAGCGGAGTTGCAAATGCAATCTCTGCAATCGAGGGAAGAATTTTTGCAGGAACCGGCGACAATGCCTCAGGTGTCTCCTTTGCTGATGTAAACGTCACCATCAATCATCCGCCAGTTGCAACGCTTCAGCAAACATTCGACGGCTATAAAACAAATGGAGTATTTGGCGAAACAAATTACGCGTATCTTGCTACCGACACCAACAGTAAGGAAGTTGTAATAATTAATCTTAATGAGTATTCCAATCCGCCGACCAACACAAAATATAAAGAAGAAGGGTACTTCAATGCCCCGGGGAATGGATCGGGAAATGCTGTTTTTGTGTCAGGAAATTATGGATATATGACAAGCGGGGACAAGTTTTATATTTTCGACTTATCAAGTAAAACCGGCTCAAGACCTCAGATCAATTCTACGGCGCTAACTCTTTCCGGAACAGGAGTCAGAATTATAGTAATCGGAAACTATGCTTATATTGCTACAGATAACACCACCAATCAGCTGCAGATAGTTGATATTACAAATCATACCAATCCTACCATAGCCGGTCAGATAACAGTTGCGGGTGACGCGGGAAAAGACGTCTCAATAAATTCAACTGCTACGAGAGCGTATCTGACAACAGCCTCATCCGCAAGTAAAAGAGAATTTTTTATTATAAACATCCAGAATAGAACTTCACCGGCTCAAGTTTCGGGAGGCATATATGACACAAACGGAATGAATCCTAAAGGAATTAACGTTGTGACAGGAAACAGAGCAATTATAGTCGGTACTTCAGGAACTTATCAGTATCAGGTTGTTGACATTAGCAATGAGAATTTGCCCGTTAATTGCGGGAATCTGCAGGTCGCAACGGGAATAAACGGCGCCGCATCAATACTCCAATCAAATGGTTATGCATACTCATACATTATTACAGGAGATGCAGCATCAGAGCTTAAGATAATCCTCGGTGGAGCTGGTGCCGGAAGTAATTATAGCTCCTCGGGAGTTTTTGAATCTGCGACATTTGACGCAGGAGGAGAAGTCGCATGGAATAATATCAGAACAACTGCATCTGTTCCGCAAAATACAACGCTTCAGTATAAAGTTGCCCTCAAAGACAGCATAGCCAGCAGCTGCAATCAGACCGTATTCACTGATACTGATTTTGTAGGAACTGACGGACTGACATCTTCCTATTTCCCTGCAGTGGGCGGAAGTCTTCCATTTGACAACAATGGCACGGGGTACGAAAATCCTGCCCAATGCCTAAGATATCGAACATACTTAAGTACCACAGACTCTAGCCAGTCACCTGTTGTTTATGATGTTACGCTAAATTATTCACTATGATTTTTAAAAATAACAAACTTCAGAGCATCAAAAATAAAAGCCGGGGCTTTACTCTCCTGGAGCTCTTGCTATATATGGGAATTTTTTCAATTCTCACACTTACTCTTTTCCAGTTATTTACTATGGTTCTTGATACACAGCTTGAATCACAAAGTACATCCTCAGTTCTTCAAGATGGACAATACATTCTTAACCGTTTTAATTATGATATCAGGCAGGCAAAGAATGTTTCCGCACCACCAGTTGGGACAGAATTAGCAACTCTAGAGCTGCTAATAAATAGCATCACATACGTATACACTCTGACAAATGGAAACATAACAATTGCATCCACGGGCGCCCAAACTACTGACCAGCTTAACAGCAGTAATACCAACGCTTCCGCTCTCAGTTTTACTCATCTTTCAGATACTCAGGGAGGCAATACAGATACTGTTACTATATCTTTTACTTTAAATAGCAATATTTCTGAGCGGGGAAGTCCTCAAGCGGAAAGCTTTAAAACAACGGTTGGCATTCGGCCCAAACAATAATAAGTATGATTAAACAATTAATTTTTTTAAAAAACTCTAAAGGAGTAGCTCTTGTAACATTGCTGTTTTTCGTTATTATTGGTATAACAATTATATCGGCAGAAGCAATCGTACTCTATACAAACATCCTATCTGCAAGCACAGCTGAACAGGGGGCCGATGCCTATTATATTGCGGAAAGCGGCATAGAGGAGGGATTGCTTCGTATAATTCGTGATTCCAATTATAGCGGGGGAACCCTTATTGTTGGATCTGGAAACGTAGCCATAGAAGTAGATAATGGGACAATTACGGCAACCGGGACATATAATAACGTTGTCAGAAAGATTCAGGCAGAGACAACTTACAACAATGGCGTACTGACAATAGATTCATGGAGGGAAATTTAAAATGGATTTTTCAAATAGACAAAATATAGCTTGCTATATAGATTCGGACAAAATCCTTATCTATCAGGGTGCGACCGGTTCCCTAGCTCAGCTTGACTTTCCGCCAGAAGTTCTTTCTTATCTTGATCTTCTTCAAAAAGAAAAATTTGAGACGCTTATTGATTCTTTCCTTGAACAGAATAAATTATCGGGAGAGAACACTATCTTAATTTATTCCTCTGCTGCTGCATTTGAGAAAGATTTTGAGGAATCCCAGACTGGGAAAGAGGATTCGGAGATACAAAAATTTATAGATATAGTTCCATTTGAAGATGTTTTAAGTAAAACCTACAAACTAAACAAAAAAGTAAAGGTAGTTGCTGTAAATAATAGGGTGTATGAGTCAATAAGATCTGTGCTTGAGAAAAGAAATTTTTTAATTTATGCGGTAATTCCGGGCTCAGTTCTCCAGGAAACCTTTTCAGAATTAGCACAGAATATGGACTTGGGTTTTATTTTAAGAAAAATTGACTCCATTAAGCAATACAGCATGATAAATGGAAGCTCGCCTAGCAATCCAGCTTTGGAAAAAAAGCCTGAAGGGAAAAAGCAAAATAAACGGCTTTATGCCTTAGGAGGTATTTTCGCAATTCTTCTTCTTATCCTAATAATATTCGTTGCAATCATCCTTTCCTCGAAAAGTGATCCAACAAGCTCCCCAACGGTAGTTGCACCACCGCTCTCACCAAAGCCTACTATTCTTGAGACATCTGAGAATAATGCTATTCCCGCATCTATCGACGCTATATCAACCCCAAGCGCATCGGTTACTCAAACCCCATAATTCAATAATTAGCCTCAAAATTGGGGTTCTCCTACCCTGATGGTACAAGGCATAGTGTGTTTCTCAAGTATTCATGGGGAGATTTAAACATTTCAGGTCTGCAAAATCTGAAGTAAAATTCCCTATTGACAAGACAATTTTTTCTATGTAAATTTAAATAAGATACATTTTATGAAATACTGCCCGCCACAAAAAAATAGTAAAGGATTTACCCTCATCGAACTTCTCGTAGTAATTGGAATTTTGGCTATTCTTCTTTCAATCGTTCTTATCGCAATTAATCCGGCAAGACAATTTGGTCAGGCGAATGATACCCAGCGAAAAAGCAATGTTACCGCTATACTAAATGCCATAGGTGCGTATGCTGCTGACAATAAGGGTTTGCTTCCGGCTGGAATTCCAACAGCGCCAACTGCAGCTGTGGATGTGGGAACTACAAGTATTTGTTCTGCCATCTTAAATACGTATATTTCAGCCATACCTACTGATCCAAGTCTAAACACCGCTGCAATTACTGACTGCACTTTAAGCCCTGCTACAAACTACATGGTAGTCAAAGATGCCAACAATAGGATCACAGTTTCTGCTCCCAACGCTGAAATTACTACACCGATTAGCATAACTAGATAAAATTTAGGCTGCACAGTAAATAATGGCTAAGAAATCAGCTTCCTCTAAATCTAACAAGAATCACGACAAAAATTTGAGAGCATTAACTGCTTTAATGGTCCTGTGCGTTGGCTTTGGAGTATTTCTAATCTTCACTGTATATAAAGACAATATTATGGATCCATCAAAGCTTCAGCCGTTCATTATATTATCTGTACTCTTGGGAGCTTTCCTAATTGGACTCCTATATCTCCTTAATCCAAAACGGTAAGCAGAGCTTCAGGAAAAAGGTATCAGAATACCAAACGTCTAAGGCAAGCTTTCGCAAACAGTTCCGTCTTTGTCAGCATCAAGTTTGTGCAGATCGCTGCCAGGGCCGCCTTGGGAGACGAAAAAATCCTGCGCTTCTTTCTGAGTTTTGAAATCCTTACAATCCCTGTCTCCCTCAATACTCCTTGAGCTCTTAACCTGCGAGGTTGGCAAGCTACCAACCTGCGAGGTCGATTCTCCCAAACAAGTATCATTTGCCCAGAGACCGCGATTATTTTCTTCCGCTTCTTTTTGCGCACTTTTATACCCCAACTGATATTTGTAGAGAGTGCTGTACGTATACTCGTATGCGTAACCTTCCGCAATCATGCTTAATCCATAATCAACAGTTCCATTGTCCGTAAAAACATATCGCAGTAGTCTCTGATACTTGTCCCGTTCGCCTTGACCATCATCTTTCTCGAGCCACACTTGATAGTCCTTGCTTTTAAAATATTCCTTTGCTTTATTTGACGACTCAATTCCAAAACACTCTACAGTTTTTCTTGGATCCACAATCTCCGGCGTATTTATTCCAATTATTCTAATCGTTTCATTCCTACCGTTTAAAGAAACCGTAATAGTATCACCGTCCACAACCTTAATCACTGTCGCAGATTCTAGATTTTTTGAAGAAATAAAAGTTGGAGAAGGGAAGTCGGATAAAATCGGGCTTGGCGATATTTTTTCGGTTTTATTTTGATTCTCAGTACTTAAAACATCTTGATTTACATTGGGAGATTTTTTGGGAGAAGGAATATTTGCGATTAAAAATGCAAATATAATAACTAAAGTAAATCCAATTGCTCTCCTTTTCACTCTTCAACTATACAATAAGAATATTTTTAGGGCAATTTTAAACCCTAACCAGACGGCAGATGGGGAAGGGGATTTGAATTTGGAAGAATCTAAAGTTAAGGGTGATAATTTTTGTGGTACAGACCACCGTGAACCTTGGGAAATTAGGAACAGTTGTTGGCGTTGGGGTAATTGCAAGCGTTGGACTCGGAGATACCGTAGGAGCTAGAGTTGGTATAGGTGTGGATGTGGGCTCTAAAGTAGGCGTAGGCGAAGGAGCTTCAGTCGGAGTAGGTGTTGGAGTATCTGTGGAAGTTGGGGTGGGTGTTATTGTTGGAGTTGGAATCTCTGAAGGCGTTGGAGTAGAAACAAGCTCTAGTGCCGAGGAGCTATTCTGCGGCTGGGAAACAGCTCTTAATACGAAATCAGATGAATTATTATCAGTATCCTCACCATTCCCTGCGAGTTCATCGCTGCCGCTACTTCCCATGGACGTTACATCTGAGGAAGAATTTGCTTTCCTCTCAATACTTTGACCTGCGGACGGAGTTGTGGGTAGGGCTCCCTCTCCCAATGTATGAAGGGCCACTCCAATTGTAACTGCATCTATTATAGTTCCCGTATTTACGGCTCCATCCCGAAGCGCAATACTATTGTTATTACTAATCGTATCCGCTGAATGCTTATCGCATCCTAAATTTGAGGAAATATCATTAAAGCACCAAAGTAAGAAACCATGCGAGGCAATTACGTCACTTGAGCCAAAATTGACAATCGGTGTGTCACTTGAACCACTGCTAGTCCTCTTAACGAGATTAAAGCTAGATAAATTGACAGGGAGGGATGTTGGATTATAAATTTCAATAAAATCAGCACTCGCTGAAGCTCCCGCAATTTGAATTTCGGAGATTACTATATGATCCGCTGATGCAGATTGAGCCTTCATTGAATTGCCGAGGAAAATTGCTATACCGCCCAAAATAAGAAGTGAAGGCAAAAACCAGGACAGGTTGATTTTTTTCATTAATGAATTAATTTAAGATTAAAATTAGAATTCAGTCAAGAGACTAAATGATTATCAAAGCATATCAGTCTGGAGCAATTTGAAGAAAATGCTTATTTTTGAGCGCGAGACCGGGATTGAACCGGCGACCTTCTCGTTGGCAACGAGACGTTCTACCACTGAACTACTCGCGCGATAGATACTATATATACTGTCCTGTGCCGAGAGTGTGAGTCGAACACACATGGCCTGTTCTTCAGACAGGTGCCTTGACCACCTTGGCTATCTCGGCGCGCTTGCATTGAGCTTGTCAAAATGTGGGCGATGCAGGTCTCGAACCCGCGACATTTGCGATGTAAACGCAACGCTCTACCAACTGAGCTAATCGCCCGATTATACTATATTATCTGTGCGCTTTGCGATGCACAGATCGAATCGATTATAGCAGATTTTGAGAGATTAAGGCTAGTATTTTAATCCGTATGAATTTGAGAGATTGGGCTTTATCTGCACTACGGGCGATAGACATAATCTGGTGTCAACGCAAAGAGCATTCTCTGTTCGGCACTGCGTATGACTTGTTCTATCTGACCATTATAAAGTTGGGGCTTAAGTCCTTCAGAATCCCCTATTTTCTCAGGCGAAACGGTTTCTCCATTCAACCCCCTTCCTTTTATCAGTATGCGGATCTGGCGAGGTGATAAATTTTTATCCCCCACTTTTTTATAAGTTAATTTACCAGGTGTTTTCTTGACGGGTCGTTCATCTAAGCTTGCATGCGCCTTATAGCTTTTGTAAAATAGTCTTACTACTTCTACTGCGAAGTCTTGTGTAGTTCTGAAAGTCTTATTACCTCTTATTTTAAATTTATCACGCTCTGCTTCCAGAATTTGATGAAAGCCTGTTAAGGCAATGGGGTTGCTCTCTAAAAGTGCTGTCTCAGTTTGCTCAATTAGCCCATGAAGTTCCAGAAGCTCCTCTCTCCATGTTGATTCAATTTTTCGTGGCTTAGAAACGACAACTGATTCTATAGCCTGGTGTTTAAGCCCTAAGGCAAGTATTGCTTCGATGCTGGGCATTCCACTTTTTGGAACACGAACAGTATATGTTGTGTGTGAATCTATTTCAGGAGTTGACATGATAGGGATTATATCACGAGGGAGAAATATATCAAACTGCTTCATTTGTGCAGAAGACAGGTTTTATTTTGAACCGCTTCTAGCCTTCTTCACAAAGCTAATGCAAGCATATCAAGCGGGAGAGGAGGAAGCAAACCATGATCTTCCATAAGCGTAGGTTATCCTCAAGCGCTTCACTGCTATCATCAAAACTTTATGATGAGCTTACATTTTATCATAAATTTATGAAAGATTTAAGAGGATGTAAGAAAGAAGTCATTATCGAGAGTCCTTACATAACTTCTAAAAGAATGAGGCAAATTACGCCAATTTTTATTAGCTTAGTCAAGAATGGCGTAAGTGTTTATATAATTACGAGAAATCCGGAGGAACATGATGAAATACTTGCGAAGCAAGCCGAGGCTGAAATACAGAAATTTGAAAATATTGGGGTACAGACTTTACTTTGCGTAGGCAACCACCATAGAAAATTAGCAATCATTGATAGAACTATACTTTGGGAAGGTAGTTTAAATATTCTTTCTCAAACGAGAAGTAGAGAAATCATGAGAAGAATTCAAGGTTCAGAATTGGCAACAGAGGCGTTTAATTTCCTCAATATGAATAAATTTATCTAAGAAGGGACTACTTCTGACAGCTTAATCTTTAATGCCCTCGCTATGCCCTCCAATATCTCGTAGGAAGGGTTTACTTCGCCTCTTTCTATGCGAGCGAAGTAATTAGCATGAATTTCTGCTTTTTCGGCAGCTTCAGCCTGCGTTAAGCCTGCCTTTAATCTAGCTTTTTTTATACGTTTGCCTAATTGATCTAGACCCATAATCATTTCGTATTATACAACTTTTTTGGATAGCTTGCTAACTGGATATCTGCTAAAATCTACCCTTATAAGATTGCCTAGGAAAACTATGAATAGCGAGGCTAGTTTTAACGATCAGGTTAATAAGTTAATCACCGATATTTTAAATTCTCCAGCTACTAAAAAACTTGTAGTTGCAGGTCCCGGAACAGGTAAAACGACTTTGTTTAAAAAAGCTATTAATAACTCCTCCGGTTATGAAAATGATCATTTAGCCTTAACTTTCATAAATAATCTAGAAGATGAGCTCAAGAAAGAGCTGGAAGGGATTGCAAAGGTATACACTTTTCATGGCTACTGTCACTATTTATTAATTAACAATTCAGCTCTACGATTTGGTCTAAAAGAAAGGTTTCATTATTATCCTCCATTAATTCATCTTGTCATTAAAGATTGGATAGTTACCAAAACTCCTAGTTCTCCTCAATTCATAAATGAAATGAGAAACTTATCGGAGGACGATTCCGTCTCATATTTTACAGAAAAAGGTAATTATTACAATGCAGTTGGCTATGATGATTCTATATATCGCGTATTCAAAGCTTTAAGTGAAACAGTAGCATCCCCAAAAGAATAAACCTCCGAGGACTAAGAGTCCTCGGTTTCTCAGCGGGGTTTTACCGCTG